>CANGOP010000004.1 GCA_947455595.1 Gammaproteobacteria bacterium
CCGTGACCGCAAGGGCGGGTCTCCATGGGCACGCCTCGGCAACACCGACTTAGGTTTCGAAACGGTGCGGCCCTCGTCTGGTCAGCAGGGTATGCTGTGCCACCGGCATCCGGACACCGCCTCCCATGATCCAGATCTCGTACGTCAGTCGCGCAACGGCACCCATGTCCTCCGAGGACCTGCTCTCACTGCTGCGCCAGTGCCTGACGAACAACCCCGGCAGCGCCGTGACCGGCATGCTGTTCTACGCCAACGAGACCTTTCTCCAGACGCTCGAGGGCGAGGAAGCGGACGTCGACCATCTGCTGCAGCGGATCAAGGCCGACCCGCGCAATACGGATATCCAATTACTGCATCGGCGCACCATCGAGCGGCGCGACTACTCGGACTGGAGCATGGGTTTCCGGCGCCTGACCGACGAAACCCTGGTGGCAGCCGGCGCACCGTCGGGCACCACGGTGGCCGACGTGAATCCGCTCTATCTGGTCCGTCATCGCGATATTGTCGAGCAGCTCTTTCGTGAACATGTCGACCCCAATGCCCGCACACTCGATCTGATCGACGATCCCCGGGATCAACTCGCCCGTTATCTCAAGGCTGAAAACACGCGCATGCGCGGACAGGTGGAACTGGCGCTTCTGATGCTCGAGAGCATCACGGACGCCACCCGCCATGGCGGCGTCACCGAACGGCATCTGCAACTGTGTGTCGAGGCGACGGCAGCGTTGCGCCGCGTCTAAGACGCGAAGCCCAGCCCTGAAAACGACA
Source organism: Gammaproteobacteria bacterium (assembly GCA_947455595.1). Classification (GTDB taxonomy): domain Bacteria; phylum Pseudomonadota; class Gammaproteobacteria; order Steroidobacterales; family Steroidobacteraceae; genus CAIKZZ01. The sequence continues at coordinate 769 of CANGOP010000004.1, forward strand.
GCGCCGCCCGAAGGCGGCGCTGACCGGAAACGGCGTCGCGTCTCCTCAGGTCGACCCGGTCCGGCGAGGCTCTTCTTCCTCAACCGGTTCGCTGCGATAGACGACGTACGGTCGGGTATCGCCACCAATCACCGATTCATCCACCACGACCTTATGGACGTTCTTCAGGCCCGGCAACTCGTACATGGTGTCGAGGAGCACGTGCTCAAGGATGGTGCGCAGACCGCGCGCGCCCGTCTTGCGGGCGAGTGCCTTGCGCGCCACGGCGCGCAGCGCCGGTTCCAGGAATTCGAGTTCCACGCCTTCCATGTCAAACAGTTTGCGGTACTGCTTGGTCAGAGCGTTCTTCGGCTCCATCAAGATCGAGATCAGGGCGTTCTCATCCAGTTCTTCCAGCGTCGCGACGACCGGCAAGCGGCCGACGAACTCCGGAATCAGACCGAACTTCACCAGATCTTCTGGCTCGACTTCCTTGAAGAGGTCGGCCGACGGACGGCGAGCATCATCCGCGGGTTTCACTTCTGAGGTGAACCCGATGCCGCCCTTCGTGGTGCGGTTGGCGATAATCTTCTCGATACCGGCAAAGGCGCCGCCCACGATAAAGAGAATGTTCGAGGTGTCGACCTGCAGGAATTCCTGCTGCGGATGCTTGCGACCACCCTGCGGCGGCACCGAGGCGACCGTGCCTTCGATTAACTTCAGCAGCGCCTGCTGCACGCCCTCGCCCGACACGTCACGCGTGATCGAGGGGTTGTCGCTCTTGCGGCTGATTTTGTCGATTTCGTCGATGTAGACGATGCCGGTCTGTGCCTTCTCGACGTCGTAGTCGCACTTCTGCAGCAACTTCTGAATGATGTTCTCGACGTCCTCACCGACGTAGCCGGCTTCGGTGAGCGTCGTGGCATCGGCAATCGTGAAGGGCACGTTCAGGAGGCGCGCCAACGTCTCGGCCAGCAGGGTCTTGCCCGAACCGGTCGGCCCGATCAGCAAGATGTTCGACTTCTGCAGCTCAACGTCGTCGCCCTTAGCCTTGCGCTCGCCCGGCGCGGTGCGGCTCTGGAGTCGCTTGTAGTGGTTATAGACGGCCACCGCGAGCACTTTCTTGGCGCGGTCCTGGCCGATCACGTATTCGTCGAGGACCTTCTTAATCTCGTGGGGCTTCGGGAGCTTCTCGCGGGTGCGCTCCTGCTTCTCCTCGAGCTCCTCACGGATGATGTCATTGCACAACTCGACGCATTCGTCGCAGACGAATACGGAGGGACCTGCAATGAGTTTGCGAACCTCGTGCTGGCTCTTGCCACAGAAAGAGCAGTACAAAAGTTTGCCGTCGTCCTTGCCGCGAATATCGTCAGTCATTCTCACCCTCGTCTGTGGCGAGGGGGCCCCCGATCACGGCGCCTACCCTCTGCCTTACGTATATAGCACGCGGCCCCGGTGCCTGTAAAAGCGCCGAGGCCGCAGTGTGAACTGTGTCTAAGTCAGTCAAGTCTTTGAAGAACTTCGCGATTCCGCTTCAGGTCCCGGCAATTTCGCCGCGCCGCGTAAAGACATGGTCCACGAGCCCGTACGCCTTAGCCGCCTCAGCACCCATGAAGTTGTCACGGTCCGTATCGCGCCCGATCGTCTCGATATCCTGACCCGTGTGTTTGGCCAAAATACCGTTCAGACGCGCCCGCAGGTCCAAAATCTCGCGGGTGTGGATCTCAATGTCGGTCGCCTGACCTTGGAAGCCGCCGAGTGGCTGGTGGATCATGACGCGCGAATTGGGCAGCGTGTACCGCTTGCCCGGTGCGCCCGCCGCGAGCAACACAGCGCCCATCGAGGCCGCCTGACCGACGCAAATCGTCGCCACCTGCGGCTTGATGAATTGCATCGTGTCGTAGATCGCAAGTCCCGAAGTGACCACACCGCCGGGACTGTTGATGTAAATGGCGATGTCCTTGTCCGGGTTCTCCGACTCCAAGAACAGGAGCTGGGCCACGACCAGGTTCGCCATGTGGTCCTCAATCGGACCGACGATAAAAATGATCCGCTCCTTCAGAAGGCGCGAATAAATGTCGTAGGCCCGCTCGCCGCGCGCGCTCTGCTCAACGACCATCGGAACGAGATTGAGAGCTTGCTCGAGCATAAGGACTCCCTCGGCTCAGGCGCCGAAGTTCATGATTTCCTTGAAGGTTGCCGGGGTTTCGACGACCTTCATCTGGGTCAACATCCAGTCGACCGCCTGATCTTCGAGGATCGTGCCCTCGATGTTCTGACGGAACTGGTCGTTGTCGCGAATCTGACGCATCGCCGCCTCTGGATCGGCGTAACCGACGGCCGCTGCTTCGAGGCGCTCCTCGAACTTCGCTGCATCCACCGTGATGCCCTGCTGCCGGATGACTTCACCCACCAACAAGCCCACGGCCACGCGACGACGCGCTGCCTGCTCGAACGGCTCGCGAGGCGGTGCCTGCTTGACGTCCTCCGGCTTTGCGCCAATGCGACGCAGCCAATCGATCTGCAGCGTGCGCACCTGCTCATCGACCGCTGCCGCCGGCAGATCAATCGGATGAGCCGCCCAGAGCTTGTCGAGGACCAGCGTCTTGGTGCGGTTGCGCAGGTTATCGGCGAGCTCGCGCCGCATGTTTTCCTCGACCTCGGCGCGCAACTGCTCGATACCGCCTTCGGTGATACCGAATGCCAAGCAGAAAGCATCGTCGATTTCGGGCAATTCGCTCTCATCGACCGACTTCACGGTGACCGTGAAGTCAGCCGTCTTACCGGCCAAATTCGCCGCCTGATAATCAGCTGGGAATTCGACCGGGAAGGTCCGCGTCTCGCCAGCACTGGCACCCGTCACGCCCGCCTCAAACGGCTTGAGCATGCGTCCCTGGCCGAGAATGAAGGAAACGTTTTCACCCTTGCCGCCTTCGAACGCCACGCCATCCAGCGTGCCGTCGAAATCGATGACGACTCGGTCGCCCTCTTTCGCGGCGCCAGTGGACGCCTTCCAATTGAGACGCTGCTTACGCAGGGTCTCGATCATGGCGTCCACGTCCTCGACGCCGACGTCCGCAGCGGGACGCTCGACCTCGATGTCCGACAGTCCCTGCAGCGTGATCTGCGGGAACACCTCGAACACCGCCGCGTAGGCCAAATCCTGACCCGGCGCCAGTGACAACGGCTCAATACGTGGATTGCCGACCGGGAAGATCCCGCCCTGCGCGAGCGCCTGATTCAGGCTGTTCTGCAGCACCTCGGAGACCACTTCCTGACGGATCTGGCCACCAAACTGCTGCTCAACCACCTTCGCGGGCGCCTTGCCCGGACGGAAGCCCTTCAAGCGAGCCGTACGGCCGAACGCCTTCAAGCGGTCGCCGTAGACCTTGTCCACGTCTGCGGCCGGTACCGCGACTTCAAGACGGCGCTCAAGCGCTCCGGTCGACGTTAACGATACCCTCATCCTCAAGATCCTCTGGTGCGAATGGAGGGACTCGAACCCTCACGGGTTGCCCCACTGGAACCTAAATCCAGCGCGTCTACCAGTTCCGCCACATTCGCGTTTTTGGTTGGACGAAGCCGCCGTTGCCGGCGACCTCGGGTAAGCCATTCAGTATAGCGTGACCCACTCCGGCCCGAAAGCACTCACTGCGATTCCGACGCCAGGGACTGCTGGCGCCCCCTGACCGGGGTAGAATTAAAATGGTCCACCTAACTGCCGAGGAGCCTTCCGATGGCCGAAATCGAGATCCACCACGAACATGCCCACAGCGCCGATCCGGCCGGAAAGTCCGTCGGATTTTTGGTCGGTGTCATCGGTGTTTTACTCGCCGTCGTGACGATCTGTGCCCACCGCGCGCATACGGCCGCCGTGATTCACCGCACCGAGGCCAACGATCAGTGGGCTTACTATCAGGCCAAAAAAATCCGTGAAAACACGGTGAGCACGGCCGGTGAGGTCCTCACGGCGCTTGCCCCGGTGGACCCGAAGAACGCGCAGGCCGGAAAAATCGCCGACGCGATCGAGAAATTCCACAAGCAGAGCGAGAAGTACGTCCGGGATGCCGCGGAAATCCAGGACAAGGCCAAAGAAAAAGACCACGAGACCGAGCACGACGAGGCGCTCGCCCTGCGCTACGACCTCGGCGAAGGTCTGCTGGAATTGGGACTAGTGCTGTCGTCCCTGTACTTCTTGGGACGCCAAAAGTTCTTCCCGCTCATCGGCAGCGTCGCGGCGCTCGCCGGCGTGGCCACCGCGCTATCGGTCTTCACCCTCGCCGGCTGATCGGACCGGGCGCGCCGTGGTTGTGTGAACTGGCTCCCAGTTGCAGGCGCGCGCTCCAACACCGCGCCTTGCAGGCGAACGGCAAAGAGTATCCTTGGGGGTGCCGGGCGCGTGCCCGTCGCGAGGGCCCCATGAGGCGAGTCAGCCACCACTCCCTGTTAAACCGCGTCGCACCGCGGTCGGCCGGGTACACCTTGGTGGAACTGATGGTCGTGTTGTCTCTGGCGGTGATCTTAGGCGCCATCGCCGTGCCGTCGATGCGCACCTTGCTGCAAAATGGTCGCCTCACGAGCGCTACCAACGACCTGTTGGCGTCCATCAATCGGGCACGCACCGAAGCACTCAAGCTGCAGGTGCCCACGGCCGTCTGTTTCACGACCAACCCCGCGGCAGCCAGTCCGGTCTGTGATTACGGCGCGGCACGCGGCTGGATCGTCTTTGTCGACAGCAACGGCGACTGGGCGCACCAATCCAACGAAGCCATACTCGAGCGTCACGCGACGATTGATGCGACGGTGACCGTGAAGACCGACGGAGACGCGGTGGTCGCCTTTTCGGCGACGGGCTTTGCCACTCCCTCGGCTGCGCATCAGGCCTTACGCAATGTGATCTTCTGCGATGCTCGTGGCGTCGTAGCGGCAGGCACGAGCTCAACGGCCCGTGCCCTGCTCATCGCGACCACCGGCCGCGGTCGCGCTGTGTCATCGGTTGCGGACGTCCAGTCCGCACTGGCAGGTTCTGCATGCCCCTGATGCGCCGGACAGCTCAAGCGGGATTCACACTGGTCGAAGTGCTGGTCGCACTGGTCGTGCTGTCGATCGGATTGCTGGGCGTGGCCAAACTGTATGTTGTGACCATTCAGGGCAATGCGAGCGCGACGTCGCGCCTGTACGCGGTCAACCTCGCCTCCGATCTCGCTGACCGGATTCGTGCCAACCGCACGGCTGGTTCCGCGTATGCCGGTACTGCCGCCAACAACAGTTGCTCCGGCGGCGCATTGCGCGCGACGCTCTGCTCGAGCGCGCAGATGGCCGCCCATGATCTTTATCTGTGGCAAGCGCAAATCGCAGCACTGATGCCGCCTGGCACCACCGGTAGCGTCGCCGTTGCCACTGGCGGTACGAACTTACCCTCGACCTACACCGTGACCTTGGCCTGGCGTGAAGCCGGCACGGGCCAACAGCTTTCTTATACGGTGCGGGTGGTCATATGAAACGACCCTACCGAAGCCGCGGCCTGACCCTGATAGAGCTCATGATCGCCATGACCATCGGTCTCGTGCTCGTGGGCGGCGCCTTCAAAATCTTCATGGACAGCTCGCGCACCTACGGTATCCATGAGACGGAAAGTCGTCTGGAAGAAAACGCACGCTATGTCTACTCGGTCCTCGAGGCCGATGTGCGCATGGCCGGCTATTGGGGCTACGCCAAAGGCGTCAGCGGCATCATCGGCACGACGCCGCAGACGGATCCGGCGGCAACAACGCTGGCGGGGGCTGCCGCCAGCAGTTGCGGCACGAACTTCGGCACTGACCTCGGCACGCCGTTAGAAGGCTCGAACGACCGCTACACGCTGGGCTGCGTGGCCTATCAAAGTCGTTTTATGCCCTCGGCCGACACGCTGACGGTACGCCGCGCCGGTTTGAATGCCAGCGCAGTCGGCGCCAACGCGATCGGCCCGTTGCGCATCTGCTCCACGCGCACCAACGTCTCGCTGGTGAATACGGTCAACGCCTGTCAGGCCGACCAAACAGTCGCCGAAAACTCCCCCGGCACGATTCACGATCTGGTCGTCCATACGTATTACGTGGCCCGTGACGCCTCGAGCGGCAGCAATGTGCCGACACTCTGGCGCAAATCGCTCAACAACGTCGGCACGGTACCGACCTTTCAGGACGAGGAAATCCTCGCCGGTGTTGAAGACTTTCAGGTGCAATTCGGAATCGATTACACCGGCACGACCGGCGTCGCGCAACAATACGTCGATCCCGTCGCAGCCGGCGCACTGCCCAGTGGCGCGCAGATCGTTGCCGTGCGCCTGTGGGTCCTCATTCGCTCCGACACACTGGAACCGGGTTTTACCGACAATCGCACCTACGTCTATGGCAACCGCTCGACCCAAAACGGAACCGTGAATGACCTGACCAGTGGCAGCAACGGGGGTCTCGCGTACCAGCCGAATGATCATTACCGGCGCCTGTTGGTTTCCCGGACTGTCATGATCCGCAACGTGTTGGGGACCTGACGATGCGGGTCCCATCACCACGCCACCCACGTCGAACACGCGGTGTTGCGCTGCCCATCGCGCTGATTCTACTGACGCTGCTGCTACTGCTGGCCACCGCCGCCATGCGCTCGGCGGGCTTCGGCTTTATCATGGCCGGGAACGAGCAATTTCGCGAAGCAGCGTTCCTCGCCGCGGAGACCGGCATCGAGCAGACCTATGCCATGGGCGCGTTCAACCCTGAGAACACGACACTGTCAACATCGGGCACGGTACCTGGCGCCAGTACGGACACGTACACAACCCAGGTCGTGACACAATTACAAGGGGCCCCGCAAGGTGCCGTCTATGGATCGAGCTGGAACGCGTTCTCCACCTATCATTTTGAAATTCGCAGCACCGGCCGATCGGCACGCGGCGCGAGCGCCACCAACGTGCAGGGCGTGGCGGTCATCGCACCGGCGGCCGTGGTGATCACCGGCGCCGGCGGACCCTGAGGAGTTCATCATGCCAGTACACCGTGATCGACTCTCTGCATGGCTGACAGCCATCGCGCTCATGGGTCTACCGATGAGCGCGATAGCGGCCCCCGTCACATCGCCGCCGGCACGGCTGCCGATGATCTCTGGCGAACAAGCCATTGAAACCGAGGCAGGGGCCATCGATCTTCCGCAAACCGTGGGCGGTCCGCTCAACCTGCATACGTGCGCCACGTGCCCCACGGAACGTTACGCAACCGACACTCAAACCGTTTACTTGGCGCGTGGCGCGCGCCTCAGCGCCATTGAGTGGCAGGCATTGGCGCACTCGGCCGCGCACACACCAGCGACGGTGTTGTTGGATGCGCGCACGCACGTGGTCACCCGCGTCCTGATTGACCTCGCTGCGCCCGCGCGGAGAACGCCATGAAGACCGTATTCGGGTCGACCCTACGGCACCTCATCTGTGGATGCCTCGTAGCCCTACTGACCGTGAGCAGTGCTCAGGCGGATGACAGCGAAATATTTGCCGCCCCATCGGCCGGTACGGTCGGCCCGAACATTCTGCTGATTCTCGATACTTCAGGCAGCATGAACAGTGCTGTCTATAGCGCGGGGGACTACGATCCCACCGCCAGCTATCCCGTCACGACGGGTCTGAACCCCAATACCGGCTACTGCACGACGGCTTTCGATGAGAGCAAGTTGTACATCGTCGCCGGGCAAGCGGCGCCCACCGTTGATCCGATCAGCGGCCTGCCCACCAGCACGAATGTACCCTCGTGTCCCACGTCGCTCCCTTCCAGCGTCACCGTCATCCCAACCGCCCTCTTTCAGTGCACGGACGCCAACGCCGCCTTGTCGGGTGACACCGGATTTTCGGTCGAAACGCTCGTGCAATGGAAACGCAGCGGCAGCAGCTCGCCGTATACCTATTCCTGGACGCCGTCGCTGCGCACCAGCGCAACACAGACCAACGTGATGTGCCTTGCGGATTACCAGAACGCAACTGGCCCTTACCCCGCAACGCCGACCGACAGCACCGGCCTGAGCCTCACGACGCCCTACACCGTGGCGCTGGCCAGCAATGCCTACTGGGCTAAGAGTGGCTCGACCCAAACCGTCTACACGGTCTACAGCGGCAAGTACCTCAATTATTACCACTACGACGCGTGGAAGACCGGCACCCGCATCAGCGTCGTACAAACGGCCGCCAAGAGCCTCGTGAACTCGCTGTCCAATGTGAACATTGGTCTGATGCGTTACAACACCTCGCAAAACACCGGCGGCCGCGTGGTCGTGCCCGTGACACCCGTCACGAGCAGCTCCCGAGCCACCCTCACCTCCGCTATCGACGCCCTCTCCGCGTCGGGCTTCACACCGCTGTCAGAAACACTCTACGAAGCCTATCGATACTATTCCGGACAAACGCCCACCTACGGGATCTCCCCAACCGCGAGTGTCTCCACCGCATTAGCGGGTGGCAAATACCTCTCGCCAATCCAGTACTCGTGTCAGCGCAACTTCGTCGTCTTCCTCACCGACGGTCTGCCCACGTACGACGACGAACTGGTGACAAAGTCGTACTACTCATCCGCCATGGCGACCACCGGCGGCACATGCGATGCCTCGACAACATCACCCTACAACCTCAGCGGCTGGGGCACGGGCGGCAACCTCGGCACAACCACCGGATTTGGCGATCCCAACTCTGGGCGTTGCCTCGGCGCGATGGCCAAGTACATGTTCAACACTGATTTGAACAGCTCACTGGCCGGTCAGCAAAACGTTCAAACCTACTTCATTGGATTTGGCGATGACCCGGATCTGCGGACCGCCTACAGCTACTTGCAAAATGCGGCCTCTAAAGGGGGCGGCCAGGCATTCACAGCGGCAGACCTGACAACGCTGCAGCAAGTGTTGACGGCAATCGTCTCGAACATCCTGCAGATTTCAACCACCTTTACGGCGCCGACGGTCGCCGTGAATGCGTTTAACCGCACGCAGACGCTCAATGATCTCTATGTGTCGGTCTTCCAGCCGGCCACGAACTATCACTGGCCAGGCAATCTGAAGCGCTACCTACTTCAGAACGGCAAGATCGTGGATGCCAATGGCCAGGATGCGGTGGATCCGGCGACGGGCTTCTTTAAATCCAGCGCACAGAGCATCTGGTCCTCCAGTGTGGATGGCACCAACATCCCGATCGGTGGGGCGGCCAATCAGATTCCAAACTGGGATCCGTCGGCCAACCCCCATCGCAATGTCTACACCTATCTGGGCGCCAACCCGGCGAGCCCCGTCACGCTGCCGGGCAACGATTTAATGGCGGTGAGCTCGGCCAACACGGCGCTGACAACAACCGTATTGGGCATTACGAGCACGACGCTGCGGGACACTCTGATTGCGTACGCCCGCGGCGAAGACGTGCGTGATGAGAACAGCAATCAGTCGACCACGGACAGCCGCCACACGATGGGCGACCCGTTGCACGCGCAGCCGGCGGCCGTTATCTACGGCGGCACACCCGCCAGCCCCGACGCATCGGACGGGGTGATTTTCGTGGCCGAAAATGACGGCTTTCTGCATGCCTTTCGCACGGACACCGGTACCGAATTGTGGTCGTTCATCCCGCAAGAGATCTTATCGAGTCTACGGCTCTTGTATTCGAACAGCCCGCAGACGCAGAAACACTACACGCTCGATGGCTCGGTGAAAGTACTGAAGTACGACGTGAATGGCGATGGCGTGATCGACCCGGCGGCCGGCGACCGGGTGTTTATCTACTTCAGCCAAGGCCGCGGTGGCAGCACGTACTACGCGTTGGATGTGACGGACAAACAGAATCCGAAGTTCATGTGGTCGCTGGGGGCTAATGAACTGCCCGGCATCGGTCAATCGTGGTCAAGCCCGCAACTGGCACGCGTGTCGGTGGGTGGGAACACGCAGACCTCCAAGCAAAAGCTTGTTCTGATCTTCGGCGGCGGCTACGACCCGGCCGAAGAAACCGAGCCCTACGCGGCCGCAGACTCGGTGGGCAATGCGCTTTATATGGTCGATGCCGTCGCGGGCACCGTGCTATGGCGGGCCGGCGGTACGGGCAGTGGTGCCGATCTGGTGCTGTCGGCCATGGATCATGCCATTCCCTCCGATGTGGCGGTCCTCGACACCAACGGCGACGGCTACGCGGATCGACTCTATGTCGGCGATCTGGGCGGGCAGGTCTGGCGCCTCGATATCACGAATGGCAACAGTCGCGGTTCACTCGTCAGCGGAGGCGTGTTGGCGACGCTGGGCGACCATGATCTGTCGACACCGACGCTGACGGACAATCGTCGCTTTTATAATGCTCCGGACGTTTCCGTCGTCCAGCGCCGCGGCCTCCCCGCCTTCATCAATCTGGCGATCGGATCGGGTTACCGGGGACATCCTTTGAGTGTCGCCGCGCAGGATCGCTTCTATGCCATCCGCGATTATTCGCCCTTCACCACCCTGACCAACGCGCAATACGCAGCCCTGACACGCATCAAAGACAGTGACCTCACGGATATCACCAGTTCCGTGACACCCAGCATCTCGGCAACGGCAAAGGGCTGGAAACTGCTCCTCAATCAGCCCGGCTCCAGTTGGCAAGGTGAGAAAGTGCTTTCCAGTGCCACGACGCTCAATAACCAAGTGCTGTTCACCACCTACACACCCGGCGGCAACGTGGTCGGCCTCTGCCAACCCGCACTCGGCGTGAATAAGTTCTATGCCGTCAGCGTGATTGACGGCAGCCCCGTCGCAAATCTGAATAATCAGAACAATTCAGCGATCACCGATCGTTCGACGACACTGGCGCAAACGGGCATTGCCCCCAATTTGGCCTTTCTCTTCCCGGCGCCGGTTCCGGGCACGGATGCCAATGGCAACACCGTCCCCACCAGCAGCCAAAGCAATGTGCTGTGCATGTCCGGGGCCGAGATGCTCGGCTCCTGCAAAGCCTTTTCGAGCCGCGTGAAGACCTACTGGAAGGAGTCGGACGCGCCATGACCCCCCGTTCACGCGGCTTTACGTTGATCGAACTGCTGATCTCCATCGTGGTGCTGGCGATTTTGGCCAGCATCGCGATCGGCAGCTATCGCAGCTCAGTGCTGCGGGCAAACCGAACCGATGGCACCACAACGCTGCTGCGCATTTCGATGGCCGAAGAGAAATACTTTTTGCAGAACAGTCAGTACACCACGGACCTCGCCAGCGCAGCGCCCATCGGACTGGGTCTGAGTACCACCTCACCGCTCGGCTACTACACGCTCGCCGTCACCGCCGGGGCGACGGGGTCGATTGCCACCTCCTGGAAGGTCACGGCGACAGCGACCGGCACTCAGTTACAAGACAATGTGGCCTGCCAAACGCTGACCTTGGATGGCGAGGGCACCCGCACGCCCGCCGATTCGTCCGGTTGCTGGAAGTAACGGGCCCAACCCGATACCGACCTGTCGTCTAGTCGACGTCCGGACAGGCGTTCTCGATAAACCGCGTCAGCGCCACGCGATCATCCTCGTCACTGGCGACCCAGACAAAGCGATGGTGCGATACGTCGGCGCACAACAGAACCCGTCGCTGCGCCACGCCGTCCTGCAGTCGGCACGCCGCGCCCATGCGCTGGGGCGATGCCCCAACGCGGTCAGTGACGGCGCGCAATACGAGGGGACACCATTCCAAGATGGCATCGGGATTCACGCCGCTCAGGTCTTCCTGCAACCACTCAATGACTCGCTGCGCATCGGCTCCGGTGACATCGATGAGCGGCACCGCCTCATCGTCCGCAGACGCTGTGGCACTGCAGACCATCAGAGCCACGAGCACCCATCCCATTCGAACACGCTTCATTGCGGTCACCTCCGTGATGGAACCATCCCTGCTATCCGGGTCGCTCACCGACCCGTACCGTCAGGGTGCGCGCTGCGCGCACCGCGGGCATCCGCAACGTCCGCAATGCAGACCACCGTTAAAGGGATGTCGCGGGCTCTGGTGGTTCCTCACTGAGGGACGCGCGCACTCGGCACTCGAGCCGCAGGGTAGCGCCTGCGGCGAGGGTACTCGGCGCCAACAGCTGCAGAACCACCTGATCGGACACGCGCCGAACGGCCGTGCGTGCCAGCGGTGACTGGGCGCGCATTTCCAGTTGGTCGCCCCCTGAATAGCTGAGCATCGATCGGCGGGGCCACCCGAAGGGCGAGTCGCCGGAAGGTCTTTCATCGCCGCCGCCGAGCGTGCCCGGTGGCACTGTCAACGCCGACCCGATCGGCGCCGGCAGGTGAAATTCGAATCCGGTGCGCGCACTCAAAACGGCCGGCGAGACGTTCTCAAGAGCAACGGCGAGGTGCAAGCCACGCTCGTCGGCCGTGATGAGGTACGCCGCGATCCACTGCACCACGCCTGAGGGATCGCGGTGCACGCACGACAGTTCAACCTGATCTCGCGAACGACGCGCAACGTCCCACCGCGGCGGACAGGTCGAGAGGAAGGGCAGCAGGGGTCGCACGGACTCGTGCGCATCCGCTGCCCACCACACGCGCCGACGGCTCGGTGTCTGCGACTCGAACTGCGTCACCTGAGCGCCGAGCTCCGGTCGAATCAGCGCGTATTGCCCGTCTTGACCGATCCGCAGACCGCTGAGCGACGGCGAGACGGCATCTAACAGCATCAGCAATCCCTCAGGGCGAGTAGACGCGCAGGCTAAGAAAGGGCCCTTTTCGTCGTAAAGCGCTGATTTCTTGAGTTCCGGTCTAATTATTAGATCTGAACGGCTCAGCCACCGGGACTCGCGCTAGACTGGGAAGCCCACCCGCCACCGCTGTCTGTCCATGCGTCGACACCTGCCGCCCCTGAATGCGCTGAAAAGCTTTGAGACCGCCGCTCGGCTCGGCTCCTTCCGCGCCGCCGGCGATGAGATGTGTGTCTCACACTCCGCGATCAGTTACCACGTCAAACAATTGGAACAGCATCTCGGGCTTACCCTGTTCCACCGCGAGCCGCGCGCGCTCAGCCTCACGCCGGCGGGTCGTACGCTGTATGCCAGTGTGCGGGAAGCCTTCAATCGCATTGCCGATACGGCCGAGCGGTTGGTCGCGCCGCGCGGGGGTGACGTCCTCACCTTGCAGTTGTATTCGACGCTGACCATCCGGTGGTTGATCCCGCGACTGCCGGACTTCGAAGCCCAACACCCCGAATTGCGGTTACGGCTCCTGACGTCACAATGGGACGTGGATTTCGGCCGCGAGGATGTCGATGCCTGCGTGCTCATCGGGCACCCACACTACGCCGACCTGGACTACACCTATTTATTCTCGAGCGACCTCTTCCCGGTGGCGAGCCCTGCATTTTTAGCGCGTTCGCCGTTACAGCAGCCCGCCGATTTGAAGGGGGCACCGCTCTTGCAAGTCCATCCCTCTCGCGCCGACTGGCAATACTGGCTGGACCGCGCAGGACTGAGCGACCTGGATCCGGATGCAGGTCTGTCGTTCGACAGTTACGATCACGCCCTCGCGACGGCCCGTCAGGGGCTCGGCGTAGCGCTCGCCATGGAGGTCTATGTGGCAGATGAGTTGGCGCGCGGTGAGTTGGTGGAGCCTTTTGCGCCGCTGCGCGTCGCGCATCCCGGGGCGTGGTGGTTGGTGTGTCCACGCGCGCAGGTGGCGAGCCCGAAAGTACGGGCCTTTCGCGAATGGCTCCTCGCCGCGGTCGCCGCCGATCCACGCCTGACGCGTCTCGGCAGCGAACACAGCTCATGACCGCGCTGCTGTTCGTCGCAGGATTGCTGCTCGGCGTCGGGGCTCTGGCGTCACTCGCCGATCGCGTTGAGTCGCGCAGCCGCATACCCGCCAGCGTGCTCCTGGTCGGTTTGGGCGGTCTGCTGGCGCTGACGCCACTGCGGCCGCCGGGTCTGTCGCGCGAAACGATGATGACCTTCCTCTTGGCACCGCTGTTGTTCGAAGGCGCGCGCGCGGTCCACATCCCGACGCTGCGCACCGATGCGCGCGTCATCCTGAGCCTCGCGATCGCCGGTACGCTCATCGCCTCGCTGATCATCGCCGGCCTCCTGGCGGGTGGCCTCGGCTGGCCATTGGCCACGGTGCTGCCATTCGCCGCGCTGATCGCCGCCACGGATCCCGTTGCCGTCATTGCCACCTTTCGTTCCGTCGGGCTGGGCGGGCGCCTCTTGACCCTGGTCGAATCCGAGAGCCTCCTGAATGACGCTGTTGCCGCGGTGGTGCTCTCCCTCGTGCCCATGCTGCTCGGCACCCTTCCGGCGAGTGGTGCCGCCGTCAGCCACCTCATCGCCCTCGAAGTCGGGCTGGCCGTCATCCTCGGCCTCGGTAGCGGCGTCCTCTTGAGTGCGCTGACACGGCGCATCGAGCAGCCGAGCGTTGTCAGCGCCCTCCACTTACTCGGCACCGTGGCACTGGCCGCGATCTCGCAATGGCTGCACGCGTCAGCGGTACTGTCCACCGTGCTGGCCGGCCTTTGGGTCGCCTCCCGTGCGACACCGTCGCACAGCGCCCATCGGGATTGGTTGCTCCGCTACGGACATCTGGCCAATGCCGCCGTCTTCCTGCTGATCGGCTGGCTTGGGCTTCCCCGCGCGTGGGCGTTAGGACTACCGGTCGTCGTCGCCCTGCTCGCCGTCCTGCTCGCGCGAAGCGCCACCGTCTATCCGCTCGCCGCCCTGTTCACAGGTCGGCGGGATGCCCTGCCGAGCGCCTACCAGCACGTCCTCGTGGCCGGCAGTCTGCGCGGCGCATTGGCACTCGCGTTGGTCATGCCCTTGTCGGGGCTCAGCCTGAACCCCGACGGTTGGGATGCGCCCGACCTCACGGTCGCCGTCGTGGCCCTGTCGGTGCTCACCCAGGGGCTTGGCATCCGCACGGTGTTGCGTCGGACACACCTCTTACCGCGCTGAATCGTTCAGCGCCGCAGCGACGGTGGCGATACCATCAGGCATCCACCACCGGGAGTTGCCTCATGCTCTTTCGCGCCGCGCTCACGTCGATTGCCAGCGCCTGCTTCCTCTCCGTCGCCTTGGCCGGCACGCCACCCAAAGCCCAGTACCCGGCGCTGCCGTCGGAAACACCGGCGCACTTCGTCGCCGTGACCGATCGCTGGGATTTTGAAAAACGCGACGTGATGATCGCCATGCGCGACGGCGTCAAACTGCACACCGTCATCTTGATTCCCAAAGGTGCGCAGCACGCGCCGATCTTGCTGACGCGCACGCCCTACGACGCGAACGGCATGACCGCGCACGGCCCATCAGCGCATTTGGCGCCCAACCTGGTCGGCTATGACAACGCGCTCTACACGATCATCGAAGGTGGCTATATCCGCGTCGTGCAAGACATCCGCGGCAAATATGGTTCCGAGGGTGACTATGTGATGGCGCGCCCCGTCTCGGGCCCGCAGAACCCCACACCCGTCGACGATGCCACCGACACCTACGACACGATCGAGTGGCTGGTGCACCACGTGCCCGAGTCCAATGGCCGGGTCGGCACGCTGGGTATTTCCTATGACGGCTTTGAGCCCCTCATGGCCGCCTATCACCCGCATCCTGCCTTAAAAGTCACCGTGCCCATGAACCCCATGGTCGACGGATGGATGGGCGATGACTGGTTTCATCATGGCGCGTTCCGCCAGATCAACCTTCCCTATATTCATGACCAAGTCGCCACTCGCGATAACTCCGAGCACTGGTGGACGTCCAACGCCGATGATTATGCGCAGTATCTAGAGGGTGGATCCGCCGGGGACGTGGCGCATGCGCATGGACTCGAGCAAATCGGTTTCTGGCAGAAGCTTGTGGCCCATCCGGAATATGACCGGTTCTGGCAAGAACAGGCCATCGACCGACTGTTGGCCAAAGAGCCGCTCACAGTACCCATGCTGCTTGTGCATGGCCTCTGGGATCAGGAGGACATCTACGGCGCCTTGGCGATGTATCGCGCGCTGAAACCCAAAGACACGGCGAACGACAAGGTGTTCCTCGCGATGGGCCCGTGGTATCACGGTCAGGAGATCGCGGATGGTACGCATTTAGGCCGCATTCGCTTTCCAAGCGACACGTCCTATGATTTTCAGCGCGAGGTCTTGCTGCCGTTCCTCGATCACTATCTGAAGGACAACCCGCCACCGCTCAGCGTCGCGCCGGTCACGGCCTACGAAACGGGTACGAACACCTGGCGGCATCTCAAGACCTGGCCGTCCGCGCAGGGCGATCGCGCACCGGTGACGACTCCGCTGTATCTGGGTGCGCAAGGCGCCTTGGCCTTTGCGGCACCCGGTGCCCATGACGGTGCCGATGCCTATGTGTCGGATCCAGCGAAGCCCGTGCCCTACCGTCAACGCCCGATCAATCCGGTGGATCCGGCAGACGGGTTCTCCGTCGGCGCGCCGTGGCATGAGTGGCTGACCGAAGATCAACGCAATGTGGCGACGCGACCGGACGTCTTGTCCTACGTCACGCCGCCCCTCGAGGCGGCCGTGCAGATCGCCGGCGCGCCGATGGTGCATTTGCAGGCCGCAACGACCGGCACCGACGCCGACTGGGTGGTGAAGCTCATCGACGTCTATCCGGACGAAGTGGCGGGTGATGCCTTCATGGGCGGCTATCAGCTCATGGTCTCCGCTGACATCCTGCGCGGTCGGTATCGCGAAGGCTACACCGTGGCCCGGGCCATCACGCCGAACGTGCCGCTGGAGTACGCCTTCGACCTGCCGAACGCGAACCACGTGTTCAAGAAAGGTCACCGGATCATGGTGCAGATCCAGTCGAGCTGGTTCCCGGTCTACGACCGCAATCCGCAGACCTTCGTCCCCAACGTGTTTCTGGCGAAGCCCGCGGACTATCAGAAGCAGACCATGACCGTGCTGCACGATGCCGCACACGCCAGTCGCATCGACCTGCCGTTGATCGCGCACTGAGGCCCATCGGCACGCCCGCTGCATGCCCAAGACCCCATCCAGCGGGCCAACCGTGATGCCAACGATCGCGTCTTGGCAGCGCGCAAAGTTGGGTGACGTGGGTGATCGCGTTGCGGCCGTTGGGAACCGGATATGAAATTCGATAAACGTCGAAATAATGGAGGCCGGACGGTGCGATCATCCGCCCGGCCAATTCCCCTGCGAATGCCATCGCCCTTAGCACCCATCTCACCATGCTGAAAAACCGTCGACTGCGCCGACTCATCCCGTTCGCTGTGGTGGCTATCGCCGTTGTCGCCGGTCAACGGCACCGGCTCGCAACGCCACCCGACGCGCCCACCGCGAGCCCGACCTCCGTCCCCGGCCCCGCCGCGGCACCGCGTACCTTGCTGCGTGGCTCCCTGCGTCTGACCGAATGCGACCTCGCCGCGCCACGCACGCCCTTCGCCTCCGTGGCCGCTTACTGCGCCAGCGTGCCGGTACCGGAAGATCGGTCACATCCGCAGGGACGGCACATTTCGCTGCGCATCGCGCTCATCCCCGCGACCGCTGAAAAGCGCGCAACCGATGCGGTGACCTTTTTGGATGGCGGACCCGGCGGCGCGGCCCTCTCGGACTTCCCGCTCGTGGCCCATGCCTTCGCACCGCTGCTCAAATCACGCGACATCCTGCTCATCGATCAGCGTGGTACCGGCCAATCCAATGCCTTCGAATGCCCATCGAGCACGGAGACCGATGTCAGAAAACGGGTCAGTGCCTGCGCGGCCCACGTCTCGACCTACGCGGATCCACAATTCTATACGACTCTGGATGCGACCGCGGATCTCGATGACGTACGCGCCAAGCTCGGTTACCCGACACTGACGCTCATCGGCGTCTCGTACGGCACCCGGGTCGCCCAGATCTACGCGCGCGACTACCCCCGTTCGGTTCGGGCCATCGTGCTCGACAGCCCGGTGCCGAACACCCTCACGCTCGGGTCGGAGCACGCCCTGAATCTCGATGCGTCCTTGCAAGCGCGTTTTGCGATCTGTGTGAGCGATCGCCGCTGCCGCGACCGCTTCGGTGATCCACGCCGGATGCTGCAATCGCTGCTGGAGCAACTAGACGCCCATCCCCTCGATGTGACGGTGGACGATCCCGTCACCCACGCAAAACGCAGCGAACACCTCACGCGCGCAGGCCTTGCTCAGCTCGTGCGTTTCTACGCGTATAGCCCGCAAACCGCGGCGCTCCTACCGCTCACGCTCGACGAGGCGCGGGCGGGACGTTATCAGGCGCTCCTCGGGCAATTGCTGTTGGTACAAGGCGACCTGTCGACTCGCCTGGATGGGCCGATGGAGTTGTCCGTGCTGTGCAGTGAGGACGCTCCGTTATTACAGAACCGGCCGGAGGATGCCCAGACAATCCTGGGGCCTGCGTTCGTTCAGCAAGCCCAAGCCGCCTGCGCGGTCTGGCCGCATGCGCCGATGCCCAAAGACTTTCATGCGCCGCTGACCGGATCCGTTCCGACCCTGCTCCTCAGCGGAGAATTCGACCCGGTCACGCCACCCCGCTATGCACACGAGATCGCCCATCACCTCACGCAGGCGAGTGTCCTGGTACTGCCGGGTCAGGGCCACTCGGTCATGGGCATCGGCTGCGCGCCCGACGTGGTGGAACGTTTTGTCAGCCACGCCTCCCTCGTCAATCTCGAGGCCGAGTGTCTGCAGCGTGAACGCGCCACCCCGTTCTTTCTCGGCTATGCCGGAGCCGCACCATGATCGACGTTCGCCACCTGTGTAAGTCGTACGGCGACCTAGTCGCGGTCCGCGACGTGTCCTTTCTGGCACGCGACGGCGAAATCACCGGACTGCTCGGGCCCAACGGGGCCGGCAAGACGACGACTTTGCGGATGCTCTATACGCTCCTCACGCCCGATGCCGGCGAGGTCCTGGTCGATGGCATCAACGCGCACGAGGATCCCTTGGGTGCACGTCGTCAGCTCGGCGTGCTGCCCGATGCCCGCGGCTTATACCGCCGCCTCACCGCACGCGAAAACATTGAGTACTACGCCGAACTGCATGGCATCGAGGCGGGCGCTGCCCGGGCCAGGATCGACCATCTGATTGAGCGTCTCGGCATGCAGAACATTGCCGAGCGCCGCTGCGAGGGCTTCAGTCAGGGCGAGCGCGTCAAGACCGCCATCGCCCGTGCCTTGATCCACGCACCGAACAACATCGTCCTCGACGAGCCCACCAACGGACTGGATGTGCTGGCAACACGAGCGTTGCGAGATTTCTTGCGGGACTTGCGTGCTGAGGGTCGCTGTGTGCTGCTGTCGACGCACGTCATGCAAGAAGTGGCCGCCCTGTGCGATCGTGTCATTGTGATCGCGCACGGCGAGGTCGTCGCCAACGGCACGCCTGATGAGTTGCGCGCACAAACCGGCGAAGCGGCGCTGGAAGACGCCTTCATGCGCCTGATTGGTGGCCAGGGGGTGGCTGCGTGAGCGCGCTCACCACCGTCTTTCGCAAGGAACTGCGGGAAAGTCTGCGCGACCGACGCGCCGTGCTGAACACGCTGATCATCGGGCCATTACTCGGGCCACTCCTGTTCTTAGTGATGATCCGGGTCATCATCAGCGAACAGATACAGACCTCGGAACGCCCCCTACCCGTGGCTGTGCAGGGCGGGCAATACGCCCCGAACCTCATAGCGGCTCTCACGAGTGCGGGTGCTGACATCAGCACAGCGCCCGCGGATCCGGCGCGAGCCGTGCGCAACGAAGAGGTGGATCTCGCGCTCGTCATCCCGAAGCAATACGCCGAGGACTGGCAGGCCGGTCAACCGGCGACCGTCTTCGTTTACTACGACTCGTCCCGCAAAGAGGCCGGCTCGCGGATCGGCCGGCTCAAAGGCATGTTGGAGGCCTACAGCCGTCAGACCGGGTCCATGCGTCTGATGGTGCGCGGCGTTGCGCCGATGGTGGCTTCGCCTCTCCTCATGGCGGATCGCGATCAAGCCACGCCCTCCTCCAAAGGCGCGATGCTCTTTGCCATGCTGCCCTACATGTTGATCCTGACCAGCTTCATCGGCGGCATGTTCTTGGCCATTGACGCGACCGCCGGTGAACGGGAACGGCAATCCTTGGAACCGCTGTTTGCGACACCGGTCCGCCGCGAATCCATTCTGGCGGGCAAAGTACTGGCCACGGCCACCTTTGCCGGCACGTCTGTCGTGATGTCGCTGATCGCCTTTCTGATCGTGGGTCGGTTCATGCCCACGCAGGATCTGGGTATGGCGATAGACTTAGGCTCACGGTTTTTGCTGCTCGTCTTACCGGTCATGGTGCCATTGGTCTTGTTTGTCTCCGCCTTGCAAACGTTCGTGGCCGCCTTTGCCAAGACCTTCCGCGAAGCCCAAACGCAATTAGGCCTATTGCAGATCGTGCCCGTGGTACCCGTGCTGATCGTCACGGTGATGCCGTTCAAGACCGCCCTGTGGATGTATGCGATTCCGCTGGTGGGTCAGCAGCTGGTGATCACCCGTGCGCTGCGTGGGGATGCGGTCGGATTCCTGCCGGAGTTCCTGGTCGCGGGCACGACTCTGCTGGTCGCCGCAGTGGCCTATTGGGCGGCGCGGCGTGCCTACACCTCCGAGCGCCTGGCGATCTCCGGGTAACGGTGATCGCGCCCCCCTCGTGCGTGACCGCAACTGCTGCGGTCACGCCGTGGAGTCGGGCTACAGCGCGGGCGCCACCAGATCGACGCGCTCTTCGATCCGGCGGATGATCTCGTCGAGCCCGTGCCCTGTCTTGAGATTGCTAAAGACGAAGGGACGGTTCGGCCTCATCTTCTGCGCATCCCGGTCCATGACCTCCAGCGATGCGCCCACATACGGTGCAAGATCAATCTTGTTGATCACCAAGAGATCGGACCGGGTAATGCCAGGGCCGCCCTTACGGGGAATCTTGTCGCCGGCGCTCACATCGATCACATAGATCGTGAAATCCGAGAGCTCAGGACTGAAGGTTGCGGCCAGATTGTCCCCGCCGGATTCTACAAAGACGACTTCCAGGTCACCGAACCGGCGAGCCAGTCGATCGACCGCCTCGAGATTAATAGAGGCATCCTCACGAATCGCGGTGTGCGGACAACCACCGGTCTCGACACCGATGATGCGCTCCGGCGAGAGCGCCTCATTGCGCACGAGGAACTGTGCGTCCTCCTCGGTGTAGATATCGTTGGTGACGACGGCAATACGCCGGCGATCGCGCAACGCTCGGCACAGCGCCAGCGTCAGCGCCGTCTTGCCAGAGCCCACGGGACCACCGATGCCCACCCGCAGGGGGCTCGCGTACGTTTTAGGAGCGGAAGAGTCGAGTGTGTTGGTGTTCATGGTGCATGGAGGCCAAGACTTGGCCGGGTAAGAAGTTGGTGAGGTGATCCAAAGGACAGTCCACCGCCGCTTGCGCCAAGGCAGGCAAGCGCTGACCGATTCGACTGAGTAATCGCTGGCCGGCGCTTTGACCCAGCGGCACGGTTTTAACGGCCGCAAGCACGAGATTCTCGAGCGTCGCATAGCCATATCCAATCAAGGCGGCGTTCGCCTGCACACCGCGCGCATGGGCCGCCACTGCCCACGTGAGCGGAAAACACACGCCGTCGCGTTCCTCGATTTGATTCAGCAGCTGCAGCACCGTGGCATTAACGAGACGGTCCGTCACGAGTAGCCGATGCATGGAGCGACCCATCTGCACGGTTTCGGCGAGAAGCTCACGGGTTTCGCGGCTCGCCAGACAGCGTGCGTTGATGCGCTCAAGCTGACTCAGGTCACCGTCTGCCAGGGCCTGCATCGTCCGCGCAACGATCACGGCTTCCGAGCGGGCAATGCCGTCCACGACGACGCACTCAATCCAATCGCCAGCCGAGGCTTCATCGGTCACCCAGCCGGCTTCCACTGCCCACTCGAGGCCCTGGGAATAAGAAAACGCGCCGACGGGCAGCGTCGCACTCGACAGTTGCAGTAGTGCGGCGAGCGTCATGCGGGGCGATACTCGTGGATCACCGGCGCCAGACTGTGGCCGGCGCCGGCGTGAGCGTGGTCATGACCGTAGGCGCCACCCTCTGGCTCAAAAGGACCCACCTCGGCGGTGGGCGTGAGCCCCAGTCCTGCCAGTAATCGCCCCAGCACCGGGTCGTGGGCGATGCGCAATAAGCCCGGCGCGATCTGCACGGCGACATGGCGATTCCCTAAATGATAGGCCGCGCGCGCCAAGAGCAAGGCATCGGCCGTCATCACTTGCAGCAACGACTCGTGTGCCGCACGAATCGTGACCACAAGACCACTCTCGGTGATCCAGCACTCACCACCGCGCAGGACGCTGCCGCGGGGAACGACCACCGCGATGGGTCGACCATCTTCCAGTTGCGCCACATAGCGCGTGCGCACGCGTTGCTCAAACGCGAGCACCAACTCGGCTGTCGCCGACCGGTCAGCAGGCGCCCGCCCAACCAAGCGTTCGGTCGGTGCGGTGGTCATCAGAAGAGGAAGTAGCGTTGCGCGAGCGGCAGTTCCTGTGCCGGCTCACATTCGAGTTTCACACCATCGGCACGCACCTCATAGGTCTCTGGATCCACATCAATGACGGGTGTGGCGTCGTTATGCACCATGTCGGCCTTGGTCACTGAGCGGGTTCCACGTACGGCGACCAGCGGTTTACCCAACCCCAAGGCTTCCAGCGAACCTAGGTCCAGGGCCGCTTGGGAGACGAAGGTGACCGAGGTCTTCAGTCCCTGCCCGAAGGCCGCAAACATCGGTCGATAGTGCACCGGCTGTGGCGTCGGAATAGACGCGTTGGGATCCCCCATGGGCGCCAGCGCAATCATGCCACCCTTGAGCACCATGGCCGGTTTCGCCGCGAAGAACGCCGGACGCCACAACACCAGATCGGCCAACTTACCTGGCTCGATCGAACCCACCAGATGCGAGATGCCGTGAGTGATCGCCGGGTTGATCGTATACTTGGCGATATAGCGTTTGGCGCGGGCATTGTCGGAGCGTGCCGAATCACCCGGAAGGCTGCCGCGCTGCTGTTTCATCTTGTGCGCCGTTTGCCAGGTGCGGATCACCACCTCGCCGACCCGCCCCATCGCCTGCGAGTCCGATGACATCATCGAAAAGACCCCAAGGTCGTGGAGGATGTCTTCCGCCGCAATCGTCTCGCGACGGATACGCGATTCGGCAAATGCAACGTCTTCGGCAATCGACGCATCCAGGTGATGGCACACCATCAACATGTCCAGATGTTCATCCACGGTGTTGACGGTATAGGGACGCGTCGGATTGGTGGAACTGGGCAACACATTCGGCAGCGCTGCCGCCCGAATGATGTCCGGCGCGTGGCCGCCTCCGGCACCTTCGGTGTGGAAGGTGTGAATCGTGCGTCCACCAATCGCCGCGAGTGTGGTCTCGACGAAACCCGACTCGTTGAGCGTATCGGTATGAATGGCGACTTGCACATCCATCTGATCCGCAACGCTGAGACAGGTATCAATCGCTTTGGGTGTGGTGCCCCAATCCTCATGGAGTTTGAGCCCGATCGCACCGGCCTCGATCTGCTCGATGAGCGGCGCTTTTGCACTGGCATTGCCCTTGCCGAGAAATCCGAGATTCATCGGGAAGGCTTCGGCCGCGCCCAACATGCGCGCGAGGTGCCATGGACCCGGTGTGCACGTCGTCGCCGTGGTGCCGGCCGCAGGGCCCGTGCCACCACCCAACATGGTCGTCACACCGGAGGCCAACGCATCGTCGATCTGTTGGGGACAAATGTAGTGAATATGCGAATCGACGCCGCCGGCCGTGACGATCATCCCTTCTCCGGCAATGATCTCGGTCCCGGCACCGATGGGAATATCCACACCCGGTTGCACGTCGGGGTTGCCCGCCTTCCCCACGCGCCAGATATAGCCATCTTTGAGGCCGATATCGGCCTTCACCACACCCCAGTAATCCAAGATGACGGCATTGGTGATGACCGTATCGGCCACCTCGGCCGAACCCAGCTGGCTTTGCCCCATGCCGTCGCGGATGACCTTTCCGCCGCCAAACTTCACTTCCTCGCCGTACACGGTGCGATCCGATTCAATCGTGATCCACAACGCCGTGTCGGCCAAGCGAATACGGTCACCGGTTGTCGGTCCGTACATTTCAGCATAAGCCTTGCGACTCACTCGGATAGCCATCAGAGCGCCCCCTCAACACGACCCGCAAAACCGTGAACCCGGCGACGTCCACCATAGGCGACCAAGCGCACGGTACGCGTTTGTCCGGGCTCGAATCGCACCGCCGTACCGGCGGCGATATCGAGGCGCATGCCGCGCGCCTGGATACGATCGAACAGCAACGCATCGTTCGTTTCTGCGAAGTGATAGTGAGAGCCCACCTGCACCGGGCGATCACCGCTGTTCTTCACCTCGAGCGTGACGGTCGGCTGACCCACATTGAGTTCGATCTCACCGTCCAGCGTTTCGATTTCACCCGGGCGCATGGGCGGCTCCTCAGAGGATGGGGTCATGAACGGTCACCAGCTTCGTCCCGTCTGGAAACGTCGCTTCCACTTGAATCTCCGGAATCATCTCAGCCACTCCGTCCATGACGTCTGCGCGCATCAAGATCGTGCGGCCGTGATGCATGAGTTCGGCCACCGACTGTCCATCGCGCGCGCCCTCCAAAATAGCGGCACTGATGAGTGCGATCGCCTCGGGATGATTGAGCTTCAGACCACGCGCCCGGCGTCTTTCCGCGAGCAGTGCGGCCGTAAAGAGCAGGAGCTTGTCTTTTTCACGGGGAGTCAGATCCATCGGTCATCACCTCAACGTTCGTCAAACCGCCCAGATGCGCGGCGCCACCGCAATGCGCCCGAGCATAACCGGCCGCAAGACGGTCCACAGACTTTCAAACCAGGCATGCGCCGCTTCCGTCGACTGTCCGCGATAACGCGCACACAGGACATCCGGCAGGCGTGTCAGCCCCCCGTAACCTTCGCGCACCGGCAACGCTCGGCACTGTGCGAGGTCTTCCGGCGAGGGCTCGGCCCCCACCATCAGCAGGGTGCCGAAGACAGGCGCGCCACCCAACCCCGCCGGGGAGCGCCGCAGCAGACCGGCGCCCTCCACTTGCGCGTGTTCATACAGCACTTCGCGTCCGTCTACCGTCAACCGCATGTGCGCCGTCACCAGACCCGACGCAAAGCGCTCGCCCGCATGCAGTCGACCTAAACACCACACGTCCCACGCCGCCAGACGGGCGTCAGCTGCCAAGTCGATCGACAGCTCGGCTTCAACCCGTGCGCCATCAAAGACGATGGCTTCACGCGGCAGATATTCGAGCGTCGCACCCCGATCGACACGCAAGTGCGTGCGACTGACGGCGAGCGGGCCCGCGCTGCGGTACCACTTGGCTGCCCCAGGCGTGGTGAGCAGAGCGGCCGACCGTTCGCCGACGGTCGTCTCGAGTAACAACTGGTCCCCACCCACGAGGCCCGAGGGCGGATGCAACACGATGGCATGACAGGGCGCATCGCCCTCCGGATGCAACGCTTTCTGCACCAACAACGGGCCGGTGTGCCGGCGGCGCACCAGTTCGGTGCGCGTGCCACGCGCCTCGAACCCCAGCTCGAGACGGGCTTTCCAGCCACTGTCGGGTTGCAACGAGACGGGGGAGTTCGACGTCATTCGAGCAGCGTACACGTCGACGGTGCTTCCTGCCGGTTCACGCCACTCGCTGACCATTCACCCACCCTGCTTTATTGGCAGACGCGTCCCATTCTTGACCAAGAGTCGTGCAAGTTCCGCGCCGCCCGTCGCCACTCGTCTCCCCCGCGACGGGACCATCGTCGCCAGGCATCACATCGGGCACACTGCAAAAAGTCACGTTGAGGAATTCGCTATGCCCTTGTCACGCCGTCGCTTCCTGCGCCTCGCTGCCCTGGGCGTCGTGGTGCCGTTCTTGCCGGCCCACGGACTCAGCATCCCGCACCGTCGCGTCCGCGAAGCCGTCGCGCTGTCGCGTGTCCGACTGCTGGACGGCCCTGTCCGTGACGCACTGACGGTGAACCGTGAGGCCCTGCTGCGACTGGATCCCGACCGCCTCTTGCACATGTTCCGGGTGACTGCGGGGCTGCCCTCCTCGGCGGAACCGCTCGGTGGCTGGGAAGCCCCGGAGAACGAACTCCGCGGCCATTACACGGGACATCATCTCTCAGCACTTGCCCTCCTGACCGCGCAAACCGACGACCCGCTGGCGCGTGAGCGTGCACTGCATCTGCAGGAAGGCCTCGCGCAATGCCAGGCGGCACTCGGCACCGGGTACCTCTCGGCGTTCCCGGAAGAGCTCTTTGATCGCCTGCGCGCGGGAAAACCTGCGTGGGCACCGTTCTACACCCTGCATAAGTTGCTCGCTGGACTGCTCGATGTGCACGAACACATCGGCAGCCCACCAGCGCTCGAGATAGCCCAGCGCCTGGCCCTGTGGGTTGAGCGTTATACGCAGCCCCTGGGCGATGATGCGATGAGTCGCTTACTCGAGCGCGAGTACGGCGGCATGAACGAAGTGCTGTACCGACTGGCCGCGCTCACCCAAGACGAGCGCTTCGACGCCCTCGCCCGGCGCTTTAATCATGAACGCATCTTTGCGCCACTCGCCGCTGGACGGGATGAGTTGACGGGCCTGCACGTCAACACGACGATCCCGAAGATCATCGGCGCGCTGGCAGGATATCAGCGCAGTGGCGATCCCCGCCTGTATCAGGTCACCACCACGTTTTATCGCACTGTCACCGACTCGCGTTGCTATGTTACCGGTGGCACCAGCAATGGGGAGAGCTGGAATACCCCAGCCGGCACCCTCAAAGGCGAGCTGTCGGGCTACACACAAGAATGCTGCGTGAGCTACAACTTGATGAAGCTCGCGCACCGCTTACATCTGCAGGACGGCGATCCACGCCGCATGGAGGACTACGAGCGACTGCTGTGGAACGGTATTCTCGGCGTACAACACCCCAGTGACGGCGCCAAGTTGTACTACGTGCCGCTCGGCGGGGGCTTTTGGAAACTCTACGGCACACCCTTGCACGACTTCTGGTGCTGCACCGGCAGCATGGCCGAGGCGCACGCAAAGCTAGGGGAGGCCATCTACTCTGAAACAGCCGATGGCATCGGCGTCGAACTCTTCATCTCCTCCACGCTGCGTGCCGGACGGCACGGCGTGGGCCTGCGTCAGGAATCGGCTTTCCCCGACATCGCGGCGACGCGTCTGACGATCGACGCCGCGCGTCCGGCGCTTTGCGCGATCGAGATCCGCATCCCCAGTTGGTCCTGCGGAGGTATGGCCAAACTCAATGGCAAGCCCTTGGATGCTTTCGCTGCCCCCGGTGGCCGTCTGGTCGTAAGCCGCACCTGGCATTCGGGCGACACGCTGGAGATCACGCTTGAGCGGCAACTCGAAGTGGTCGAACTGCCAGGCGATCCTGCGCACGTCGCACTCCGATTCGGACCGATCGTCTTGGCAGCCCGACTCGGTCGAGAGGGACTCGATGCGGCGCATCTGCGCGCACCCCCTACCCCGCCACGCATGGTTCCAGAATACCCACTGGAGGCCGTTGCTGTGCCCACGATGAGTCCCGACATCCGCAGTCCCGCGCATTGGCTCGAACCCATCCCTGGCAAGCCACTGGCGTTTCGGGCGCGTCGCCAACCGGAGCTTGAGTTTGCGCCGCTGTATCGGATTCAGGATGAACGCTTTGCGGTGTATGTACCGGTGGCGGACGCTGAGTTCGACTGACGTTAGGAATCGCGGCTCGACGGCCACGTCGCAACAAGACCGCTGACCACGATCAGCACGATACCTGCCCACGTCAGGGGTGTGGGCAGATCTCCGAACATTACCGCGCCGGCCAAGACGGCGCCGACGATCTCGGTGTAGCCGAGCGGCGCCAGTTGCGAGGACTTCGCAAACCGATGTGCTGCCACAATGCCGTAGTGCCCGACGGCGGCGATGAGCCCGACCGCCAGCAACAGCCACAGATCCAGCAGCGACGGCCAGGTAAAGACCGCCGGCACGACCGCCGAATAGATCACCGCGCCGATGAGTGCCGACAGGGCCGTGGTGACCAAGGGAGATGACTCATCGGCCAAACGACGCGTCGCGAGCATCGACAGCGGATACAAGATCGCTGAACCAACTGCAAAGATCGCGCCATCGGCTAAGCCGTGAAAGGAAGGCCGCACCACGAGCATGGCGCCGATGAAGCCGCAGATCACCATCGACCACTGCCGACGCGTGGGCCGTTCACCCAAGAGCAACGCCGACAGCGGTAACAGCACGACGGGATAACTCAGAAAGATCGCCATTGCATCCGCCACCGGCATGCGGGAGACCGCCATGAAGAAACAACCGGAGGCCAGACACATGCAGATGCCGCGCGCCAATTGCCACAGCGGATGGCGAGGCAGCAAACCCCGTACACCGAGGCTTAAGAACGTCAGCGGCACGACGGCTGCCGCGTAGACAATATGCCGCGCCCAGACGATTTCCATCACCGGCAATCGCGTCGACAGCAACTTCGCGATCGCATCCATCAGCGGCAGGAACGCCAGTGACGCCGTAAAAATCAAATACCCGCGTCGAACGGCTGCCTGCGCGCGATCCGGCACGCGCTTATTCCTCGCTCTTCACGGGGAGGCCCAGCACAGGTTCCGGCAGATCGGCGAGGAAGTAGGCAAGAACGGCGAGCGTCGCCACCTCGGAGCGAAGATTCTCTGGGTTCACCTTGTCGAACGTATCAGCCGCGGTGTGGTGATAGTCGAAGTAATGGCGCGTGTCCAAGACGGGCGCGAAGCCCGGCACGCCATTTTTTTGGAGCGCGCGGATATCCGCACCGACACCGCCCTCGCGACGAACCATGAGCGATGCTCCGATCGGCTCCAAGGCGCGTGACACGGCCTTGAGTGTTTCCATGGCTGCCGGCGCCACTGCGGCTTGCACGCCGAGCGCACGGCCGGCGCCCATATCACATTCAATCGCCGCGACTTGGCGACCCGAGCTCTTCGAGACGGCATCAAAATAAGCACGCCCACCGCGACCACCATTTTCTTCGTTCGTGAAGGCCACGAAACGGATCGTTCGCCGCGGATGTAGACCCAATGCAGACAAGGTCCGGATGACGCCAGCCGTCGCCATGACACCGGCGCCGTCATCAATGGCCCCCGTACCCAAATCCCACGAGTCGAGATGACCACCCACCACCACGATCTCTTCAGGATGTTCTCGTCCGATCCAGTCCGCCACCACATTGGCGCTGTCGGCATCGGGCAAATGCTGCGGGGTCAACGTCAACCGTAGGGTCACGGGACCCTTGGCGGCCAGGCGATCCACGAGATCCGCGTCTTCCGCCGACAAGGCTGCGGCCGGCATCGGCGTCTGACCTTCCTCCCAGTCGGTCGCTCCGGTGTGCGGCAGTCGATATTGGGCGTTACCGACCGAACGGACGAGCGTGGCCAACGCGCCAAGCTTCGAGGCCACCATCGGGCCGACGAAGCGCGCCTCACCGGCGAGACCGTACGCATCACTAGCGTAGCCATTGTCTGCGAGTCGCTGATCGAAACGTTTATTGATCAGCACAATCCGACCTTTGATATCGGCGGCACGCTCACTGAGTTCTTCAACGCTGCGCACGACCACGACCGGCGCTTCGATGCCCTCTGCCGGTGTCGCGCCAGAGTCACCGAGCGCCGTCACGTGCAGCGACTGAACAACGCCCGGCGGACGACCGGGATAGCCCACCAATGACGCGGACTCCGCGCCACGCACCCAATGCGGCACTTGGGTGGGTTGCAAGCTCACCGTTGCCCCCAACGCACGCATCCATGCCGCCACCTGCTGCACCGCCGCCTCAAGTCCGGCGGAACCCGACAAGCGAGGTCCAACACCGTCCGTCAATTCTTCCAAATGGGCATAGGACCAATTGTCCTGCATGGCCGAATCGCGAATTCGCCCCAGGACCGCCGGATCAACCGGGTTCGCTGCCGCGTGCACCAGAGTGATCCCCCAACCACTGCACAAGAGTCCGACCGACAGGAGAGCGCGAACTCGATGAGCATTAACCATGGAAGACCTCTAACAAAGCAGCCCGAGCGAGCCCGATTGTAGTGCGGGATTCTCGCTGCGGATGCGGTTTTCGCGCCTTTTTGACTACTTGCAGAATTCACGGCGTTCAATCTTCCGCTATTTGGCTCAGCCGCGACCGACATAAGTAACAGCCCTAATGTTCACAGTGACCGCACAAACCGCACATTCACCCATACCGGCTGCAAGATCGCGCCGGTGAGTGCAATCCCACTGATAGCGAAGCGCATGGAGGCCAATATGCCGCGAGCACATCACACGTCTGAAAATGGGGCCCACAAGGCCAAATCCATCATGGGCGCCCACAAGCGCCCTCACCGCACCAAGCACAAAGTCAGCCACTCGGACGCCAATACCTACGCATCCGAGACGGTAGCCGACATCGATAACGATCTGCGTCAGTCGATGATCGAAACCGCGGCATACTTTCTAGCAGAACGACGCCAATTCGAGCCGGGCCATGAACTGGAGGATTGGTGCACCGCGGAAGCATCCGTCGATGACCGACTCGGCCTGTCTTTCTCCTTGATGCGCGAAGAAGCCGACGCTCGCTAATCCAGGGCTGGGCGGCCCACCCAATGACGCTTCGCGTCATTGGGTGGTCGCTCAGCCGTTGGGCCGGAAAAGTCGCGCGTCAGCGAAGATGCGCGGCGTATAACGCCAGCAACCGTAACCAGGCTTTTTCAGCCAAGCCGGCGTCATAGACCGGCGAATCCGGCGGACACCAACCATGCTGGCTGCCGGGATAGACCTCGATTTCCGCGCTCCGCGAGGCTGCTGCAAAGGACTCCGCGAGCACGCGCTTCGCATCCGGTTCGTGCGCGTCATCGTTGGCGGCAATCGCGATCAGCACCGCCGCGTGCAGAGTCGCCGCCAAACGATGGGGGCTCGACGCGTCCTCCGTGACCAAGCCGGCACCATGAAAGGACGCCGCCGCACCGACGCGGTCGGGCCATTGTGCCGCCGTGCGCAAGGCGATGGCGCCGCCCATGCAGTACCCCTGCGTGCCGATCTTGCGGGCCTTATCCACCGATGCCTGCTGGTCCAGCCAACGCACGAACGCGGTCGCATCCGTGAATTGGATTGCGGGCGTCAGGGTCTGCATCAACGACATGAGCTTGTTACGTGTCGCCTCGTCCGCGACGGACGCCGACTCGGGCAGGACCGGCGCGGGTCGCGTCCGATAATAGGGATTCGGCACCAGCACCGAGTAACCGACCGAGGCCAAGCGCTGCGCCATGGCGCGGAACGCGGGCCTCAAGCCGCGCCAATCCGTCCACAACAACACGCCAGGATGCCGACCGGCCTTCGGGTGCACGAAATAGGCATCCGCCTCCCCATCCGGCGTGTGAATCACCACGTCCGCCTCGGCAAGGCCCGAACTGGCCGCTTGCGCGTACGGTGCCAGCAGCGCCGCAGCGCCGACGCCCAAGGCAGCGGCGCCAAACTGGCGGCGCGACAACTGTTGGATCATGTCATTCAAAGAATCTTGATCACACATCGGAGGCCCCTGTCGGTCTGTCGTAGAAATTCAAGTCCGGCACCTCGTGGCGCCATTGATCGATCGGCTCAAAGCCATTCGCAGTGCCTGCCACGAGACAGGAGACAGTTCGTTGTCAGCCGCGAAGATGCAGCCACTTCGGATACCAGACCTCGTGTCGCCGCCAAAAATACCGCAAGCCACCGACCAACACGATAGTCGATAGCAGCGAGGCGGTGACAAGCCAGCGCGTATGCTCGAAATGATTGGCCACGAGCAGGCCACCCACGAGCCATAACCCACCCACCAAGGTGCATTCTTCCTGCAATTTCGATCGAAATGACACCGGTTCGCGGCCCGTCATGACATCTCGGACCAAGCTACCGCCACAGCAGGTCAACCACGCGCAAAACGGCGCCCAGACCCATGGCAAGCCCAGGCTTAAGGGCACGATGGCCCCAAAGGCCGCGACACAGGCGTATCCGATATCTTCCGCAATGGATTTGGTTAACTGGAAGGCGCGACTGTGCGTACCGAGCGGCAGGAAATACACCAACACGCTGGCCGCCATCACGGCGCAAAAGACGCCTAACGGCAAGAGTGGATCAAGCAACCACGGGAACGGCAGCCGCGAACCGCCCAACAGCAAGTCGCGCAGCACACCACCACCCATACAGCCCACCGCGCTGATCACGATGCGGCCAACCAAGTTGTAGCCCGCTGCCGTCGCCCACAAACCACCGGCGAAGCCGAAAATCCAAATACCGGCGACCACGAAGGCGCGGAACCAATCGGATTCCATCAGGATCCGCAAATACTGGCGGGTCGACGATGTCAGGAGAGCACCACGGTAATTCGGAGCCTTCACTTCTTCCATGAGGGACATTGTCCAAATCGGGTTGGAAACGAAATTGCGTGGACTTCTCAGTTTCAACGAAGCAACTTCCTGATCATAGTCATGAATGTTGATCAGTCCAAATCCATCCGCATCCGTGGAAATGTTGGGAATTAGATCGTCCAACATCGCTTTCTGATAGGCGAACGTAGTAGAGATCCCGCGGGTATACCGCAGAACGATGTTCGCGGCAGGTGCCGGCGATGCTTTTGCGTAGGCCCAACCCCGACGGAGCGCGCGAAGAAATTTCAGCAACCTTTCTCGAAATTCCGCAGACCGCAGTGAATCTGCACGAACATAAAGACCATCTTCCACATGAGAGATTCCGTTGTCATGAGGCGAAAACGTGATGATGTCACTGGCGGGAATGCCGGCATCGACAACCCACAGCACCTCGTTATAACTGACACCTGTAATACACGGGGCGTCGCCTCTCAGCAGAGTTTCTCCATTCTTCGCGTTTTGCACCCATTTGATATGTTCTGCATCGACGTTCGCTGCTGCCAACATTGCGCGAATCGTGACGCGGTCACCCGGCCACGTCACGCTGATGGTCTTACCGGCCAGATCATTAATCGACTGAATACCTGCACTCACCCTGCAGATAATTTCGAAACTGGATCCAGAAAATATCTGCGCAACATTGACCAGATCCGCGCCTTCAGCATTCGCGTCTAGCGCATTATCGAGCCACGACACGGCGACATCAACTTCACCACGCTGCAGTCGCTCCAACGGGTCGAGCTCGGGTCCGCCCTCGAGCAGTTGAATGCCAACACCTTCCTCGCGGAAGTAATTCTGAAAGTCCGCGACGTAATATCCGGCGAACTGGGATTGGTGGTACCACATCAACTGCACGCGCAGCGGTGGCGACGTTGCGGGTTCGGCAGCTGCGCCACTCACGACGCTCAAGAACGTCGCAATAAGTAAGCACGCTAGCGACAGAATCGAACCGTACACGCCCCAACGCTTGAACACTGAAATACCCCTCTTGGCTCGCGACCGCCCTCAGTCTACCGGTCCGAATCTTCCATCGCGAGTAACACGTCAGAAGCAAGCTCCACTTTCTCCTGCCCCGATGTTTCTTTTATTGACAACCAGTAGTGTCCGGACGTTAGTGGAACAAATTCATCTGGTTGGGCGCGTCGGCATCGTTTTGGACGGCCCGGATTTGAGCAAACAAAGTATCCAAAGGGGTTTGCTCGAACATGGTTAGGCTCAGGATCTGTAGCATTTCGTAGAGGCTGGCTTGGATCTTCAACCTCTTCCTGACGATCGCGACGAGCACGTAGGTCGAGACTGCGGTCCAGATCTGTGTCTTCACGGCGTTCTCGGTCGTGCCGTAGAACTGCTTGATCCGAAGATGCTGCTTGATCCACTTGAAGAAGAGTTCGACCTGCCATCGGCAGCGATACAGCTCCGTGATCGTCAGTGCCGGCAAGACGAAGTTGTTCGTCAGGAACACCAGCCGCTTGCCGGTCTTCGGGTCGGTGAATCGGATGCGACGCAGAGGCGTGTCGAAGTCCTGCCTGGAGTAGACACCCGTCAGGACTATCGTCTGGTCGCAAATAAGACCGGTGCTTCGATCCACCGGACGCGAATAGCGACGCTGAACCCTGAGGTGCGACTTGGCGCGGGTCACGAAGAAGCTGCCCGCAGTGTGAAGCCGAAAGAGCCTCTTGAAGTCCAGGTATCCCCGATCCATGACGTAGAAAGCGCCGGCTTCCGGAAGCAGCTGATCGAGGATATTGACCTCGTGCATCTTGCCGTCGCTGATGTGGATAAATGCCGGGATATTGCCGCGCAGATCGAGCAGCGTGTGCAGCTTGACGGCCGCCTTCGTCGTGCGGAACGGCGCCCAAGGAAAGACCGACAGGCACAGATCGATGGTCGTGGCGTCCAACGCGTAGACCGTCTCGTTGAGATCCACGCCGAACGGCTCGTCGATATACAGCTTCCGCGCCATCGTGATCAGGCGCTGCGCGAACGCGGCGTGGATGCGCCAGTCGCGAGCTTCGTTCGCATCCGCGAGCGTGCTGCGCGAGATCCGGCTGCGGATCCCCATGTGATACAGCTTGTCGCTCTGTGCTCTGAGGCAGGCCTCGATGTCGCGAAGGCTCTCGCGGTAGGTGAGCTGCGCAAAGGCCAGGCAGAGAAATTGTTCGAGACACGAGAAGCTCTTGACCTTGTGCTCGCCGCCGTACGCCGCCACGCAGCGACGAAACGTCGACAGCGGCAGATGGCTCGTCAACTGCGCGAAAACCAGCTTGCCGGAGTGCATTGGAAACGTCCGCGAACAGGGTCTTCGCAGGGTCGCACCGGCGCATGCCGAAGTCGAAATCGAGACCAGACAAAGTCACGATTTATCCTAAACGGATCAGTCATTTATGGGCATGTCGCCCACTAACGTCCGGACACTACTGATTGACAACAATGGAAATGAACTGAATTCCGACGATTGTAAAATTTTTGACGAAAGTCCGTAAAAACCACAATGACGCGGTGTGTCTTTAATTGTTTTAATTGAACCGTCGAGTCGATACTTACCAACGCAATGAAGCGCTGGGACGTTTCGCAAGACGCCCGGCAACGGAGTCAAATCTTGGATTTGCGTTGTCTCAAGGAAAGCGTCTCGACAACTGTTCGAGCACCAAAATGGAAGTTGGAGAACTCTGCCATGAACACAATTCGCAAATTTGTCGCCGACGAATCCGGTGTAACGGCCATTGAATATGGTCTGATCGCCGCCCTGATCGCTGCTGCCATCGTCATCTCGGTGACTTTGCTCGGCACGAACATCAGCGCTTTGTTTACGAAAGTCGCTGGGAAAATCGTGTAACCGACAGTCGATCGCCGCTGACCTGGGGGCGACTGCCCCAGCCGTCTCCAGATCAGCGCTTCGAAAGACCCCAAATTCGGCACGGCGAATGGACTCGCTGAACGCGCGGAACCAACCGTCAGGCGCCGTCGCCGCGAAAAGGATATACGCATGGGCGCGTTTTTTGACCTCGGCTTGCTCGGGCTTGTCTCGACCGCAACCGTCACGGACGTCCTGTACCGGCGTGTTCCTAATCTCTTGATACTGGTGAGTGCCATCATCGCCCTCGGTTTGGCGATTGATTCAGCGGGACTACTGGGTGTCATCCACGCAGTCAGCGGATTCATCGCTGGACTGGCCTTACTCCTCCCGCTCTACGCGCTCAGCGCACTCGGTGCCGGCGATGTCAAATTAGCGGCCGCCATCGGCGCCTACAGCGGGGCGACGGGACTCATTCAGATTTTGCTGGCTAGCGCCATGGCAGGCGGCATCCTCGCGCTGCTCTATGCGGCACGCGACCGACGGGTCTCCCAGCTGCTCGCCAATCTCGGCCACGCCCTATTCGGCGCGTGGATCACGGCTGCCCACGGCACGTCGTCAGCCATTCACACCGAATCATCGATCGGCTCAATGCCCTTCGCCCCATGTCTAGCCATAGGCTGCTTGGTGTGGCGGTTCAAGCTGCAAAACGCATGAAAATCCAAACGAATACTCAGGGGATACCGGGTTTGTGCCCGATCGGCTCGGTCAGATCAATCGACCGACCACGCCACGTGGACGCTGCCCTTCAACCAGTGCCCGAGACCGACGGCGGAGAACACGCATGAGCAAGTTAAGAGCCATTCTGACCATTGTGGCCGCGTTGGTCCTCGCTTCCTTCGCGGCGGTGCTCGCTGGACGATATGTCGGCAATAAAACCCGACAAAACACTCACCAAGTCGCGGTTGCCAAAAGCACCATCGAACTGGGCACACCGCTCAGCACGGATCTCGTGACCATGATTGACTGGCCGCGCGACAGTACGCCGGACGGAACTTTTTCTACACTCACGCCACTGCTCACGGAACCCACCACCAAAGCCCCGCGCGTCGCCCGCACGACGATACTCAAAGGCGAGCCCATTCTGGAACTCCGGCTCGCCCCGATCGGCAGCCTCGGCGGACTAGCGGCCGTCATTGCGCCTGGCAATCGGGCCATCACGGTGCGCGTCAATGACGTGGTCGGCGTGGGCGGATTCGCGCTACCCGGCTCGTACGTGGACGTGCTCGTCAATACGACCCAGACCAGCGGCTCCAACACGGTTTTGGATGAGAGCATTTCCAAAATCGTCCTGAACCACATACTCGTATTGGCGGCCGCTGAAGAAATTTCGCGCGACGAATCCAAGCCCAAAGTGGTGAATGCTGTGACCTTAGAGGTGACGCCGGAGCAGGCGGAACGGATTGATCTTGCTCGCAGCGTCGGCACGCTCTCCCTCGTGCTGCGTAATCCGATGGACGTAGGACAGTCCGGATCGCTCGGCGTCGACAAAAGAATGCTCCTTGGTAATGGCCCCTGGGATCGAGGCAAAGCGGTAGTGCCGACGCCTGATAGTCCCGAAGTCACGCCAGTTCCGCCGGTACCTGTCGCCAAGGCGAAGCCGACTCGGTCCGGGAAGGAACGCATCGAGGTCATTCGCGGCACCACTCGTGGCACTCAGAGTGTTGAGCGATGAACGCGCCGAACGCATCCATCACGGGCTCAGTGGCGAGGCCATTGCTGCCGAACGAACACCGCCGGAGCACCCCCATGACCATTCGTTGCCCCCGATCGTTGTTGATCACCGCAGTGTGCTGCAGCGCCATCCTGGTCGGCGCCGGTGCCACCGCAGAAGCCCCTCCTCTCACGTCCCTGTCAACCGCGGATGCCGCGGCTACGACGACGCCGGTCGTGTCTGCCGCAGCCGCGGTCATTCCAAGTCACGCGCCGCTATCCGTGCAAGTCATGCTGCACAAGTCCGTGCTGGTGCACCTTGAAGAGCCGGTCAGCCGGGTATCGACTGGGGATCCAGAGGTGGCTGACATCTTGCTGATTAACCCCACGGAATTGTATGTACTCGGGAAAGCCCTGGGCACGACGAATCTCGTGGCCTGGGACAAGCACGGCACTGGATTGCCGATGGACGTCGATGTGCGTTTAGATACGTCGGCGCTCAGTACTGCGCTGAAAAGCATCATGCCCGATGAATCGGACTTGAGAGTCTCGACGCTTGGAAATTCCATTGTACTGAGTGGATCGGTCCAGGATGGGTTTCGTGCCGAACGAGCCATCACCATGGCCGAGTCCTTCTCCAGTGAGAAAAAGGTCGTCAATCTGTTGCGCACGACGGCGCCGCAGCAGGTGCTTCTTGAAGTGAAGATCGCGGAAGTCTCGAAAACCTTGATCGATCAACTAGGGGCCGATTTTTCGGCCACTCATCTCGCCTCGGCCACGGGCATGGGTTGGCAACTCGCCGGCGGCTATCTGTCCGGTGCGGCCGGGATCGGTCAGATCTTCAAGCCCGGCATGACGAGCACCCAAATCCAAGTGGATGCCAACAACAAGCACGAGATCGTGAAGGTGCTGGCCGAGCCAAACATCATGGCGATCAGCGGTCAGGAGGGATCATTCCTTGCCGGCGGAAAAATCTACTTTCCGATCCCTCAGGGTATCGCCGGAGCCATGTCGATCACGCTCGAGGAGAAAGAATATGGCATCGGGATTCGGTTCACGCCAACCGTTCTGGAAGACGGCCGTATCAACTTGCGGGTGAGCCCCGAGGTCTCGGACATCAACCAGCAAGGCATCATCATCAGCGCGCTCGGCGCCGGCCAGTCCGTGCTGCCATCGATCACGACCCGCCGCGCCTCCACCACCGTGCAACTGCGTGACGGACAAACCTTCGCGATTGGCGGACTGATTAAAAACAACGTCACGGAAACGGTTAAGCGGTTTCCAGGCCTAGGAGAGTTACCCATCCTCGGGGCACTGTTCCGCAGCAGCGCCTTCCAGAATGACAAAACTGAGTTGCTCTTTGTCATTACCGCGCATCTCGTCAAGCCGATCGGCAATGACTACCGAATGCCGACGGATGGGTTCGTCCCACCGGAACGCGCTGACTTTCTCTTGAAAGGCAATCTTGAGGGGCGCCCTCAACTAACGCCGCCACCAGCCGCTCAACCCTTAGCGTATACGCCCCAGTAGGGCATCCACGCCCAAACTTCCCAAGGATGGAACCGTCATGCACGCCCTCATTAGACCAATAGGCACGGCCGCCATCATTCTGGCGATTAGCGGCTGCACGTCCCCAACTCCGCGACTCGATGCGGAGTTTGGCATCAGCATTCGCCAATCCGTCGACGTACAACTGATCAACCCCTGCGCGCTGTACGACCTGAACCCGGTCAACGGTCTCGATGGCGTGGCCGCCGTGAACGCTGCACGACGCTACGAGTCCTCATTCGCAGCACCACCGGCCCCGGCCAACGTGTTCGCCGTCGGCGTCGGCAGCGGCGCAGCCTTAACGCAAGCGCCGGCTGTCCCAGCCAATCAATGAATCGGAGTGTCCAATGAAAATCGTGATCGTGGGCATCGACCCAAACCGTCTCGCCACACTCTCCCAATTGCTGACCGACGCGCTACAACCGGAACGCCTCATCAAAAGCCGCGAAACTGGCCTCCTCGGTCTAGCCGCTGTGGTGGCGCAAGAATTGCCCGACCTGGTGATCGTAGATCAGCTCTGCAGCAACACCGAGCAGGTGATGCAGCTCGCACCCATTGCCGCTCAATACCCGGGAATTTCTTACATTCTGCTCGGCGATGGCATGATTGCCGAGACCCTCATGCACGCCATGCATGTCGGCGTTAAGGACGTCTTACCGATGCCCTATCCCGACGATAGACTCGTCGCGGCGGTAAAACGCATCGAGCAGACTCGCTCCATCGGTACGAACATCGCCGCAAGAGCACATGTGTCGGCGTTCATCCCCTGCAAGGGCGGCAGCGGTTCTACCTTTATTGCGACCAACATCGCCTATGCGATGGCGGCGGAATACAACAAGCGGACGTTGTTGGTGGATCTAGATTGGTCATCGGGGGATGCATCGTTATTCATCGCCAAGGCACCGGGCACCTCGACGATCTCAGACCTCGCGAAAAACATGTCGCGGCTGGACACGGAGCTCCTCAAAGCGAGCGCCGTCCATATCCTGCCGAACCTTGACGCCCTCGAAGCACCCGAGAGTCTCGAATTGGGGCTTGGTGTCCGCCCGGAACATTTGGACATGTTGCTCAACCTGGCCGGCTCAACCTACGACTGCGTCGTATTCAACCTAGGACGAACCTTCGATCCGGTCACCGTCCGCGTGCTAGACCGCTCACATGCGATCGTTGCCACGATGCAAATGGGCATCCCGTATTTACGTGCCGCCAAAAGGGTATTGGCGACAACCACAGCCCTCGGCGTCGATGAGAAAAACACGCACCTGATCGTGAATCGATTTAAGGCAAATGACGATATACACGTTGAGGATGTCGAGCAAGCACTGTCCAGAAAGGTCTCCTGCCTCATACCCAGCGACTACGCAACCGTATCAGGCACGATCAATCGAGGGGTTCCCTTAATTTCAAGCCACCCTCGTCATCCGATTTCGCAAAAGCTCAGAGTGGTTTGCGAAACCCATTTCGGAATGGAGCCCACCGAAAAGCGAGGTTGGTTTAAGCAATTTGCGAAATAAAAACAGCCGCAGTAAGACGACTGCCCAAGATTTTTATTTAGTTCAAGAAATTCCAAACCGGCGCTGCGGATACAAAAATGCTAAATCCTCCGAATAACAGCCAAGTCCATCAAGAAGTTCGTTCGCGAATCCACCATCAACTCCTTGATAAGGTCAATTTAGCTGAATTAGAACGGATGGCGCCGCAAAAAGTGGTCTCTGAACTGCGCCGAATTGTCGAACGGCTGCTCGCGTTAGATCCCACCCCGCTAAATGCGCAAGAGCGAACAACAGTCATCCAAGCGATTCAAGACGAGGTCCTAGGATTAGGACCGCTGGAACCCTTGCTTGCCGATGAGAGTATTTCGGACATCCTGGTCAATACCGCGAACTCGGTCTATGTCGAACGGCACGGGCTTCTTGAAAAGACAAGCGTCTGCTTCGAAAACGACACTCATTTGATGAAAATTATCGACAAAATCGTCTCCGCGATTGGGCGTCGCGTCGACGAGTCGAGCCCCATGGTCGACGCACGCCTCAAAGACGGCTCGCGCGTCAATGCCATCATTCCGCCGCTCGCGATTGATGGACCCATTTTATCGATTCGTCGATTCTCGAAAATTCCGCTCAAAATGACCGATCTGATCGCCAATCAGACCTTAACAGCGCCTATGGCCTTCATCCTAGAGGGTTTGGTCCGCGCTCGCATTAATTTGCTTCTCTCCGGTGGCACAGGCACCGGCAAAACAACGCTACTGAATGTGTTGTCCAGTGCCATCTCAGCGGACGAGCGCATCATCACCATCGAGGACGCGGCCGAACTTCGCTTGCAGCAGCCCCACGTAGTTCGGCTCGAAACCCGACCCCCGAACGTCGAGGGAAAGGGCGAGATCAACCAGCGCGCCCTGGTCCGCAACAGTCTGCGAATGCGACCGAACCGGATTATCGTCGGTGAGGTGCGTGGCGCCGAAGTGCTCGACATGTTGCAAGCCATGAACACCGGTCACGACGGTTCCATGGCGACGGTCCATGCGAATAGCCCTCGCGACGCCCTGACCCGTCTCGAAAACATGGTCGGCATGGCCGGCTACGCAATGTCGCCGCGAGCAATCCGCCAGCAAATTGCCTCCGCGCTCACGGTCATCGTTCAAATCTCCCGGCTCAGTGATGGCAAACGCAAGATCGTGAGCATTCAGGAACTGACTGGCATGGAGGTTGAGGTGATCTCCATGCAAGAGATTTTCACTTTTGAGCAAACTGGGTTGTCACCCGATGGGAAAGTGCTCGGGAATTTTCGCGCCACCGGAATCCGCCCCCAGTTTGCAGAACGACTCCGCATCCGGGGGATCGCGGTATCGGCCGACATGTTTGACCGGTCCATCCACCGAGGGTGACTCCCATGGACAATATCTCCTACCTTTGGCTTGTCTTTCTCTTCTTCTCTGTGCTTCTGCTGCTCGACGGATTAAGGGCCGGATGGAGGAGCTGGTTTGCCAATGAGCACCGCCGGTTGAAGCCACGATTCCGGGCAATTCGAGGCATGACGGCTCCCTCCAGTGGGCCCGGATTGCTGAAGCTCCGAAATCTTTCGGGATCAGCAACGCTTGACGCGACATTACGTCACCTTCCCTGGATTGCTCACCTTGACCAATTGATTCTCCAGGCGGGCTACGAATTCAATGTGGCACGGCTTTTGGGCGTCTCGGTATTCGCGTCGTTCATCGCGATGATCGGTACGCTGGCCATGAATGCGGCAAGCTTATTCACAATACTCGGGCCGATCGCTGCCCTATTGGCCCCCACCCTTTGGCTGATTCAGCGCAAATCCAATCGCCTCGCCGTGATTGAGGAACAACTGCCTGCCGCGCTCGACATGCTGGCTGCGGCCATGCAAGCCGGCCATGCATTCCCAAGCGCGCTCAAAATGGCGGGAGAAGAGTTACCCGATCCTATCTGCGCGGAATTTCAAACCGCATTTGATGAGATTAATTTTGGTTTGGATCACACGCTTGCACTCGGAAATTTCGCGAAACGGTTACCGATCGAGGACGTTCGCCACTTTGTGTTGGCAGTGATGATTCAAAAGGATACCGGAGGAAATCTCTCGGCGCTGCTGACCAAGATCGCCACGTTGATGCGGTCTCGCGCCAAATTCCGTCGTTCAGTCCGCATTCTCACGGCCGAGGGCCGCCTCTCGGCCTGGATACTCATCCTTCTCCCGTTTGCCTTGGGATTCGTTTTACACGTCCTCAATCCGGGATTTTTCGACATTCTCTTCAAGGATCCGCTCGGCCAGCGCTTAGTCGGCACTGCTCTACTGATGATGTGTGTTGGGATTTTTTGGATGTCCCGTGCGATCAAGATCCAAAGTTGAGCATCGGCCAACTCAGAAGAAAATTTATGTATGACACTGAAATACTGATCTTTGTCACAGTCTTCGCGGCGGCACTCGCTGCGCTCTATCTGATTCGTCGGTTCCGGCATGGTGGCGACACTCGCGCCCGATTAGCGGAAATCTTCAACGACCAAGCCATTGATACGTCGAACCGGTCACTGATCGCCTGGAAAACACGGCTCGCGCATCTGGCGGGATTACTGACCCAACTCTCCGTACCCTCGGGCACGTGGCAGGACTTGCCGGAGCGTGTCCGTTTTATGAATGCAGGGCTACGGAGTGAACGCGCGCCGGTCATATTTTTTGCGTCAAAAACGGCTATCACGTTCCTCCTTCCGCTCATTTCACTGACCTCCATCGCAATGATCGGGCACCATATTGAGCGTCCAGTCCTCTACTCCATCGTTGTCATGAGCGCGGGATTGGGGTATTTCCTCCCTAATTTTGTGCTCAATCGACTGATTGAAGCTCGCCAAAAAACCTTGGTGGCGCATTTCCCAGACGCGCTGGATTTGATTACCGTGTGCGTGGAGGCTGGTTTATCGCTCGATTCCGCAATCGACAAAGTATCGACAGAGTCCTTCGAGAAAAGCCCACCGCTCGCGGAAGAGTTGCATCTCGTGACTCTAGAGATGCGTGCCGGCAGCACTCGAGAACGTGCTCTGCGCAACCTTGCGTTACGCACGGGCACCCATGACATCGGCCTTCTGGTCGCCATGCTGATTCAGTCGGAGCGTTTTGGCACCAGCGTCTCTGAATCACTCACGGTCTATGCGGAAGTACTTCGCTCCAAGCGCGCCCAAAATGCAGAGGAAGAGGCGGCGAAAGTCGCCACGAAGCTTCTGTTCCCACTAATGTTTTGCGTCTTCCCGGCGATGTTGTTGGTCCTGATGGGGCCGGCCATGTTGAACATCTACCACTCTCTGATGCCCACCCTCACATCGGGCCAGTGATGAACGCCAATCGCATCATCTTGAAGTCAAATGTTCGTGGGGTCGCACTGGTCGAATTCGCGTTGATTAGCGCCATGTTTTTCGCCCTGATCGCAGCGGTTTTTGATTTCAGTTATTTGCTCTATATCAATCTGACCATGCAGCATGCGGTTCGTGAGGGCGCACGCGTCGCGGCCGTCCATGGCGACTACAGCACGGCAATCGCGCGAATCCAGGATCAGTCCATGGGCCTTTGGACCACCTTATCCCCGACAGTGTCTATCTCCGTGGTCAATGCCAATGGCGGTGTGACCGCATTGCCGCCGAAATCTTCTGGTGTTTCAGCCGACATCATTGTGCTGACCGTCAACTGCTCGTCCACCTTGATGACCGGA
The DNA here is from genome assembly GCA_947455595.1 of Gammaproteobacteria bacterium. Lineage (GTDB taxonomy): Bacteria > Pseudomonadota > Gammaproteobacteria > Steroidobacterales > Steroidobacteraceae > CAIKZZ01. The sequence continues at coordinate 44,516 of CANGOP010000004.1, forward strand.
TTTATCGCCGCGTTCTTTCCGAATGGCATCTACAGCTTCAGCGTCAGCACGACGATTCGGAATGAGTGATGAAAATCAGATCCCCATTGTCGGTCTCTCGGCCAAGCCACTGTCGGGGAAACACCCTGATCGAATTCGCACTCGTCTTGCCAATATTGTTGCTGCTTATATTCGGTGTCGTTGACTACGGACGGGCAATACAGTTCGCCAATATTCTGACCGGCATCAGCGGCGAATCGGCGAACCTTGCCGCGCGCACACCCGCACTCCCGGATTTCATCATCAGCGCGACGAGCTCAACCGCATCGCCTCTCAAAATCACCACCCAGGGGATGATTTACATCACGGTGCTGATCGGACGTTCCGATGGACGTGGGATCGTGGTTTCGCAAAACCGGATGGCTGGAGGCGATCCGTCTCAGGCTAGTCGAGTCTACGTATGTCCGGCCTGGTCAGGCACTGGTTGCGTCGTGCCGGGTAATTCCGTCTCCGTTGCGCTGCCGATGACCCTCTCTCCGGGCGAAATCGTCCATGTCGCCGAGGCTTCGTTCAATTACACGCCGCTCGCCTTATATATTTCGAGCGCCGTGATCCCCCTGTATTCCATCAGCCTCCTATAGAGGGAGTCCCGTCATGCACCTCATGCGTTTTTATAGTCGGGGCGCGGTCGCCATCATGTTTCTACTGATGTTGATCGTGCTGATCGGGATCGTTGGGCTCGCGATTGATACGGGTCGTGCCTATGGAGTTCGGGCCAAGCTATCGCACGCCTTAGATGCGGCCTCCCTAGCCGCTGGTCGGGCGTTGGCCACCGGTGCCTCTGACGCTGATCGATCGTCGGCAGCGATCACCGCTGGGACCCGCTATTACAACGCGAACTATCCGGTCGGCTATATGGGCTCGACGCTCGGACCAGTCTCGTTGACCGCGGTTCACGATGCCAGCGGTTACTGGACCGTCGTCGCCACCGGTAGCGCCACGGTGCCGATTACGTTATTGGGCGCTCTGGGCGTCGCGGGACCTACCTTGGTCACGGCTAGCGCAACGTCGGTGCGCCGCGATATTGATGTCATGTTGGTCCTCGATAGCTCTGGCTCTTTAGCGACTCCCGCCAGCACCCTACCGAACCTCAAAGCAGCTGCAATTAATAACTTTGTTCAACGTTTTGCAGCAGGGGTTGGCGGTGACCGGGTGGGTGTATTGACCTTTGCCTCGGGCGCCGTGGTGAGCGTACCAATCGATAAAACGGTGTCACGCGGCTTCAATTTGGCGAACGTCACCGCAGCCATTAACGCGGTACAAGCTGCCGGCAGTACCGCACAGGCCGAAGGGCTGCGGGGTGCGCTCGGTGAACTGGACGCCATTCCCGTGAACTTGAGGTCGAGTCTTAGGGTGATCGCATTTTTCAGCGACGGCGCCCCAAACGATGTTTCAGCGGCCTTCGTCCGGGTGCCCAGTAACGCCACGGTGACGGGTGATCTTTATTCGGAGACCGGGGGCCCTGCGACCGCGCGGGCGACACGTCTTTACTCAAACACCGCGGTCAATACCCAAACCGGCACCTATTCAGACATTGCGACACTTCCGACGCTGGGGATCGGTGGAATCCCCCTCGCCAGCTATAACGGCCTTCGCACACTGAGTGGCAGTCCCGTGACGAACACCCAATGTAACGTCAATAAGGCGGCGAGAAATATGGCCGAGAATGTGGCGAATATCGCACGGTCCGAGGGCGTGATCGTCATGACGGTCGGCTTAGGTGCCGCCTTAACCGCTAACGAGCTGACCTACTGCGGTTACGGCGCGTCAGAATATGGCGCAAATATTTTGAATCGTTTCGCAAACTCAAGCGCTTCCGATACCTACAATGGCACTCAGCCCAAAGGCATGTACTGTTACGCCGCAGACTCCACCCAGCTCAGTACCTGTTTCAATCTGATTGCGGACGCCGTGTTGCGATTAACCCAGTGAGCGCTAGATCTCGGCACTCACGCGCGACCGATGGTCGGAGCTGATTTAGTCGACTCGTCGCTGGGGGAGCCTAATCCGGGCGATGACGGCACCTTATATGCTGAACGAGGGCACTGCCGACTCCTCGCAACCGCTCCAATGGACGGGCGGAATAACTGCCGCTGGGCGATCCGTTGAACTGCAAGCCCGCGTCGGCGCATTCGGCGTAACTGGTAGCATGAGGATCCCGCCTCCAGTCGCCGAATCCGGCCACCTTAGCGGCGTCGACCGAAATGAGTTCCCCGCCATGACCTTTTCCGAATTATCCGTTTCACCTGCGCTGATCGCCGCTCTAGCGAGGCAAGATATACAGGAACCGACCCCCATCCAGATCGCCGCCGTACCGGCGCTGGCCGCCGGACAAAATCTTTACTTACAGGCCGAGACCGGGACCGGCAAGACACTCGCCTACCTGCTGCCGCTGTTTATGAGAATTGACCCATCGCGGGCGGAGACTCAGGTGGTCATCGTTGCACCAACACATGAATTAGCGCTCCAGATTCATCGCCAAGCTTGTGAACTGGCTTTAAACGTAGCGTGTCCCATACGTTCCGTATTGCTGATCGGTGGCACGGCAACGGATCGACAGATCGATAAGCTCAAGTCTAAGCCACACGTGGTCGTTGGCACTCCTGGCCGCCTCGTCGAACTTATCGAACGCGGCAAGCTGAAGATTGCTCATTTACGGGCGGTCGTCCTCGATGAAGCCGATCGACTGCTGAGCGATGAATGCCTGCATTGGGTTCAAAAGATCTTCGGTGCAGCGCCGCCAGGCCGGCAACTCATCTTTGCTTCGGCAACGATAGAGCCACAGACGAGCCAAGTGTTGGAAACGCTCGCGCCTAGCACCGAGTTGGTTCGCGCGGGCGTTGCAGCGATCAACCAAAACATCACGCACCTCTTTCTCGTCTGCGAAGCCCGAGATAAGCCGGAGATTTTGCGAAAATTGCTTCATGCCTTCGACGTCCCGCGATCGATTGTTTTCGTCCATCGAAACGACATGGCCGAGCAGGTTGCATCTAAATTAAGTCATCACAAGCTTGCCGCAGCGGACTTGAATTCAGAACTTTCAAAAATGGATCGAAAGCGGGCGATGGATGGGATTCGTAACGGCTCAATCCGCGTCATGATCTCGTCGGACCTCGCCGCGCGCGGACTGAATCTGCCCGGCGTCACGCACGTGTTTAATCTTGACGTCCCGACGATGAGCAAAGCCTACCTGCACCGGGTCGGCCGCACTGGTCGGGCTGGCGCGAAAGGCACAGCGGTATCCATCGTCACTGACACTGAGGCGCGCCTCATCCGTCGATATGAGCAGGAGCTTGGAATTTCATTGCAGTGCGTACGACTTGCCAATGGCGAAATTAGACCGACCAATTTCGATTGAGGTAGGGTGCCGCCGGAATGGCGGGGTTGTGATGACGGCATCGGTCATTGGCGGCCAAAAATCAATTTACATCAATGCATTAGCGACGGCAGCCAAGCCGGTAATAAATAAAGGAATCGATTCCCCGTCACGATCTGCCATCAAGCGGATGTTCGGCAATGGATGTCGGCGGCCACTGCCCTAGATCGCGCGACGACGCCCGCACCCGCAATAAGGCAATTTGCTGAATGGCTTAACGAGAATTGGTGGGCCGTGTAGGGATCGAACCTACGACCAATTGATTAAGAGTCAACTGCTCTACCAGCTGAGCTAACGGCCCGTCTTCTTGACTGCGGTACCTGCCGGTCCATCCAGCAGGGCGCGCATTATTCATTCTATCGGTCTGAGACGCAAGCGCCAGAGCCGATAAAACTTCCCCTGGCGTCGATAAAGTGGGGTGGACGATGGGGCTCGAACCCACGACGGCCGGAATCACAATCCGGGGCTCTACCAGCTGAGCTACGTCCACCACAAAACATCAACTCTTACCACCGCCATCCGCCCGAAGGTCGAATGGCGCGCCCGGCAGGATTCGAACCTGCGACCACCGGCTTAGAAGGCCGGTGCTCTATCCGGCTGAGCTACGGGCGCTCGCGCTCCCGACTCTACCGACTAACCGGACCCCGGTACTACCCGTGATCGTTGGTCGGGGCAGAGGGATTTGAACCCCCGACCCTCTGGTCCCAAACCAGATGCGCTACCAGACTGCGCTATGCCCCGACGACCCGGAACACGGGACACGCAATCTTACGGTCGACGCCCCTCCCCGTCAAACCCGATGTGCAATTCCGCACACCCGAAGGCAGCCCTGACGACAGGACGGTCGACAATCGATGCATCGGTTTACCGAAAGCCACTGCGGTCACTCGCGCCACATTGGGCGCATGGCCCGCAGTGATGAGGAGTAGACTCAGGCGAACCGCGCACGATGTTGCCGTTGAAATAGGGTGATGTCAGTGGAATCGGAAAGCGAACGACGGATCTACGAGAAACTCCAGTCGATGGAGGAGCGGATAGACGATTTGAAGAGCGGGTATCTGCTCATTAACCAGCGCTACAGTGAGACGCTCAGTGTACTCAAGCGCCTCACCTCATCAACGCTTGAAGCGGCCACCCGAGCCGCCGTGTCGGCGGAAAAATCGGCTGATGCCTGCCAGAACGCGATGGATGCTGCAATTGCAGCGGCCGATGCTCCGTTGGTCGCCGCCTCGATTGCGGCCGCCGAGTCGGCGGGCTTAAGCGCCATTGCGGCATCAGAAGCAGCGGCAGCGGCCTCTGCCGCCGCAGCCGCCGCCGCGGAGGCGGCGGCCATTCAGGCAGAAGACACTGCGTTACAGGCCTCAGCGGAAGCCTCGAAAGCCACGATGCGAGCCAGCCGCGCGGCGGCTCGTGCCGCTACCATGGCCAACCAAGCGGCTGTCGCAACAAACAGCCTGCGCCTGGCGGCGGTCAGGAAACCTTCCTAAGTCACCCACGCTGAGCGCTCAACGTTGCTCGGCTAAGCCGCCCACTACCCCGTTTGGTGACAGCAGCACTTGCCAGAGGTGCAGGTCCCGTGAACGGAACGAGGCCGCCGATACGGCGAGCCAGTAGCGCCACATGCGCCCAAAACGTTCGCCATAGCGCCCCACCAGAGACGGCCACGCCCGCTCAAAGTTCGCCCACCACGCCATCAGCGTGCGATCGTAGTCGGGGCCGAAGTCATGCCAGTCTTCGACGACGAAACGCGGCTCCAGCGCCTTAGCCACTTCGCTTTGGGCAGGAATGTAGGAATTGGGAAAGATATATTTCTCGATCCACGGATCGTTGCCCGGCCGTGGCGTCCGATGCCCGATGGTGTGCATTAAGAACAGGCCATCCGGCAACAACAGGTGCCGAATCACATCGAAATACTGAGCATAGTTGCGCCTACCCACGTGCTCGAACATCCCTAAGGAATAGATACGATCGAACCGACCTGTGAGTCCCCGGTAATCCTGCAGGCGCACTTCGAAATTGGCATTCAGTGAGTGCGTCTGGCAGACCAAGGCCTGATTTCTCGACACCGTGACCCCCAGTACGTGCACGCCGTATCGGTTCGAAAGGTAAGCGCCCGCCCCGCCCCAACCACAGCCCACGTCCAGAACTCGCATACCCGACTGCAAGCGCAATTTGCGCGCCACGAGATCGAGTTTCGCCTCCTGCGCGGCCGCAAGTGTGTCGGCTTCCGCCCAATAGCCACAGGTATAGACCATGCGCGGGTCGAGCATCGCGCGATATACATCGTCACCCACATCGTAGTGCACCTCGCCTACCCGAAAGGCACGACGGACGGCCTGGCGGTTCATGAGCCAGGACTTGAGCCCCAACCAGCGTTCTGGAACCGTCGATAGTCGTGCGTCAACGCGGGCGCGCATCGCACGGAACAGCAATTCGTCCAGTTGAGCGCAATCCCAGTCACCGTCCATGTAACTTTCCCCAACGCCCAACGAGCCGCCGAGCAATGCCCGCGCATAGACTCGTTCGCGATGAACCTGAAGGTCCCACGGACGATCGCCATTTACTCGGATGTCGGCCGCCGCGAGACGATCTCGCAAGGTGTCCGCCAAGAGTCGACTGGAACGTATCGAAACAGCGTTCTCCATCATCGCCTCCTGCGATAACGTCTGTGGAACGTCTTAGTGCGACAAGGCCACAAAGACCCCGATGATCTTGATGGCCGCCGGCACCAGGGCGGCCAGGATGCTGCCGCTCTTGCGATCCACAAAGCGCGGCCGCGCGAGGATTTCTCTTGCGTAGAGGCGCTGTGAGGTAATGAGACCGAGTACGTCCTCTTCCTTCGAAAAATGCGGCACGGCGGTGGCGTCGGTCGGCAACGACAAGCGTCGGATGTGTTCCGACCCGATGCGCGTCGCGAATGGAATATCGACGCGCGCGACGATGACGCTTTCGATGCCTACGCCTCCGCTGCGCGCTCTAGACAGGCTGTTGTTCAGGTAGCTGCGCGCCATCCAGACTGCGGCGATAGCTACCAAGACGGATAACGTGCCCATCGACCACGTTCGATATTTGCTCACGTTCGTATCCCTAGATAAAGGTCGGGCATCCATTCCTTCGCGTCGGAACGCCGTCGCCCGGCTGCACACGCGTTGCCTGCGCACGTGCCATACGACCCACCTTTCGGCAGCGCCTCCCAACTCAGACCCAACAAGCGGTGGATCAACATCGGCGCCTGGCTGCCGAGATCTCGAACACGATTGAAGGGTTCAAGATCACTGAAAATATCGTCACGCCGTGCCTCACAGTCGGGTCCGCGTGGGCACACGAGGCACGTGAGCGAAGAGTCCGTGAGCTGCGACAATCGCCGGCAAGGCCGATCCACCTCGGCGCACGTCATGTCCACACAACGCGACACGCCGAGCAGGCTGACGTCCAAGATCACTTGCGTGGGCCCAGCGGATCCGACGGGCGAATCGCCGTTCGCGGCTTCGCCGATGTGTAACAACCGAAACATATCGACGGCATGCGGCTGTAAGAAGCGAATCAAAGCGCCCTCGCAGGCCGCGGAACTGGAGACCTCGACGACCTCCCGGCTCATGCCTTGCAACACGTTAATGTTGCTAATGCGCCCATTGGGCACGGCGGAGGCTGGTTGCAAGGACTCGATGGGTCCGTGCCCGAGCATCGTCCAGATGAACAGCGCCCTCATGACAGCGACTCCCGATAGCACGCCAGTAGCGAGCCGATCGCAATTGCCGGTCCGTACGGAATTTCCGTGTAGGAAGACGCCGCCAGTGGTGTGTGGGGGCTTGGGGAATCTTGAGCGCTGTGGGATGTCGACCCGGGTGCAGTGCGTTGCGCACGTCCCGCCACCAACCAAACGATCGCGATAAATCCACCGGCGATGACGGTCATCAAGACGGCAGAGAAGGCCAGCGTGGGGCCTGCAAAAGCGCCGACCACCGCCATGGTTTTTACATCGCCGCCGGCCACACCACAGGCCCAGTATCCGGGTAGCAGCAGCGCACCACCGACGATCGCACCGGACAGGGCTGTCAGCAGGCCCGGCAAGCCTCGTTCGGCAAAGGACGCCCCTAGCGCGCCCATCGCGCCCAACATCACATGACCATTGGGAATCCGCCGTAACGCGACGTCGAGAACGGCTGCCGCGATTGAGAAAGCGGCGAGCAAATAGAACTCGAGCTGTGAAACCGACCCGTGCATGTCCATTCCCCCCCAAGGCGGTTGAAGTTGGGCGACCATCCCTGGTCGCCACTCCAAAGTCCCGTTCGCCTCCATGCGCACGGGAACCTTAGTCGGTTACTTCAAGGCCGCTGTGATCGAGTTGATCACGGTGGTCAAGCCGCGTTCATCGCGGCACAGCGCTTTTAATCGCAGATTGATGCTGTTCATTTTCCCTACTCCTGTTTCGAAGGCCATCAACTGGATTTCCAGTTCTTCGCGGCTTTCCACTCGCCGCGATAAAACAGTAGGGCGGATTCACCGAGCGCCGTTAGGAGGTTCGTGCTGAAAATTAGGACTTTTTTCTCTTAAACAGAATCAACGATAAAAATGAAACCGTGTATTCGTGATTTACGCGGGTTCTACATATACGGTTTCGGAAATCAGGTTCACAGTTTTGTCGGTACTGGCGCACAGTGCCACGCAAGGGAATGAGAACAACAAGGAAGGCGCCATGGAACGCATCGGACAGATACTGTGGATTTCGTCGAAGCCATCAGACTTCGAGTGCCCAACACGTCTCCTGTTTGCGACCAAAGGGAACTTGACCGTCTGCGAACCGGCAGAGGTGCAGACTCCGATGTTCGAAGGCCCCAATGCGCCGCAGCTGATCTGTTGCGCTTTCGAATACGTGCTGCTGGGTGAATTGACCCTCATCACGGCTTTACGGCGGCGTTATCCGGAAATCCCTATAATCCTGATCACGCGGAGGCCCTCAACAGACTTGGCTCTCTGGGCCTTGCGGACTGGCGTTCACGACCTCCTCTGCTCACCGGTGAGTGAACGTCACATCGATCACATCTGCGAATTCGTCTTGCGCCAGCGCGAGGAGCGCAGCGCACCGCCATCGCAACTGGCGGCTGTGACACCCATCACCGGAAAAATTGCGATCCTGCCCCGCAGCCACGATGCACGCCTGCGACAGTTGCACGCCGTTCGTCAGCAATTTGAAAGTCACCCTGAGCAAGATCTCGCCCAAGAGGAATGTGCGAACCAGTGCCATTACTCGGCGAGTCATTTTTCACGACGATTCCGCGCCGAATTCGGTGAAACGTTTGCACGCTATAAGCTCAAATGTCGAATTGAGCGCGCCTGCGAACTCCTGCTGGTACCGGGACTCACCGTGTCCGATGTGGCAACGCTGGTCGGATTTACCGACCCGTCGTATTTCACCCGTGTATTCCGCCAGAGTGTGGGCCTCACGCCCTCGCAGTTTCGCGACACTGGCAATGAAAAAAAGTTGTTGTCGCCTAATCTACCGCTGCCGCCTGATCAACCGAATCGAGTGGTCAGTGGATAGAAAAAACGAGCTTGTTCCAGCGCAGGTCAAGTTCAGTGATCGATTGTGTCGTCACATCAGGAAGAGGATTTCCGCCATGTACGCTCTTCATGTCGTTGTTGCAGAAGCATCAAACGCCCGCATTTACCAATCCGGCCCGTCGCCCGATTCCTTGGTGCTCATCGAAACGCTCGCCAGTCCCGCCGCCCGTAGTCACGAGCAGGCCCTCGTGTCATCGCGCCCGGGCCGCATGGTCAACAGTGCGTTAGGGCGCGGCGTCTCGTTGGGTACCCGTCATTCTGCCCGTGAACTCGAATTAGACCGTTTCGGACGACGCATCGCGCGGCGTGTCGGCGCCCTCGGCACGGCATCGCCGGGGTCTGGGCTTGTCCTCATTGCAAGCGGTCGACTCCTTGGATTGATCGAGCGGCATCTGTCGGCCCCGTCCGCGGCGCGGGTCGTGGGAACACTCGCCAAGGATCTCTTCCAGACCGACCGCAACGATCTGCAAGCCCGGGTGGCGCAGCTCATGCGAACCGCCAAGCGGCCCATTGCGCGACGCGCCGATATCGGCAGCACCACACAGGCGATTCGCCACCGGTAGCGTTTACCGCGACATTCCTCGGATTCCGTTCGACGGCACGCCGGCCGATAGTCACCTGCGGTCCTGGCATGCGAGAATGGCGTAAGACCATTCATTCGAATTCTGAGGAATGTTTCATGACCGCGAAGCTGATTGACGGTAAGGCCATCTCCAAGCAACTCAAGACCGAGGTGCGCGCCGATGTCGAGGCGTTGGTGGCCTCCGGCGGCCGGCGTCCCGGTCTGGCGGTCGTGATCGTCGGTGATGATCCGGCCTCCCACATTTATGTGAAGAACAAGCGCTTAGGCTGCGAAGAGACGGGCGTCTACTCGGTCTCCCATGACCTTCCCGCGTCGACCTCGGAAGCCGATCTCTTGGCGCTCATTGATCAGCTGAATGCCGACCCCCTCATCGACGGCATCCTCGTCCAGTCGCCGCAACCCAAGCACATCGATCCGAACAAGGTGATCGAGCGTATCGACCCCTCCAAGGATGTCGACGGATTTCATCCGTATAACGTTGGCCGTCTAGCCACGCGCCAGCCACTGCTGCGGCCCTGCACACCCTATGGCGTGATGATCATGCTGCAGAAGGCGGGCATCAGTGTGGCCGGCAAGGACGCCGTCGTCGTGGGTCAATCCAACATCGTCGGTCGACCCATGGCACTGGAACTTCTCATGGCGGGCGCCACGATCACGGTCTGCCACTCCAAGACGCGCGATCTGAAGGCAGAAGTCGGCCGTGCTGAGATTTTGGTGGTTGGCACGGGCAAGCCGGAAATGATCCCCGGTGAGTGGGTGCGTGAAGGCGCCGTCGTGATCGACGTCGGGATCAATCGGCTGCCATCTGGCAAAATTGTGGGTGACGTCGAATTCGCTGGGGCCGCCGCGCGCGCCTCTGCGATCACCCCGGTTCCTGGCGGCGTTGGGCCGATGACCATCGCCACGCTGATGCGCAATACCCTCGAGAGCGCACTGCTCCGGCAGGGACGCGCCGTCCGATGAACCCGGCGCGTCTCGCGCATCGGCTCGCTGCGGTCGGTCTGATGCTGTGTGCCGCCACGGCATCCGCCGGCGGCCACATGGTCTATATCCCGCAGTTCTACGTGATCCCAGGCCAAAAGCCGACGCAGGATGAAGTCTGCGTGACCGCCGATGTGGCGGTGGGCGCAAAATCACGCAGCCAAAATGGCGACGTCATGGAAATCATCTCGCTGAATGGCACATCGGCCATGTGCCGCAATAAGGACAAGGCCATTCTGGCGCACGTACTATTGACGCCAGCAAGCGACTTCACGTCATCGCTAAAAATTGGATTGCCGCCGGGCTTTCGAGAACTGCCGATCAGCGATCGCAATCGTTTCTATGGGGAGCGCTTTGAGGCAGAGGATCCCAAGCGTCATCTGCACGTGTGGATCAAGAGCTGGCGCCGCGATAACGCGGCCAGTTTCAATACGTGGATTCAGCGCGAGCGCGGCAGCCAAGTGGATGGCAACGAACGCACGCAGTCACGGACCGAGACCTTCGATCTGGATGGCATCGAAGGACGTCGCTGGGACATCATCGATGCACCGGCGAAGGGCCTGTTTGCGAAACGCAAGGCGTGGGTCATGACCTACCTGAAGGGCGACAAGGAATTGGTTCGCATCGAAGTCGCCGCGAATGCCGATGATCTCGAGAAGGTTCGCGAGGAAATCACGGCGATCGCAGAACACCTCGAAGGTCTGCGCGCCGACCGATCGCCTAGCGAGACATCCGAATCGGTGCCGACGCCACCGGCGAGCTAAGCCTCGACGAGGCGCATCTACGCCGTGGCGTGACGCGCCCCACCCTCAGCGATAACGCCAGGTCGTGCCCTTGGGCCCGTCCTCCAAGACGACATTGCGCTCGAGTAATTCATCTCGAATACGATCGGACTCAGCGAAATTCTTGGCCTGACGCGCAGCCTTGCGAGCAGCCACCAAGGCATCGATTTCGGCGGCTGCCGGATCCGCCGCTGGGGCGTCCATCGACTGCCCGGGACGCGCCTTCAACCAAACATCGGCATCGACGTTGAGAATGCCGAGCACTTGCCCCAGAGCAATCAGCTCTCCTGCGAGCGCCGCTGCGCTCGTCGCATTCCCCGCCGCTTTTGCCACGTTCAAATCACGCGCCAGTGCCAGAAGGACCGCCAATGCCTCCGGTGTATTGAAGTCGTCGTTCATCGCCTCGGCAAACCGTGCCGTGGCCGCGGACATGGCACCGGCAAGGGGCGGTACTTCCCGAAGGGCGGTATAGATCCGCTCGAGCGCACCATCGGCCTGACGGAGGTTTTCATCCGAGTAATTGATCGGGCCCCGGTAGTGGCTACCGAGCACGAACATGCGCATCACTTCCGGGCGCAATGTTTTCAATACTTCACGTACGGTGAAGAAGTTGCCGAGTGACTTCGACATCTTCTCCGCATTCACGTTCACGAAACCGTTGTGCATCCACGTATTCACGAATCTTGAACCACAGGCCGCGCAGGTCTGCGCAATTTCATTCTCGTGGTGCGGAAACTTAAGATCCATACCGCCACCATGGATGTCGAAATGGTCGCCTAAGAGCGCCACCGACATCGCCGAACACTCGATGTGCCAGCCCGGACGGCCATCGCCCCATGGAGACGGCCACGCCGGCTCACCAGGCTTGGCCCTTTTCCAGAGCACGAAATCCAACGGATCACGCTTGGCTTCGTTGATCTCCACGCGTGCACCTGCCCGCAGATCCGCGAGCCGCTTACCCGACAGTTGTCCGTAGCCGTCAAATTTTGCGACCGCATAGAGCACGTCACCGTCGCTGGCGACATAGGCATAGCCCTTCGCGATGAGGCGCTCGACCATCGCGACGATGGCGCCGACATAGTCTGTCGCGCGCGGTTCGTGCTCCGGTGATTCGACGCCGAGCGCGCGGCAGTCCTCATGCATGGCCGCGATGAAGCGTTCCGTGAGCGCGTGCATCGGCTCACCATTCTCATTGGCCCGCTGGATGATCTTGTCATCGATGTCCGTGATATTGCGCACATGCGTCACGCGATAGCCGGCGTAGCGCAGGTAGCGGCGCACCGCATCAAAGACGACCAGTGAACGCGCGTGCCCGACATGGCAGTAGTCGTACACCGTCATTCCACACACATACATGCGCACATGCGCAGGCTCGATCGTGACGAGCGGTTCCTTGCGGCCCGTCAGGGAGTTATGAATCTGAATCGTCACGTCGCATTCCTTTGAGTACAGCGCGCAGCCAGTTGTCTTGCGGCGTCAAAACGGGTGTGCAGCGTCGCAGGCGACAAAAGCGCCACGATGGGTCGCATCTCAGGACCCTCAAGCGTGCCCGTCAACGCAAGGCGCAAGGGCTGAAAGAGACCTTTGCCCTTCGCGCCGGTAGCTTTACCGGCCTCAACCAGGTTGTCGTAGGTCGGCTCAGCGACGGCCATGAGCGCGACCCAGAAGGCCTCCCCCGCCGCTGCCATCAGCGCCGACGACGCGGCATCCGGGGCCGGCAGGTCGCCATACAACCGTTCGCACCAGGCCTCGGCATCGGCCACCAGCAGCACGTTCTTGCGGATGGCCGCGATCGTCTGCGCCTCGGCACCGACGGGGGTACGCCCCTTCACCCACGGGATGAGCGCCGTATCCGCTGTCCGCGCCAGCGCTTCGTGCTGCCAGTGATTGAGTTGGTGTTCGTCGACCTGCGCCGGTGCATGGCCAAGCGCTTTCACATCGAATTGCGCCGGCATCTGCGCGACGTCGTGATAGCCGTCGCTCGCCCCGGAATGCCCCAAGCGCAACAGCAGGTTGGCAACGGCGCCTGGCAAATAGCCCCGCTCGCGCAGGCCGCGGACGCTCATCGCGCCATCGCGCTTGGACAGGGGTGCGTGGGACGGTCCGACGAGCAGTGGCAGGTGCCCGTATTCCGGTGGCGTGAGGCCGAGCGCCTCGATCAGCGCCCGTTGCCGTGGCGTGTTCGCCACGTGGTCTTCGCCGCGCAGCACCAGGGTAATGCCCATATCGGCGTCATCAATCGCATTGGAAGACAGGAACGACGCCGTCCCGTCCGCCCGACGGATCACGAAATCCCCTAGGTCGTCGGCACGAAAGCTCTGTGGCCCCCGCACCCAGTCGGTCCACTGCAGCCGCGACCCGCGGGGCATGCGAAAGCGCAGCGACGCCGGCCGACCTTCCGCCGTGAGACGCGCCCGCCCCGCCTCATCAAGTGCCGCACAGCGACCCGAGTAGCGCGGCGCACGCTTTTGGCGCAACGCTGTTTGCCGCTCCGCCTCCAGTTCTGCTTCGGTGCAGTAGCACGGGTAGGCCTGTCCTGAGGCGAGCAGGCGCGCGAAGGCGGCCTCGTGACGGTCGGCCCGCTCGGTCTGCCGATAAGGCCCTGTGCCGTCATCCCGGCCCGGGCCCCCGTCCCAGTCGATGCCGAGCCACCGCAGGTCATCGATGAGCTCCGTGATCTTGGACTCATCCGACCGTTCCCGGTCGGTATCCTCGATACGCAGGACGAAACGCCCATCCCGTGCGCGGGCGTACAGCCACGCATAGAGGGCGGTTCGAAGATTCCCGAGGTGCAGGGACCCTGTCGGGCTCGGGGCAAAACGCGAAGCAACCGGATTGATCATGGGGGCGAGTATAATGCGCCATCCACCTCTACACGCGGTTCCCCCATGTCCCGAACGCTCATTCGTCCCCTGATCGCCGTTTTGGCGTTGCTCACCGCCAGTTTCGCGCTCGCCGGCAAGCCGGCTGACACCAAGCCCGCTGACAAAGCTGCCGCGGCCGCTGCAGCCGAGAAGCCGGTTGAGCCCCCGCCGTCGCGCGTGCGGGTTGACACGAATCTCGGCAGCTTCACGATCCAACTTGAACTGTCGCGCGCGCCGCTCACGGTCTCCAACTTCGTGCAGTACATGCGTGACGGCCACTACAACGGCCTTGTTTTCCATCGCGTCGTCAGCAACTTCATTGTGCAGGCAGGCGGCTACGACAAGAACCTGAGCCAACGGTCGGCCATCCGTTCGGTCGCCAACGAGTCCGGCAACGGGCTGTCCAACAAGCGCGGCACCGTGGGTTTGGCGCGCACCGATGCCCCGCACTCGGGCAACGCCCAGTTCTATGTGAACCTGACCGACAACGAGGAACTGGATCCGACGCCACTGCGGTGGGGCTACGCCGTCTTCGGCCGGGTCATCGACGGTTTCGACGTGGTCGAAAAGATCGGCAAGGTGCCCACCGGCTCCGGTGGCCCTTTCGGCAAGGATGTGCCGCTCGATCCCGTCATCATCGAGTCGGTTACGCCGATCCAGTAAGTCGTCTTGCACGCGCTCGTCGTCTCGGATCTGCACATCGACGCCGCACAGCCGGCAATCGGTGAGCAATTCATCGCGTTTCTCGATAGCGACGCGCGTGCGGCCGGCGCGCTGTACATCCTCGGCGATCTCTTTGAGGCCTGGATTGGGGATGACGACGACGATCCGCACCGCGCGGCCGTCTTGGACGCCCTGCGCCGCCTGACCGATGGGGGCGTGTCGCTGTACGTGATGGCCGGCAACCGGGATTTCCTCTACGGGCCAACGTTCGAGCAGCGCACGGGCGCGATGCTGCTAGCGGATCCATGCCTGGTGACGCGATTCGGGCGACGCGTGCTGTTCACCCACGGTGACGCGCTGTGCACCGACGATCTGCCCTATCAGCGACTGCGGGCCATGGTACGAGATCCGGCCTGGCAGCAACGATTTCTCGCCCTACCCCGCTCCGCACGAGCGCTCTTGGCCGGTGCGGCCCGTGCGGGGAGCCAGTCCCATACGAAGCGGCAAGCGGCGATGCTCATGGACGTCAATCCGGAGGCAGTCGAGGACGTCTTACGCCGCGCCAATGTGGACGCGCTCTTGCACGGCCACACCCACCGCCCCGGCTGCCACACGGTCGTGGTGGATGGTCGGACCTGCGTGCGCTGGGTGACGGGCGATTGGCACGCCGCCCCGATCATCGCCCGCTGGGATCACCAGGGCCTTCGTCTGCAAACGCTCGACGGCACGCCAGCCTAAGATCCGCTCGCTCACGCGGCGGTGGGTGGCCCCGAGTGAAAGCGGAACTGCGGATCGGGTCGCGTACACAACTCCGCCTCCACCTCCGCCAAACGACGCAGATGGGCGGCGTGATCCAGCCCATGTAACTCGGCATGCGCCGTCGCCATCTGCGCATAGAGCGACGTATGGCGTGCCTCTGCCGCCTCCAGCCCGCGATAGAAGGTCGCGATATCCTCTGGCAATCGCGGGATCAAACCATGAAAGCGCTCCGACGAGCGCCCTTCGATAAGTTGCCCTGCGATGAGCAGATCCAATTTTCGCGCCGGCTCATTGGAGCTGAGCGCACGACGCAACTCGCCGGCGTAGCGACCCGGCGCCATGCGGACATAGGGGACGCCGCGTCGCTTCATCAATGCCAGGACCTGTTCGTAGTGCCGCAACTCTTCGCGTGCCAGACGAGCCAGTGCCAACCCCAAGCCCGTGTCATCGGCATAGGCGAACATCAGACCTAACGCCGTGGAGGCAGCTTTCTTTTCGCAATTGGCATGATCGACCAACAACGTCTCCAACGATCTGGACGCCAGATCAAACCACGTCTCTGGGGTCGTCGCCATGAGCATCAGAATCCTCCCTCCAACCTGTCCATCGCTGCCAATAGGCTTGCCGCATCCGGATAACGGTCGTCCGGATGTTTGGCGACCAGACGCTCCCAAATCGGGCCCCAACGCGCATGCTCAACGGGCAACTTTGGAATCGGCGCATGCGTGTGCTGCCAGATCACGGCCATCGGTGTGGCGGCGAGATAGGGTTTACGCCCGGTCAGCGACTCGTAGAACATGATGCCGATGCTATACAGATCCGAGCGCGCATCCGTCGGCTTGCCATGCCCCTGTTCCGGGCTCATGTAGTACGGCGTCCCAAAGATCTCGCCACTACCCGTGATTTCCGACTCCAGCGCCAATTGTTTGGCGAGGCCAAAGTCAATCAGTGCGAGTGAACCGTCGTCGCGCATCATCACGTTGCCCGGCTTCAAGTCCCGATGCAACACGCCGGCCCGATGTATCGCATCGAGCGCACCGGCCATCTGCCGCAAGATCCGCGGCGCTTCGGCCGACACGAGTCGGCGCCGCAATCGAGTCCGTAAATCACCTGCCGGAAAATATTCCATCTGCAGGTACGCATGGTCGTCGGCCACGCCGAGCGCATAGATCTTCACCACATTGGGATGATGAATGCGACGGATGATGTCGTATTCCTGCAGAAAGCGATCAAAGGTGCCCGGCTTGTCGCCCAGATCTGGGATATGCCGCAGCAACTTGAGCACGACAATGCGGCATTCGCGTTCACTTTCCGCCAAATAGACCGTCGACATCGCGCTTTGCGCCAGCGGGCGTATACAACGGACGCCCTTGATCACGGTGGAACCAAAGCGATAAGCCGCCAGGGCTTCGGGACTGGCGCGGAAGGCAGCGCGTACCCGGTTCTGCAAGCGCGCACCATCCTTGACGAGATTCACGAACGCGCGGTTGCCAATTTTGCGCTTAACGATGCATCCGTAGGCACCGACATCGATCGCTGCCTGCGCACGCACGCCATCCGAGACGGGCAGCAGCAGAATGATCGGCGGGAACAGCAAGCGCTGACGGAATTCCCGAATCCAGTCGATCGCGTCGCCACCCGGAACGTGATCGTCCATGAGCACCACGTCGTAGCCGGCGGCATGAAACTCACGCGCCAACGGACCGTGCTCGGAAGGCACATGTGCGACGACGGTCAGGTCATCCACGCCCGTTTCGAGATGGTGCTGGTAGAGCGCTCGCTCTTGCGCATCATCAACGATAAGTAACACTTTCATGCAGCGATGGCCTCGGCACGAGCAGCGGTCATCTTCAGTCCGATCATGAGATCCCCGACATTCGTGAGGGTCGGCCCCGTGTGCAGCAAGTCGCCGCTGGCGTGCAAAAACGCCCCGGAATCGGCGCGCCGCAGACAGTCATCGGCATCGAGTGACTCCAGCGCCGCACGCTCAAGCGTGCCGCCATCCACGATGGCACCGGCATCCACACTCGCGCCGTCGATACCATCGGACCCGGCGATCAGCAGACTGACATCCGCTCGTCCCTGCAACGGCAAAGCCGCAGCGAGCGCCAGATGCTGACAGCGTCCGCCGACGCCCGGTGTGGTCGGTAACACCACGGTGGTCTCCCCACCGGCAATCAACACATCCGCCGTCAGGTTCAATAAAGACGCCGCGAGCTCGGTGGCCGCGCGCACGGCCAGACCCTCTACGCGATGGGCCTGTCGCTGCACCGTCATGCCAAGCGCATGGGCACGTGCCTCGATCGCATCGAGCGCTTGGGTCAGCGAGGCGACGACCGTCGTCGGCAGCGTCGCTCCGGCCGGAGTCGGCAGGGTGGCGAACAACGCTTGCAGCCGCCCCGGCAGATCAGCCGGTAGAGGCGCCTCCTGTCCCGCTCGGCACGCCACGAGTCCGGAACCGATGATACTGGGATCATCCCCCGGCACATCGGAGATGAGCAGTGCCCAGGCGGAGCGGCCCGCCAATTGCGCAGCCAAGCGTCCGCCTTTGATCGCCGAGAGACGGCGACGCAGGCCATTCAGTTGACTGATCGGCACGTTGCGAGCGAGCGCCCATTGATTCAGGGCTGCAAGATCCCCAAGCGTCACGCCCGGCAAAGGATCTTCGATCAAGCTCGACGCACCACCCGAGACCAGTACGCATACCGGCAGGTCGGCGGGCAGAGTCGAGACAAACTGCCCCAGCGCAGCACCGGCCGCCAAGCTGGCAGGGCCCGGCACCGGGTGATCGCCCCGATGCACGTGCACGCGCGCATCTGCCGCCAACACCGGCTCCGTACCGGGTGCTGTCACCACGAAACCTGTACGCAGATGAACGCCCAAGGCATCGCGAGCACCGGCCATCATCGCGGCCGCCGCTTTACCGATCGCGATCACGGCGGTGTCGGCACGCGGCATCTGGGCCAGCGCGTGGGCTACGCAACGACGGCCATCGACCGCACTGAGCGCGGTCTTGTAGAGATCTAGGAGCAGACGCCGACGCGGGTCATCACCCACCGGCGATGCCGCATTAGACCGGCGCACCGGCCCGCGCCGATTCATCGGCGCTCTCAGGCTGACGACGGCGTGCCTTGGCATCATCCGAGCGTTCTTTGGCCAGTCGCGCGAAGTACTCAGGCCCCACATCGCCGGTGACGTATTCACCGGAGAAGCAGGAGGTGTCGAAATTCTCGATCCGTGCCTTGTCATGACGAACCGCGGCCACGAGGTCTTCCAGATCCTGATACACGAGCCAGTCAGCACCGATCAGCGCAGCCACTTCCTCGTCCGTGCGGCCCGATGCGACCAACTCGTTCTTGGCCGCCATGTCGATGCCGTAGACATTCGGATAGCGCACGGGTGGCGCGGCCGATGCAAAATACACTTTGGCGGCACCCGCTTCACGGGCCAGATCAATGATCTGAGCCGACGTCGTGCCGCGGACAATCGAATCGTCCACGAGCAAGACATTGCGGCCACGGAATTCCAAGGGGATGGGATTCAACTTGGAGCGTACTGATTTCTTGCGCTGCTCTTGTCCGGGCATGATGAAGGTGCGACCGATGTAGCGGTTCTTCACAAACCCTTCGCGGAATTCGATACCCAGATCCAAGGCCAACTGCATTGCGCTCGTCCGGCTGGTATCGGGGATCGGGATCACCACATCAATGTCGTGATCGGGTTTGAGGCGACGAATCTTATCCGCCAGCTTTTCACCCATGCGCATGCGCGCCTTGTGCACGGAGATGTTGTCGATGATCGAATCGGGGCGGGCGAAATACACGTATTCGAAGACACACGGCGTATGCGGAATTAGTGGCGCACAGCGCGCGCTATGCAACCCACCATCCTCTTCGATATAGACCACTTCACCCGGTTCGACATCGCGAACCAGTTCAAAGCCAGCGAGGTCCAAAGCGACCGATTCAGAGGCCAGCATCCACTCGGTGCCTTGTGGCGTCAGTCGTCGGCCCAACACCAGCGGCCGGATCCCGTTCGGATCACGGAAACCAAAAATGCCGTGGCCCATCAACAGCGCAACCACCGCATAGGCGCCCCGCACACGCGCAAACACCCGCCCCATCGCCGAGAAAATCGACTCTGGCGAGAGACGATCGCCGTCCTCGCGCTGCAACTCGCTGGCGAGAATATTGAGCAGCGCCTCGGAGTCTGAGCTCGTGTTGAGATGGCGCTTCTCGCCGCGCCACAACGCGTCGACCAACTCACGGGTATTGGTGAGATTGCCGTTGTGGGCAAGCCCAATGCCGTAGGGCGCGTTCACATAGAACGGTTGGGCTTCCGCCGAACCATCGTTGCCTGCGGTCGGATACCGCACATGACCAATGCCGATGTTGCCGGCCAATTGCAGCATGTGCCGCTGTTGGAAGACATCACGTACCAGACCCGAGTCTTTACGCAGCGCCAGGTTGCCCTGATCACAGGTCATGATGCCGGCGGCATCCTGGCCGCGATGCTGCAAAACCGTCAGCGCATCATAGATGCGTTGGTTAACAGGGTGGTGGCCGACGATCCCGACGATGCCGCACATGTGTCTACAATTCTCCGCTGAACCGCGTCCAACGCAGCTCCGTTAAATGTCTGATTCCGGTTCCGAAAGAGCGCGTCGCGCAAGGTCGCGCGACTCGCCCGCCACACTTTCCAGCCAGCCGGCGACGTGCACGGCGTAACCCATGAAGTGCGAATGGCGCCACCACGGCTCGCCTTCGAGTCGCAGATGCAATCCGAGCAAGGCTCCGAAGCCGACGATGACGAACCCGCGGACGAGTCCGAAGAGAAATCCAAAAATGCGATCAACGATGCTCTGACCACCCGCCGTATGGGTGATCCAGGCCAAGATATGACCGATCAGAGCCCCCACCAGCAGCACGGTCACAAAGACGATGGCGCGTGCGACCCATGCCTTTTCGAGCGGCGTTTGCAAAATGCCGCCGAGGTAGGGATGCAGGAAACCGGAGAACCGCCAGGCGATCACGATGGCCAAGAGCCACGTCACCAGCGCCACCACTTCGCGAACGAATCCTCGGATGGTGCCAATCACCACCGACAGCGTTACCACAATGAGGAGGAGGTAGTCGGCGCCTTGCATCGGTGGATCCGCAGGTCTGCCCCGAGGGCGGAGACGAGATTTTATCCGAAAGCGCTGCGCATCACAGCGCAGTCACACGTCCGCTTCACTGCGCCGGCGCGACCGTCCCTTTATGCCCTTCCGCCTGTAAGCGCTCCGCGATCCGGTCGATTCGGCTGCGGTCCTGCTCGGGACCGACCCGCACGCGCCAGAGGACCTTGCCGCTTCCACGGAATTCCGACACAAAAGCCCTGAACTTCTTGGCTTTGAGGTCCCTAGCGAGTTTTTCGGCGTTCTCTTTGGCGGCAAAGCTGCCCAACTGCACGACCCAACCGGCCGTCGAATCCACAGGCGATGCCTTCGGCGCCGGCTTCGGCGTCGGCTTAGGCTCGACCTTCGGTTCCACTTTGGGCTCCACCTTGGCCGCGATCTTCGGCTCGGCCTTGGGTTCGGCCTTGAGTTCAGCCTTCGGCTGCGGCGCGGTCTGCGCTTTCCCATCCGACTTCGCGACCGCTTTTCCATCGGGTTTCGACGGCGCAGTGGCGGGAGCGGCTTTCGATTCTGCAGCCACGACCGTCGGCGCCGGGGACGATGCCGGTGCGGTATTGCCTATGGCCTCCGCTCGAGCGCTCTTTGCGGCTGGCAAGGCCGTCGCAACCGCTGCGGTGGGCGCTGGCGTCGACGTCGGCGCATGTGCCGTCGATTTGGGGTCTGCGGCGCCAACCGAGCGGGTCGATGGCGCGGAGGAAGGCTGCGCACTGGTCGGCGCGACAGTCGTCGCCGCCGGCGCATCCGTCGTGACCGATTTCTTCACGGCCGGCAAGTTCGGCGCCACCGGTGTGGACGGAGCCGCTGGAATCCCGGCAGGGTCTGCTGCCGCAGGGCCCGCTGACGCGTCGCTGGGTGCAGCCGTGCTGGCCGCCGGCGTCTCGACCGTCGTGGCCGCGGGCGGTGCCGAAGAACTCCCCGGCGGACGCGTCAGGTCGATGACTTCATGGTGTATGTCGGCATTATCGGCAGACGCCGGACGCGCGCTGCGTGGGCCGGTCAGCAGCGCCGGCACCACGAGCACCACGAGGGCCACCAGCACCGTCGCCCCGATCAGCCGTTCCTTCAGTTGTTGGTCCATGCGCGCGGTCCCGTCCGAATAGTCGGAGTATAAACGCCCAGCGTCTTAACCGCGGGCCTGCCGCCACGCCAGCGCCGGCGCGACGGTATGGAAGGAGCCGAACACCACGACCCGATCGGTCGGCTGTGCCAGGCCATCCGCCAACTCGCAGCCCGCCTCAACGGACGGCGCACAGTGGATCGCGACCGGCAAGAGCGGACCCCAGCACGCCGCCAAGTCGGTCGCGTTGCGGCCGCGGTCGCCGCTGAGCGTCACCGCGATGACCTGATCGTTGGCCTGCACGGCGGGTGCGAGAATAGCGGCCACCTGTGCAGCATCTTTATCCGCCAGCATGCCGGCCACAAAGTGTGTGCGGCCAACGCCACGCCGCTCGATGAGCGTCTCGGTCAGCACGCGCGCACTGCCCTCGTTATGGGCCACATCAAAGACCCACTCCACGGGACCCTCGATCACCTGATAGCGACCCGTCAGTTCGATCTGTGCAAGCCCCGCGATGACGGCCTCGCGCGATGGCAGCGCGTGTATCGACTCGAGTGCCGCGAGCGCCGTCGCCGTATTCGCATACTGGGCATTGCCCGCCAGACGCGGCGCCGGCAAATCCGTCAGGGTGGTGCGCAAGCCGTGGTAATCGTGTCCGCGCGCGTGACGCTGGCTGGAAAACGCCTCGCCATATTGATAGCGCGGCGCTCCGAGCAACTCGGCGTGGGCCGCCACCGACGATGGCATCTCGGCACTGCCCAAAATCGCCGGCACACCCGATCTGAAAATGCCGGCTTTTTCGCGACCGATACCCGCGAGGTCCGAGCCTAAATACTCCACATGATCCACGCTGATCGAGACCACGACCGCGCAATCGGGATCCCAGGCGTTCACCGCATCGAGTCGACCACCCAGCCCCACTTCGAGCACCCACACGTCAAGGTCGCGTTGCCGAAAGGCGAGCAAGGCCGCCAAGGTGCCGAATTCAAAATAGGTCAGCGCCAGATCACCCCGTACGGCTTCAATCTGCGCAAAGACCTCGCAGAGCGATGCCGCATCAATCGGTGCGCCGTCGATGCGGATACGCTCTTCGTAATGCACCAAGTGTGGCGATTGATAAAGGCCGACGCGGGAGCCACCCGCGCGCGCGAGCGCCGCCAACGTGGCAGTGACCGAGCCTTTGCCGTTCGTTCCGCCCACCGTGATGACCCGCTCGCGGCCACGCCTGAGATCAAGACGCGTCAGCATCTCGTGCATGCGGGCGAGTCCGAAATCCATGACAGCCGGGTGCAGGCTCGACTGATAGTCGAGCCATTCGGACAACGTATGCGGTGTCACGATCAGGCCGCCGCGGGCGGCACTTTCATGAACAGGCGCAGCAAGTTCGCAATGCGCTCACGCTGATCGCGGCGATCGATGATCAGATCGATGGCGCCGTGTTCGAGCAGGAACTCCGATCGCTGGAATCCCTCCGGCAACGTCTCGCGCACCGTTTGTTCGATGACCCGTGGACCGGCAAAGCCAATCAGGGCTCGCGGCTCACCGACATTGATGTCACCGAGCATGGCGAGACTCGCCGAGACGCCGCCGGTCGTCGGATCGGTCAGCACCGATACGAACGGCAGACCGTCCTCGGCCAATCGGGCCAGCGCCGCACTGGTCTTACCCATTTGCATGAGCGAGTACAGACCTTCCTGCATGCGGGCTCCGCCGCTGGAGGAGAAGCAGACGAGCGGCATGCGAAACGTGCGGCAATGCTCGACGGCGCGAACAAATTTCTCACCCACCACGCTACCCATCGAGCCGCCCATGAAGCGGAACTCGAAGGCCGCTGCGACGACTTCAAGACCGGTCAGCGTACCGGCCATGACGATCAGGGCGTCTTTTTCACCCGTCGCCTTTTGCGCAGCCAGCAAGCGATCCTTGTATCGCTTGCTGTCTTTGAACTTGAGCGGGTCTTCCGGCTGAATCGAGACCGCGAGTTCACTCGCCGATCCCTGATCCAAAAAGCGCTTTAGGCGCTCACGCGCGCCAATGCGCATGTGATGGGCGCACTTGGGGCACACCGACAAGTTGCGCTCCAGCTCCGCGCGATAGAGCACGGCGTCGCACGCTGGGCACTTGATCCAAAGACCCTCCGGCACCGAACGCGTACGGCGTTCCGTCGTGATCCGGGACGGCATGATCTTTTCAAACCAGGTCATCACTCACCTGCAGGGGGCGTTAAAGCGCCCATGATAGCGGATTGGCCGGGCGACGCCCTCTCGGGCAACCCCGCACCCGCGGGATAGCGCACGTGGCAGAAATAAAGACCCGCCGCCGGCGCCGTGATCCCGGCCTGGGTGCGGTCGCGGGCTTGGAGCAAGTCGGCGATCCAGCCGACGGATCGACTGCCCTCACCGACTGCGATGGCCGCGCCGACGATGTTGCGGACCATGTGATGCAAGAAGGCATTGGCCGTGACATCGAGGATGACCAGGGGTCCCTGACGGGTCACTTGGATGGCATCCAACACCCGGATGGTCGAGTGGGACTGACACTCCGCGGCCCGGAACGAGGAGAAATCATGGCGCCCGACCAAGGCCTGCACGGCTGCGTGCATACGCCGTTCATCGAGCGGCGTATGCCAGGTGCAGGCGCGCCCGGCCCAGAGCGCCGATCGGACGGGGCTATTCAAAATGAGATAGCGGTAGGACCGCGTCATCGCGGCATAACGGGCGTGGAACCCATCGGCGACGGCGGTGATCCAGTGCAGGGAGATATCCGGGGGCAAATGCCGATTCGCACCGAGCAGCCACCCGCGCGCGGGACGCACGGCGGGCGTGTCGAAATGAATCACTTGACCGGTGGCGTGGACACCCGCGTCCGTGCGGCCCGCGCACCGGGTGAGCACCGGGTGATCCGCCACTTGCGAGAGTGCGCGTTCGACCTCGGCTTGCACCGACATCTGCCCGTCCTGACGCTGCCAACCGGCGTAGGCAGTGCCTGCATATTCCAACCCAACGGCAATGCGCATACCGGGCTCAGCCCGGCAGCGTCTCGACGAGCCGCTGCGCCTCGCTCTTCTGCGACGGACTGCCCTCGCTCAAGACCTCATCGAGGATGGCGCGGGCACCGTCGGGATCACCCATATCCAGATAAGCCCGCGCCAGGTCGAGCTTAGTGCCCACCTCGGACAGGGTTACCGGGTCCAGTTCAGGCAGGTCGAGGTCGTTGGTGCGGGAGCGGCTCACGTCGTCGTCCAAGTAAGTGTCGTCCTCACCCGCATGCATCGAGGGTGCCTGGACATGAAGACCCGTCGCCAGCATGTCCGTCGTGAACTTGCTGCGCTCGGGAAGGGGTTGGGCCAGGGTGTCGTCCTGGAGTGCACGCGCCAGATCATCGAGATCGAATTCGAGGGGCTCATCGCCCAAGTTGAGATCATCGAGGCGCAGGCCAGCCAGCGACGCGGCGGGCTCCGCCTTCGGACGCGTGGTTGGGGTCACCACGGGAACCGACGCCGTCGGATGGATGCTCTCATCCTCGTCGGACAGCACAATCTCTTCAGACGCCGGGCCACTACCCATCGGGGGCAGTTCCGGCATCGCCACCGTCGCCGACTGACTCGGATCGATCGCCGCGGCCTTTTCTGGCCACAAATGGGCCAACAGGCGCGACGCCTCCGCCAATAACGCTTCCGCGGATTCCTCACCCGACGCCACCGGCGGCGCAGACGGCGCGGCCTCCAAGGCCGGCATCAGGCGTGTGGGCTCCTCGGGACGCGGCGACAGCACGGTATCGGATGCGGTCGGTGCCTCCAGCGGCAAGGCATCCAGAAGGTGATCCGGAATCCCCAGATCTTCGAGTTCGATTTCCGCCGTCGCGTCGGACTTGCCCGTCCCGGGGACATCGCTCAACGATGGGGCGACGAACGGCGGCACGGTCAGGGCACTCGGATCCAAGGTGGCCGACAGATCCAAGAGATCTTTTTCCAGATCGAGGTGGAAGTCGGACCGCTCAAGCGAACTCGAACCCGCGGAAGGGACCAAGGTGTCACCGTCCGCGATCTCAAAATCAAGACCGGCATCCGCCGCTCCTGAGTCCAGATCCAGGTCCATGCCCGAGGACACCGCGAGCTCACCGGCGAACAGCGGGTCGTGAGGGGCCAACTGGCGGCCCATCACGACCACCCGATCCCAGTCAGCCGACTCGAATAACGCTCGATCCAAACTGCGGGCCGCGGTCAGAAATGCCGCGCTATCGCCTGCCACGAAATGCACTTCCAACAGCTTCAACTTGAGATCCGTGCGTTTCGGATCCAATTCGATGGCGAGTTTGAGGATGTCCGCGGCCTGCGCATACAAGCCGTAAGCGATGTGGAAATCCGCCTCGGCGAGTGGATCCATGTGGTGCAGGGTGATCGATGACTCGGCGCCCAAACGACTGTCTAACGGCGGACTACCGGGGGTCGCCGAGTGGGGAATCGCCTGCGTGGTGAGCGAATTGAACGGCGGCGGCTGAAATTCCTCGCGCTCGTCGCCATCTTCACTCACTTCGATCCGCTGGCGCAGTTCAAAGTCGGCACGCGGCGTCGCCGACAGGCGCGGATGCGTCTCCGTCGGGTCACCGCCGAACGCAAAGCCACTGCCCAAATCCACTCGTGAAGGCTCTGTCGATTCGACCGACTCGTTCTGCAGGCGGCGCGACCGCATCTTCAAGCCGACCAAGATCAGCACCAGAATGGCCAGAACCGCCGCAATCAACGACAGCGCGTTGTCGGCGAGGGTGTCCCATAAGCCGGGCTCACTCACCGGGGCGACCGGTGTCGTTGAGTGCTTGCGTGCGACCGGCGCGGCCGCCGCGGGTGTCACGGGCGTGGGCGCGGGCGCCGCGTCCGACGGGGCCGGTGTCGCCGTCTGGGCAGGCGCGGGCACGGCTGACGCGGTGACCGCGGTCGGGGCAGCCTTACGAGTCACTTCCGCCTGCAAACGCGCCAACTCGGCGCTCTTCAGTTCCAACAGGCGGCGCATCTCAGCCACGTCGGCCGATTCGCCCGCCTTGCCAGCGGACGTCGACGCGGCCGGTTCGCTGGCCTTCGGTAATTGCTTGGGCATCACGAGGCGCAAGTGCGCCTGGGTTTGGTCACCCTTCCAGGAGCCCACCTGACGATGAACTTCCGCAGTGGCTTCCTCCGCCCCGAGTTGCGACCACTCACTCTGCGGGGGTAGCCGCAGGATTGCGCCCCGGCGCAGTCGGTTGATGTTGCCGTCAAAGGCGGCTGGATTGGCGCGGAAGGTGGCGATGAGCGCCCGATTCACGTCAGCCGCTGCCGAATAACCCTGCGAGCGCACCACCGAGGAGAGCGTCTCCCCGGCCTGCACCCGATGTTCGCCCGCGGACACGGCGGTAGCGCCCGTGGCGGCCGCCGCCGACTCACGCGGGGCGCGCTCGATGGCGCCGGCAGTCGATGCGCCGACACCGCTTGCCGGGGCGACCAGGGGCGTGGGTGCACTCGGCTTGGCCTCAAACACCGGGGGGTCGAGCAGCAGCGTGTATTCACGGACCAGATGCCCGCGCGGCCAATCGATGGCGACGAGGAAGGTGAGAAACGGTTCAGTGACGGGCAGTGAAGAGTGCACCTCGACCTGCGCCTCACCGCGGGCATTGCGGGAGACTTTGAAGACGAGGCTATTCAGGAACGCGGGCCGATCAAGGCCCTGACGCTCGAAGATTTCACGCGGCGCCAAGGCAACCGTGAGGTCTTTCAAGTCGTCCGGCGCTGCCGCGAGCATCTCAATGCTCGCGTTCAGGGGCTGGTTCAACGCCGAGGTCACATGGGCCTCGCCGAGGCCCAACGCGCCCGCAGCCGCTGGCAACAGTGCGGCGATGGCTCCGACCAGACGCGATTTACCGAGCATCGGACACCCCGCGCCACCAACCCGGCTCACGCCCCCCCCTCGTCGAGAAGGTCGCTCCGGTCCGGTCACGCATCGCAAACATTAACCCAAACCGCTGATTCTAAGGATCGTCATCAGCCAGCCATTTAACGGAATATAGCCTAGTGGAGCAACGTGCATCAAAACCACGAGCGCATCACAGCTTCACCGCGGGGCGAGGCTAGCTCAGTCGCCCCGCCCGATAGCAGGACCCACGTCACAAGCGAGCGAGAAAACTCGGCCAAACCGTACAGAGCAAGGCCAACAGTGCAAATCCGGCACCACCCCAAAAAGCCGCCGCCGGCCCAAACTGTTGGTACAAACATCCCGCCACGAGGCTACCGACGATCCCACCCAGCCCGGCCCCCGCGGCCGACAGGAGCGCCTGTGCACGCCCCCCAGACCCGGGTGGCGCAAAACGCGCCGCCAACATGACGGTGCAGGCCTGGAAGAGGCCAAAACAGGCCGCATGGCTGATCTGGGCCAGCAGGTTCCACAGCAACGAGTTGGGTAGCAGCGCCATCACCACCCAACGCAGCGCGGTCAGCGCCACAGACCAGCCGAGCAGGCGCCCCATCGAGACACGCGCCAGGATGCGGGGTGACAGCCAGAACATGACGATTTCCGAAAGTACGCCCAGCGACCAGAAGACGCTGATCCAACGCTCGCTATAGCCGTAGTGCCGCAGAAAGATCGTGTAGAAGCCGTTAAAGGCACCGAAGCCGGCGATCTGCAAAAAGGCGATCAGCAACAACAGCCGCGTGGGCGTGTCGCTCAGCGCATGCAGAAAACCGCCACCGGCCGCTTGCCGCGGACCACGATGCCCACCACCGCGGGGCAACGTCAAAAACACACACACCGCGAGGACGTGCCCGCCCACCAACGCCCACGGAATCACGCCGTCGCCGTGACGCTCGATCAGGGCACCGACGCCCAGCACCATCACCACAAAACCAATCGAGCCCCACAGCCGCAGGCGACCGTAATGCGAGCGATCTGCCCCTAGCCGATCCAGAACGACCGCATCGTAAGCCGGCAAGATGGAGGTGAAGGCGAGACTGTAGACCGCGATGGACACACCAATACTGAGGCTGGAGCGCGCGGCGCCTGCCCAGACAGCCGACAAGCAGGCCAAGGTGGCACCAATGACCAACACCCGTTTGCGCTCACCGGCCACATCCAGCAGCCAACCACCCACCAATGGCGAGACGATCCGCACGGTGTTGAAGAGGGCGAGCACGATGCCAATCGACGCTGCCGTCCAACCAAGATGCGCAAGATGCGCCGACCAATACGGCATGAAGACGCCGAAGGCCATGTAATAGGCAAGATACCCCGCGGCGAATGGCGCTTCGCCGCGCCGAATCACGTGTGCGCCGGTATTACAGGCGAGGGCATGACGACGTCGGCATTTTGCCCGCGATGACGCAGGTAGTGGTCCATCAACACGATGGCCAACATCGCCTCCGCGATGGGCGTGGCGCGTAAGCCCACGCACGGATCATGACGACCCGTGGTCACGACCTCGACCGACTCACCCGCGACATTCACGGTCTCACCGGGCACTTGAATGCTGGAGGTCGGTTTCAGTGCGATGGAGACCACGACATCCTGACCGGAGGAAATGCCGCCCAAAATCCCACCGGCATGATTGGATGCGAAGCCTTTGGGCGTCATCAGGTCACGCCCTTCGCTGCCCTTCTGACGGGCCACCGCAAAGCCGTCACCAATCTCGACACCCTTCACCGCGTTGATGCCCATCATGGCGTGCGCGATGTCGGCATCGAGCCGATCAAATACGGGCTCCCCCAAGCCAACCGGCACACCGCGTGCGATCACCGTGAGGCGGGCGCCCACCGACTCGCCTTCGCCTCGAATCTTCCACAGAAAATCCTCCAACTCCGGCACGCGCGCCGGGTCCGGGCAGAAGAACGGATTGTCGTAGGCCGACAGGGGATCCACCGGATCCAATTGAAACGGACCGATCTCCGTCAGATAGCCATGAATCTGGATCCCCAGACGCGTGCTTAAGTATTTGCGGGCGATGGCACCTGCCGCGACCCGCATGACGGTCTCGCGCGCCGAAGACCGGCCACCGCCGCGGTAATCACGAAAGCCGTATTTCTGCTCGTAGGTGTAATCGGCATGACCGGGACGAAAACGATCTTTGATCTTTTCGTAATCCCGCGAGCGTTGGTCGGTGTTCTCAACGAGGAGTCCGATCGGTGTGCCCGTCGTGCGCCCTTCGAAGACGCCCGACAGAATCTTGACGCTGTCGGGTTCCTTGCGCTGGCTCGTATGGTGCGAGGTTCCCGAGCGGCGACGTTCGACGTCGGCCATGAGTTCCGTCTCGCTGATCTCAAGCCCTGGCGGACAGCCATCCACCACGGCGCCGAGCGCCGGCCCGTGGCTCTCGCCAAAGGTCGTGACCGTGAACATGCGACCGATCGTATTGCCCGACATGCCTACTCCATTCGCAGCAAGAACACGCCGCCACCGCCGTGCTCAAAATCCAACCAGAGAAACGGCAGGTCCGGCCACGCTTGCGCGACCGCCTCGTCGGTGTTCCCCACTTCGACCACCAACAGTCCGCCCGGCGCCAACCACTGGCCCCGGCCCTCCAAAATCCGCCGCACGTGAGCCAAGCCATCCGGTCCTGAATCAAGGCCCAGGAGGGGCTCGTGCTGGTATTCCGCCGGCAAGGCCGCGACATCCGCAGTCGGGACATAGGGCGGGTTGGACACGATGATATCGTAGCGACCCGCCGGCAGTCCGTCGTACACGTCAGCCAACACCGGATGGACGCGATCGACGAGGCCGTGGCGAGCAATGTTATCGGTAGCGACCGTGAGCGCCTCGGGCGAGATATCGGCGGCATCCACCTGCGCCGTCGGGAACGCGTGAGCGCATGCGATCGCGATGCAGCCCGAGCCCGTCCCGATATCGAGAACGCGGTGTACCCGCTCGACGTCAATAAACGGCGCGAACTGTGCGGCGATCAGTTCTGCGATGGGCGATCGCGGGACCAAGACGCGCGCATCGACGCGCATCTCATGCCCTGCAAACCACGTCACGCCAGTCAGATAGGCGGCGGGCACCCGTTCTTCGATGCGCCGCTGCACGAGCGTACGCAACTGCCGGCGCTGCGCGAGATCCAGCACGGCCTCATAGGCGGCCGGCGCATCGGCATGGCGCAGTCCACCCGCGTGGAACACCAGCGCAGCCGCTTCATCCCATGGGTTGTCGGTGCCATGACCAAAAGCCAGCTCCGCACGCGCGAAGCGACGGGCCGTCTGGGCAATGGCATCGGCCACTCGGGCCGGCGGTAAGCGGATTGACGTCATCCGGACAGTCTAAAGGAAGGGAGACCCCCGCAACTCATGGGATAATGAGATATGCACGACTGTCTACACCCCCGACGCACCTTGATCGGTCTTCTACTGGCTGTCCTTGTGGTGGCCGGATGCGCCAAGGCGCCCGAACCCCTGCAGGTGGCGACCCGCCTGCCGCAACCCCGCCCACTGCCCAACTTTGCGCTGCAAACGGCAGGACCGACCCCCCTCACGCCCGCCGCTCTGCGGGGCCATCCGACGTTGCTCTTCTTCGGCTTCGCGAATTGCCCGGAGATCTGCCCCACCACGCTCACGACCCTCGCGAGTGCTGTGCGGCGTCTTAGCTACCTGCCGGCGACCGAGCAACCCCTGATTTTATTCGTGTCCGTCGACCCGAAACGCGACACGCCAGAGCGACTGGCGCAATACGCCGGGCATTTCGGCGGCCACGTGCAGGCCGCCAGCGCAGACGCGATGACGCTCGACGCGCTGACCCGTGCCGTGGGGGCGCATTACGCCCTCCCGGCCGACGCGGATCCGGTGCGCGGCTATGCCGTGGAGCATTCCGGCCAGGTGTATGTGCTCAATACGGCAGGTCAATTCATGGCCGTCTTTTCACCCCCGCATGACGCCGCGATCATGGCCGCTGATTTGCGCCGTCTGCTCGACGGCTCAGGAGCCTCGCCATGACCGTCTCCGACCATCTGTTCGTCTGGCTGCAGCACTGCCTGCCCAAGCGACTCCTGACCGCCCTGATCTATCGCATCGCTCGGATCGAATCACCGGGCTTCAAAGATTTTCTCATTCGCCATTTCTGTCGTCTTTATGCGGTCGACACGGCGGAAGCGATTGTGCCGGCGGGTGGCTATCGATCCTTCAACGACTTTTTCACTCGCGCCCTGCGCCCGGGCGCGCGCGTGGTCGACACAAGTCCACGGGCCCTGACGAGCCCGTGCGACGGCACCGTGGCTGAACGGGGCGATTTGATCGGCAGTGACGTCACCCAGGCGACGCTGGCAGCAAAGCGTCGCACCTATCGGCTAGACGCCTTTCTCGGCGACGCGGCACGGGCAAGGCCGTATCAG
Organism: Gammaproteobacteria bacterium; assembly: GCA_947455595.1. Classification (GTDB taxonomy): domain Bacteria; phylum Pseudomonadota; class Gammaproteobacteria; order Steroidobacterales; family Steroidobacteraceae; genus CAIKZZ01. The sequence continues at coordinate 76,690 of CANGOP010000004.1, forward strand.
AACGGACGCTTCGCGACGATCTATCTCGCTCCGTATAACTACCATCGCGTGCATGTCCCACTGGATGGGACGCTCGTTGGCTTGCAGTACGAGCCTGGCCTTTTGTACAGCGTTAACATGACCACCGCAGCACTCGTCGATGCGCTGTACGTCAAGAACGAACGCTTGGTCTGCCACTTCGAAAGTCCACAAGGCCCTTACGCACTCGTCTTCGTCGGTGCTTTGAATGTCGGCAGTGTGAGTCTGACCGGCGTGGGCGAAGTCTTACCGCGGGCCGATCGGCATGCCGGTCCTTTGCCCTTGCCCGAGCGACGCGAGTACCGGCGCGGTGATGAGCTCGGTTGGTTCAACATGGGCTCCACCGTTGTCTTGGTGTTCCCGGCAGGGGCGATCGAATTCACGGATGATTTCAAACCCGGCGCCGTGGTTCGCATGGGCGAACAGATCGCCACCACAGCCGCTACGCTGTGATGCGCGCCCGACTCCAAGCGCGCGCCCAGTTGCTGCAGCGCTGTCGGCAGTTTTTTGCCGACCGTAACGTCTTGGAAGTCGACACGCCCCTGCTCTCACCGTCCGCGGTGACGGACGTGCACCTCGCCTCATTGGCCACCGAGGTGGCCGGTCACGGCCGGTACTATCTGCAGACCTCGCCGGAATACCCGATGAAACGGCTGCTGAGTCTGGGTGTGGGTGATTGCTATCAGATCTGCAAGGTTTTCCGCGACGAAGAGAGCGGCCGCCATCACCACCCTGAATTCACGATGCTGGAATGGTATCGTTTGGGTTTTGATCAGCATCGTTTGATGGATGAAGTCGAACAGTTGCTCGGTCAACTGATCGGCGGCACCTATGCTGCGCCGGCGGAGCGGTGGTCTTATCGCGCCGTCTTCGAACATTATCTCAGCATCAATCCTCATTCCTGCCCGCTCGGCACCCTGCGCTCACTCGCCGAGGATCGCGCACAGGCGCGCCTTGTGGACGCGGACCGCGACACGCTGCTCGAACTGTTGATGGGCGTGGTCATCGGCCCCGCATTGGGTCACGGACGCTTAACATTCATTCATGATTTCCCCGCCTCGCAAGCCGCCTTGGCGCGACTTCTGCCGGGTGATCCGCCGGTGGCGGCGCGCTTTGAAGCCTATGCGAGGGGACTCGAACTCTGTAACGGCTTTCATGAATTGGCCGACGCTAACGAGCAGCGTCGGCGCTTTGAGGCGGATCTGGCGGCGCGTCGTGGTCACGGACTGCCCACCGTGCCGATCGATGAGCGGTTTCTGGCCACACTGGCCGACGGACTCCCCGACTGCGCGGGTGTGGCGGTGGGGCTCGACCGCGTGCTGATGGTGGCCTCTGGAGCAAACTCCATTGCCGATGTCTTGGCCTTCACCCTGGCGGACTCTTGAATCATGAGCGAATCCTTACCCCTGATTGCGCCCGACGCACCGCAACACGACATACACGCCGCGCTGCTGCAAACGCTTGACGCGTTGCTTGTCGGCGAGCGCGATGCCACGGCCAATCTCGCGAATGCATCGGCACTGCTGATGGGCGTCCTGCCGAACCTGAACTGGGCCGGCTTTTATCTTCTGAAGGACGGCGGTCTCGTTGTCGGGCCCTTTCAGGGCAAACCGGCCTGTGTGCGCATTGCGCTCGGCCGCGGCGTGTGCGGCACGGCGGCGGCCGAACGACGCACGGTCTTGGTGGAGGACGTGCACGCCTTCCCCGGTCACATCGCCTGTGACTCGGCCAGCCGATCGGAGTTGGTGGTGCCCCTGCTGACCGCGGAGGGTCGCTTGGTGGGCGTCATGGACCTCGATAGTCCACTGCTGTCGCGCTTTGACTCCGCCGATGCGACGGCGCTGGAGTCGTTCGCAGCCCGCCTGATGGCGGGCTGCGATCTCTGACCCGCCTTACTTGGCGCGGGAGATGTATTCGCCGTTACGCGTATCGACGCGGACGATTTCGCCTTCGCTGATGAACAGCGGCACGCGGACCACGGCTCCCGTCTCGAGCTTCGCGGGCTTCTGACCACCGGTGGCGGTGTCGCCACGAACGCCCGGATCGGTTTCGACGATCTTGAGTTCAACGTGCGCAGGCGCCGTCACGTTCAGCGGCTCGCCATTCCACAAGGTCACAATGCACTCGACACCGTCCTTGAGCCACTGTGCCGATTCGCCCATCGCGGACTTACCAGCGGTGAACTGCTCAAAAGAGCCGTCCGTCGCCATAAAGGTCCAGAAGCTGCCGTCCGTGTACAGATACTGCATGTCGGCGTCGACCACGTCAGCCGCATCGACCGAGTCACCGCTCTTCCACGTCTTTTCCACCACGCGACCAGTCTTGAGGTTGCGGACCTTGACGCGGTTGAAGGCCTGGCCCTTGCCCGGCTTGACCATTTCGTTCTCAACGATCGAGTACGGGTCCCCGTCGATCAGGATCTTGAGGCCAGTTTTGAATTCGTTGGTGCTGTACGTGGACATGAGACTCTCCGGAAAACCACCAGGCGCCGAGCCTGATGGCCCGCCCAAAGCACGCTAGTGTAGCGATCTGCCGGCCAATCGGCCAGACAAGCCCTCCCGTGCAGGCCAGCGTCCTGCCCGGCATGAAGCAAAAGTGTTAACCCAATCGCGACGGGCGCCCCCCAAGACGCCTAGCATCAGCGAATGAGTGAACGCCGCCCCACCCCTGCTGCCCTGTCCCGGCCTGAGCCCGTGGTGGTGGTCGTGCTGAGTCGGACAGAGGAAACGGCCGAGGCCGTGAATCGGCTGCTGCGGCGCGCCGGTCTCACCGCACACTGCCGGCGCGTCCACGATGGCGCAGATCTTGAAAATACCGTGGAGGCTCAGCGTCCGGAGCTCGTCTTTATCGCCGCCGAGGACCGACTGTTTCCGGTGGAAGCGATCGCCGGTTTGCGCGCTCGTCAACAGCCGCCACCCGCCGTCATTCTGCTCCTGAACGAGTGTAGTGAGGCCGCGAGCGAGACCGCTTTAGCCGCCGGCGCCCAGGATATTGCAAGTCTGGAGGCCCCGAAACGCCTGGTGCTCGTCGCGCAGCGCGAAATCGCTGCCCAACGCAACGCGCGTGCGCTGATGGCCGCTCATGCCGCGAGCCGCGACTACCTCCGAGCCCTCACCTCGCTCCGGGAAGGCTCGACCGACCCGATCGCCGAGGTCGCAGAGGGGATCGTGATCGCGGCGAATCCCGCTTGGTTGGCGCTGCTCGGTTATTCGGAATTGGGCAGCATCAACGGACTGCCGGTGATGGATTGTTTCGACCCGCTGTCGCATGCCGCGTTGCGAGGCGCCTTGCATGCCTGCTTGGAGGGCCGCTGGCCTGCTGAACCGCTGCGCTTACGCGCCCGCGATGCTCATGGGGCTGCCCGACCGATCGATGTCGTGCTCTCACTCGGCGCAGCCAATGACGGTGAGGCCGTGATCAGCCTACGCGTGCCGACCGTCCACGGTGACGCCGAAGAGGATTTGCGGTCGCAACTGGAACGGGCCATTCGAATGGATCCCACCAGTGGCTTTTTGCACCGAGCGCATCTTCTGGGCGCACTGGTGGAGCGCTGCCGACAGCCCGTGGCCGGCGGCGTGCGCTACCTCGCGTGCGTTCAGATCGATCACCCCGAACAGGTAGCGGACCGGGTCGGCCCCCTCGCGGCCGAGGGTCTCGTGGCGCAGCTCGCAGATGAATTACGCTGCCACTTATCGCCGCCGGATCTCGGTGGACGGTTTACCGGATCGAGTCTGGTCTTCTTGTTGGAGCGCGGCACCCAGGAAGATGTGGAACGCTGGACACAGCAAGTCACGTCCTCCGTTCGGAATCGAATCTTTCAAATTGCTGACCGCACGGTGCACATTACCCTGACCATCGGGTGGGCGCGGGTCATCGCGGATGATGCCGATGATGCGATGAGCCGTGCCCTGGAAGCCGTCCGCTCGGGCCGAACCGACGGTGGGGACCGTACCGTCCGTCGTGATCCCATCGCCACGGCGAACGAGTCGGATGATCGCGCCTGGGCACAGCGGATCAAAACGGCGCTGATGGAGAACCGTTTCCGTCTCCAGCAACAGCCGATCGCCAGCCTGCAGGGCAGGCCGACCGACAGCTTCGATCTGCTCGTGCGCCTACAGGATGACGATGGCAGCGACGTCTTACCGTCAGAATTTTTAGCGGCCGCTCAGCGCAATGATCTCTTGCGCGCCTTGGATCGTTGGGTGCTGGCGGCCACCGTCGCCTTGGCCCATCAGCGGGCCGGACGCGGCTTCTTCGTGCGTATCTCGGCCGACTCACTCGCCGATCGCACGATGGTGCCGTGGCTGAAGAGCCAGGTCGGTAGTGCAGGCGTGGATCCCTCGCGCCTCGTCGTCCAGATTCCCGAAACGGATCTCGATCGTGATCCCGAGGCGGCTGAGCGCTTGTGCGATGCCCTGCGCGAAGCGGGCATCCGCTTTGCGGTGGAGCACTACGGGCATGGCACCGACCCGCTCCACCTGATGGCGCGACTCAAGCCGAACTTCATCAAAATCGACGGCAAACTGATGCAGGGCCTCGCGCAACACGCCGAACAACAGGCCACGGTGCGCATGCTCGTCAAGCACGCAAAGCGTGTGGGAACACGCACCATCGCCGAACGCGTCGAAGACGCCAACACGATGGCGGTCTTGTTTGCCTTAGGCGTCGAGTCGATTCAGGGCCGCTTCGTCCAGAAATCCGAAGCGGTCACGCTCGGATGAGCGCAAGCGATCGCACCTAACATGGAATGCCGCCGTCATTGTGGCGCCTGTTGTACGGCGCCCTCCATCAGCTCGCCGATCCCCGGAATGCCCCAGGGCAAACCCGCCGGCGTCCGCTGCGTCCAACTGGACGACAACGACCGCTGCCAACTCTTTGGTGATCCGCGCCGGCCACGGGTGTGCGCATCGCTGCAGCCCAATCTCACGATGTGCGGTTCGAGTCGGGAGGAGGCCATGCGCATCCTCACCGCACTCGAAATCAGTACCGCGCCTTAAGAGCGAAAGCCGCGCGCCGTCACTCGCCAGCCACCGGCGGGCAGCGCTCCGGCGCTCAAACCGTATCGCGCGGGCACCTGTTGACGCGCATACGAGAGGTTCACCACCACGGTTACCACGTCGGCGCCTTTGACACGACGGAAGGCCAACAGATCCGGATTTCCCGTATCAATGACCGTGAGCGCACCGCCCGCCGCGCCCGCCGCCAAGGCCGGGTGCGAGTGCTTCAACGCCGACAACCGCGTGTACAGCGCCGCCCGTGATCGATCCTTGAAATTGATCGGATCACGTTCGAAGAATTCCAGGCGCCGCGTATTCACCGCCTCCTGACCGCTGTAGATCAGCGGCATACCCGGCAACGTGAACGTCAGGACGGTCAGTGCATCGACAAATGGGCCGTACAGTTCAACGTCGCTACCGTGCCAAGAATTAAAGTCGTGATTCGACACAAATCGCATCCGGTAGGCGTCATCCGGATACGGCTTCGGGGGATGAAGCAGAAGATCTCCGAGAGACGCCGCTGTGCGCTTACCGCGCGCCGCCGCGACAAAAGCATTGCCCAGATCCCAGTCATAACCCATATCAAACGCTCGAACCATCAGGCGCGGCTCATCGGCTTCCGCCAACCAGAACAGCGGCTTTACCCGATTCAATTGCGTCCGCGCGTCGAACCAGAAGTCTTCCGGTACCCGCATCGCCACATCGCAGCGGAAGCCATCAATATCGGCCTGCGTGACCCAGTAGCGCATCGCGTCCACCATGGCGGCGCGTAAGGCGGCGGAGTGATAATCCAAGCCGGCGACATCGGACCAGCTCTCCTCCTTGCCATCATCACCGACATATAAGTAGCCGGTGATGCGTCCGTTCTTGTCTTTCTGATACCAATCGGGATGCGCGTCGACCCACGGATGATCGAGCGCGGAATGATTCGCCACCCAGTCGAGAATGACCTTCATGCCAAGGCCGTGCGCCGCGCTGACGAGCGCCTTGAAATCCTCCATCGACCCGAATTCGGGATTCACGGCGGTGTAATCCCGGATCGAGTAATAGCTACCCAAAGTGCCCTTGCGCTCTTTGACGCCAATGGGCTGGATCGGCATGACCCACACAATATCGGTGCCCAGCGCACGGATCTTCGGCAATTCAGGAATGACCGCCTTGAGCGTTCCCTCCGCCGTGTATTGGCGGACATTCAGCTCATAGACCACCGCCTGACGTGTCCACGCTTCATGCTGGACTTGCGTGGGCTCGGCATGGGCCTGCAGGGCGCTCATCGCCCCCAACAACACACTCAACAACAGTCCAATGAGGCGACGGGCATTCAGCAACATAGGCGTTACTCTTGGAGTCACGAAAGACGCCAGTATAGCGACCGGTGGGCGGCGCCCAACACCGGGACAGCACTTTCGATATGCTTGGAAAAAATAGCGATCGCGCTGCGCCTAACTCTGAGGATGACGCTGGGTGATGACCCCTGACTGGACCGGCGAACTCTTTAATCCGAATCCACGTCGTTCCTCGGTGGACTTAGGCGATGGCGCTCACTGCCTGATCCTCGATGACGTCTTCAGGGAACCTGAGCGCGTCGTCGATTGGGCACAGGCTGACGCTGAGTTTGCCGTGCCCACCTACCCCTATCCCGGCCTCGTCGCGCCGGTCCCCAGCCACCTCAGCGCCGCTGTGAGTGCGCACTTTGATCGCCGCCTCCGGGACCCGCTCGGATGCCGGCGTCAACTTGAGGCGCTGGTGCGACTGTCGATCACCAGTCAACCCGCGGATTCGCTGCGGCCGATCCAATGGCTCTGCCATCGGGACCGCATCGCGGCCGATCCTGACCGAACCCGGTTCGCGGCAACCGTGCTGTACCTGTTTCACGACGCGGCACTGGGCGGCACCGACTTTTATCGGTCGCGGCTCACGCCGGGGGAAACCGATCAACTGGTGGCCGACAGCCAGAGGATGGAGGCGTCAGCGTTCTCAGCGCGCTATGGCCTCTCCGCTGGCTACATGGCGCCGACCAACCCCTACTTTGATCACATCGCGAATGTGCCGGCGGCTTGGAATCGCCTGATCGCGTATGACGGCGGCATTTTTCATTCCGCCGCCGTCGCCACGACGCCTTCCCTGCCCGCCGACCCTGTGCGGGGTCGACTGACCTTGAATGCGTTCTATACCTGCACTCGGACGTTGCGCGCCTAGCGGCAGTCGTCCGTCACGCCTTTGCTGCCCATCGCCATCTGCGCTTGGCAGCGAGCCGAATTGCGCGCCAGCTCACCCTGGTCAAGCGCCTTGAGGCGCGCCGCTTCTGCCTTGCGTTTCGCCGCATAGGTCTTCGCGTTTTCCAGATCTTTGTCCAAGCCAGGCGCGTTGGCCGGACGCTGTAGGGACGCCTGACGGTCGGAGCCGAGCGGAAGCACCGTGAAATACGTTGTCTCCGCGCCGCTGGGCCAAACTGCCTTCACATCGGGTGTCTCCACCGTGCCGACTTTAGGATCGCCCGTGTAGGTTCGCGTCACCGGGACGAAGCCGAGGGACTGGCCACCCTCAAAGATTTCAGCCCCATCAGGCACCGACTCATAGGTCAGCGTCGCCTTGGTCGGCGGCGGAACCGCGGCGCAACCGGCCAGGACCAAGAGCGCCGCACACATCGTCCAGTTCAACCTCTTCATCATCACTCTCCTGTTCAGATCTTTTGTGCCGCGGCGCAATGGTCTGCAATGAACTGCGCATGGGTCGGCATGTAATCGGCACACGCCTCAATGACGCCCGATACTTCGGCAAGGTACTTATCAATATCAAGTTCAGGCAAGACATCCACTAAGGGATGATACGACTGCGGCTGGATGCGCTGACCATGCATCACCTGCAGCCAACTGACTTTCGTGAAGAGCTCGTTACCCTCCCGGAACACTCGGCCATGGTTTCGAAACAGCTCCATACGCTGCGTCAGCGTCTCAGGAACCTCCATGGTACGGCAGTAGTTCCAAAACGGCGTGTCGTCACGCTCGGTGGCCTTGTAATGCAGGATGATGAAATCGCGTACCCACTCGTACTCGCGTTGGATCGTACGGTTGTATTCCGCGATCTCGGGCTCCTGAAAGCCATCGCTCGGAAAAAAGGTCAATAAATGTGCAATACCCATTTGCACGAGATGAATGCTGGTCGACTCCAGCGGTTCCAAGAATCCCGCTGCCAGACCAATACTGAGGACATTGCCTTTCCATGCCTCCCGACGACGGCCTGGCACGAACTTGATCATGCGCGGATCCGCGAGAGGCTGGCCGTCGAGGTTCGCCAACAAGGTGCCCACCGCCTCGTCATCACTCATGTAACGACTGGAATAGACGTGGCCATTACCGATGCGATGCTGCAACGGGATCCGCCACTGCCAGCCGGCATCCCGCGCGGTGGCGCGCGTGTAAGGCAGCAGCACGGGCGCAGAGCTGCAAGGCACCGCAGCAGCGCGATCGCACGGCAACCAGTGCTGCCAGTCCTCGAATCCGGCCTGCATCGCCCCCTCAATGAGGATCGCGCGCATCCCGGAGCAATCAATGAAAAAGTCGCCTGCGACGCGTTCACCCGAGGCCAACTTCACCGCAGTGACACGACTGCCGCTGTCGTTCTTTTCAACCTCGGTAATCTTTCCTTCGATGCGTTTGACGTTGCGCGCTTCGGAAAAATCGCGCAGATAGCGCGCGTAGAGGGCTGCATCGAAGTGGAACGCATACGCGATCTGCGACAGCGGCGACTTCGGCATATCGAGCTTCGGCCGCATGAACTTGTTCTTGAGGCAGGCCGCGGTATTGATGGAGTAGGCGTCGAGATCCTTCGCCTTGCCGGCGAGATACTGCTTGAGCCAGTACTGATGGAAATCGACCGTCCAGGTGTCCTGTCCGATGGTGCCAAAGCCGTGAAGGTACCGATCGCCTAATCGCCCCCAGTTCACAAACTCGATACCCAGTTTGAACGTGCCCTGCGTCTTGCGCATGAAGTCGTCTTCGTCCAGTTCCACCATCCGGTTGAACAACTGGATCATCGGGATCGTGGCTTCACCCACCCCAATCGTGCCGATGTCGTCTGATTCCACCAGCGTGATCGGATAACGCCCCCGCAGGACTTTTGACAAGGCGGCTGCGGTCATCCAGCCGGAGGTGCCGCCACCAACGATAACGATTCTCATCGGCGACTCAGATTCGGGCTGCATGACTCACTCCTCTGCACAGGCGCGAAATTCTGCGCCAGACCGACATAAAAAAAAACCTCGCCACGTTGCCGCGGCGAGGTTTTTATCTACCGATTCAACCGAACGATTATTCGGCGAACTTGTAGAACACCTTGAGGGCGTAGGTCGCGCCCGTCTTGGTGTCATGCGGCGAGAACGTACCGTCGTTGTTCGGGGTGAGTTCCCGATAGACCGGCTTGTTCATGTTGTTGCCTTCGAAGCGGATGCCAAGACCCTTGGCAGGGCCACTCTGAATTTCATAGCCAACCTGCGCCGACACCCACTTCTGTGGTGCGATGTAGACGAGCGCTGGATAACCACCCACCGTCGAGTTGGACACGCTACCCACATACTGTGAGCGCTCGTTGTCCGCGATAAAGGCGCTGAAACCACCCTTTTCGAAGTACAAGATCGCCTTCTTGTTGATGTGGGACAGACCCGGCAACGACATGGAGCCAGTCGTCGGCACCTGCTGGTTCGGGTTGAGACCGATCAGGTTCGGAAGATCGACCGAGCTCGTCGTCGACGAGAAGTTGGTCATCAAGCCGAAGCCATCCAGCCACGAGGCGATCATGCTGAACGGCAGTGATGCCGACAACTCGAGGCCCTTGATGTTGCCGCCAGAACCATTGACCGTGCTGGTGAAGATACCCGTGGTCGATGGCCAGCCCGTGTTGCCCAGCTCAGCGGCGATCTTCGAGAAATCGTAAGCCAAGTTGGTGGACTGGGTGATGTAGCTGTCGAGGTGCTTGTAAAACACCGCGGCGCTGACATACGCCTTCGTCTGGAAGTACTTCTCGAGCGACAGGTCGACACCCGTGGCCTTGAAGGGTTTCAGGTGCGGGTTACCGGCGGAACCCACCACGAGACCCGCATTCGGGCCTTGGGTGGCGAGCGACGCCGCCAGCGAATTGCGCAGGTCGGTAAGGGTCGGACGCGCCAACTGCTTGCTCAACGCAAAGCGCAGCATCTTGCCGTCACCCAAATCGCCCGCTAGGTTCAACGATGGGAGGAAGTCGTTGTACTTCGTACCATCGGTGGTCAACGTTCCCGCCGGATTGGTCAAGGTCACTGAGGAGCTGACATCGGCTCGGTAGCCGCCCGACGATTGATCGGTGTGCACCAACTGTGTGCCGACGTTACCGCGCACCGGGATATCACCCCAATGGGTATCGATGTCCCACTTCACGTAACCGGTCGTCACCTTCTCGGAGATCGTCCAGCTCTTCGAGAGGATGTCGTCGTTGTACTTACGCTGAATCGCGATGCCCGGGAACAAGCCGACCGTCGGGGCATAGCCGAGAATATCAAGGCCCGAACCACCGACGCTCTTCACGACGAAGCTGCCGCCAGGGAACGCGATCTGTTCGTCAGCCACTCCGCTCGACGGCACCAACAAGCCTTCATCGGCAATACGCTCCTTGGAACGATTGCTGTAGTTCGCGCCAAAGCGAACTTGGGAGAACATGCCGCCGCTTAGCTTGTGCGCGAAGTCAAGGCGCACCGAGCTGATCTTGTCGGTGATCGTGGGACCCTTGATGTAGCCGTCCTGCGGAACACCGCCGATGCCGCTCCAACCAGTGACGTCATGTACCTTCACCGCGTTCGGGTCGGTCAGACTGTCGCTGTAGCTGAACTGGGGAACGGCAGAGGTGCCATTGGTGTAGGTCAAGACACCCGCGGTCGGCAGACCCGCGTAAATCTCAATGTCCTTCTCAATACGCGTGGCCTTGTTGGTATTGAGATCCAACGTCGCGGTCCACGTGTCCGACAACTTCAACTCATTCTTCCAACCGACCGACTTGATCGTGTCGTCGTCGTACAGGTTCTCATCCTTGATGATCATGTCCCAACCGCCACCACCACAGTAGGCGCAGTTGGAAATGATCGTGCCGGCATCCGCCGTGCTGCCCGGGGTGAGCGAGTCGCCGCCGTAACCGGTGCCACGCTGGATCGAGTTCTTGTTGGTGCCCATCTTGCGCTTGGCATAGAAGGCATCGATTTCGCTGGTGAAATCCGCGTTCGGCTTGAACTCCAAAATAGCCGTCGCACTGTCGCGCTTGTCCGTCGTGAAGTCCGTCTCGTAGTTCATACCGCCGAACCACGCGTTGTGCACCTTCACGACCGGGTCCGTACCCTGGATCGGCAAGTCGCCGCCCCAGCTGCCGGTCGAGAGCTGGCTGCTGTTGCTATCGGAGTGCACAAAGCCCAAGGCCACGCCCACGGTGTGGTCGGCAAACTGGTCGATGATGGACAACGTGTAACGCTTGCCCTTGCCCTGCGTCGGCAGGCCCACACCGTTCTTGGTCTTTTCAGCCTTCGCGTCAACGATCAGTCCGTGATAGTTCAGGGGCTGGATCAGCTTGTTGTCGATCGTGCCGGCGAGGCCAGCGGTCATCAAGCCGGCATCGCTCGACTTGTAGACGGTCGCGCCTGCGATGAGTTCAGCAGGATAGATGCTGAGATCCAGCGAACGGCTGCTGTCGGTCGAGGTCTGCTCCCGGCCATTCAAGAGGTAGCCGTTAAAGTCAGGGCCCAAACCACGAATCGAGATGGCCGTCGCGTTACCGTAACGGTCGCGCTGCGTGGTCACGCCCGGGAGGCGAGCCAACGACTCGGCAATCGTCGTATCTGGCAGCTTGCCGATGTCTTCCGCCGAAATCGCCTCGACGATGACGTCTTGATCACGCTTGATGGTGATCGCGTCTTCAATCGACTTGCGAATACCGGTGACGACCACTTCTTCAAGCGGTCCGCCGGCTGGCGCTTGCTGTGCCGATGCGGCAACCGACAGCGCGAGAAGCGCCGAGCCTGCAGCGACCGGCGAAGCGGCACGCAGGGTTTGAGCGATACGGGAACGCAGATTCAGCGTCGACATGTGCGTTGAGCCTCCAAAAGGAAAAAACGCGTTTAAAAAACCATCAACCCAAAAAATCAAAAACGATACGCGCGCTCACGCGCAGTATCGAAACGGTTCGATTCATTCAGTCAACGCCAAGCGCCGCAGAACCCCCTCGAACCTGAATTCAGTGAGCGTCGTCATGCGCTCCTTTTTTTATTGCGCGATACTTTTCAGCCATCGCGTGTGAAAAATTATGCGAAAAAAGTCGCCGTTTTGCAATATTTCTCCGGGTGACCAAATTCGTCAGTTTCAGCCCCAGTCAAAATATTTACGTACCCTATTGAATTTATTGTTCTTTATTTATGTTTGTTGCGAAATTAATACATATTGCGCGGGGATTTTGTTGCAGCGCTTATGAAAATTAATGCAAATATTGCTATGCGCCGCAGGTCTCTCGCACCACCAGATCCGTCGGCAGGCGCTCCGAGCGCAAGCTCGAGGCCTCTCCGTTCAGCAATTTTGATAGGAGCAAGCGACCCGCGAGCGCGGTGTCCTGCCGGACGGTCGTTAAGGCCGGTCGCGCGTAGCGTGCAAACGGAACATCGTCGTAGCCGACAACCGACACATCACGGGGCACGGATTTGCCGGCGCGCTCCAACGCTCTGATCGCACCGAGTGCAATGAGATCCGAGGCCGCCACGATGCCGTCGAACGAAATCCGACGCGCAAGAAGCGCATCGATCGCGGCTTCCGAAGCTTCAAGATCAAACGAGGACGGTACCGTCAGTGATGGATCCGCACTCAGGCCAGCATCCTGCAAGGCGGTAAGGTATCCCTGATGCCGCTGAAAGGATTCAGGCGCTTCGGTATCCCCGAGAAAAACGATCCGGCGCCGACCTAAGCGGGCCAAATGCAGCGTGGCACGGCGGCCACCGAGCGGGTTATCGCTGCCGACCGAGCAATACAACTGGTTCGGAATCTGCGCACCCCAGACGGCAAAGCGCGTCGAGGTTTCCGCCAATTGATTGTAAGCCGCGTGCAAGGAGCTCTGGCCCAGGAAGATGATGCCCGTCGCGCGATTCGTGGCCATCAGTTCCGCGAGATCCGCCGGCCCGGACGGCGCCAAGTGGGAGACAATGAAATCGCAACCGCGCTGCCGTGCGGCTTCACCCAAACCCGCCACCAGCTCCAAGGTGAACGGATCCGACAGTCGCGCGTCGCGCCCCTGTGGGCGCGGAATCACGATGGCAACGGCCGCTGCGGCCACAGTAGGCCCTGAGGGCATATATCCGCGGAAGGGATAATCGTGCTCACGCGCCAGCTTCCAGAGCAATTGCTTGGTTTGCTGGTTGACGGCAGGACTGTCATTCAACGCCCGAGACACGGTCGTAATCGAAACGCCGGCCAAGCGAGCGAGATCTTCCAGACGTGTATTGCGGCGTGCGGCCACGTTCCCCCCCCATAATGAGTCGCCGATTCTACTGTCCGGGACAAGATTCGCGCATCTGTTTTGCATTTTTTTGCATCCCGATATCCGCAACTAATCGCTGAAATTTGTTTTTTTTCTATTCATTTTCCATGGGTTAAGAGATCGAGATACGGAAATTAACTGGCCGCAAATGTCGCGCCGACCGTAATCGCATCTTTTTTCAATGACCCCACCGGCCGTCGCAGACTGTCGTCCGCGCGGAGCTTCGGGCACCATCGCAGGATCGGCGCTGCCGCTAGGGGGATCGGACACATGAGAGTTTGGCACATTGGCTTTTGGGCTCTTTGGGTGTTGACGCCCGTTCTGGCTGACACGCCCACGGCCACAGACGCGACCCCGAAAGGCCATTACGTCGTCTCGTCCCCCCATCACGTCATATCGTTTGAGATTGACGAGCGCGACGGTTGGCCGACCTACCAGATCCTGCGATTCGGCAAGCCGGTGATTGCACCGTCCCATTTGGGCTTCATTCTGAAAGATGCCGGCAAGTTCACCTATGACCTGCGCGTCAGTGCGGCGAATCCGAATGCCCAATCGGTTGATCAAACCTGGGAGCAACCGTGGGGAGAGCGCCGCTATGTCCACGATCACCACGCCGAGCAGACCTTCCATCTGATCGAAAAGAAAGGGATGCACCGGTCGATGGATCTCGTCGTTCGGGTATTTGATGACGGCGTCGGCTTTCGCTATGCATTCCCGGATCAGGAGCACCTGCATGACGTCGCCATTGCAGATGAATTAACTGAATTCAATATCGCGGACCCTGCAACGGCCTGGTGGATGCCGTGGGGAGAATCGCATGACACGGAATTACTCTATGGCCGGACCCCGCTCACGGAGCTGAGTACTGCACACACGCCCCTGACGCTACGCACCAAGGACCACGTCCACATTGAGATTCACGAGGCCGCGCTCGTGGATTTCGCCGGTATGTACGTGCAACGCAGTGACGAGCAGCACTTACGTGCGCACCTTGTCCCTGCCTCTGAAGGGTGGGCCGCACGACGCACGGCGCCCTTCCAGACACCATGGCGCATGGTGGTGATTACCGACAGTGCCGCGGCGCTCTACGAGTCCAACATGGAACTCAACCTCAACGAACCCAACGCATTAGGCGACGTCTCGTGGGTTCAACCGGGTAAGTTTCTGGGTATCTGGTGGGAAATGTTTCACGAGACGTGGACGTGGGCCTCGGGCCCCAAGCACGGCGCAACGACGGAGCATGCCAAGCGCTATATCGACTTTGCCGCCGCGCACCACTTTCGCGGTCTTCTGATCGAAGGCTGGAATGAGGGTTGGGACAGCAACTGGGCGGGTGACGGCTCCTCGTTCAGCTTTACGCGCCCGTATCCCGATTTTGATTTGCCGGCGATCGCGGCGTATGCCCGCCAAAAAGGCGTCCACCTCATCGGCCATCATGAAACGGGTGGAGACACCTCCAACTATGAAGCCCAGATGGGCGCCGGATTTGATCTGTACCAGTCGCTGGGTATTGATGCGGTCAAAACGGGCTATGTTGCCGATGCCGATCAAATTCACCATCAAGATGCCGCTGGGCTGAAGCGAACGGAGTGGCACGACAGCCAATACATGTCGAACCATTATCTGAAGGTCGTCGCGGAAGCGGCCAAGCGTCACATCATGATCGACTCTCATGAGCCGATCAAAGACACCGGCCTGCGTCGCACCTACCCGAACTGGTTATCTCGTGAAGGATCGCGTGGCCAGGAGTACAACGCCTTCGGCATACCGGTGAATCCGCCGGAGCATGAAACCAATCTTGTGTTTACACGCATGCTGGGCGGCCCCATGGATTTCACGCCCGGTGTATTTGATCTCAAGCACATTCGCCCCTGCTGCAGCGTACCCACGACACTGATGAAGCAACTCGCGCTCTACGTGGTGCTGTACAGCCCCGTCACGATGGCGGCTGATCGAATCGAAGCGTACGCCGCGCGTCCCGATGCATTCCGATTCATCGAGGATGTACCGACGGATTGGGCTGAAACGCGGGTGTTGAACGCAGAAGTCGGCGACTACGTCACCATCGCACGTAAGGATCGACATTCTGAGGATTGGTATCTGGGATCCATCACAGACGAAAATGGTCGATGGCTGTCGGTGTCGCTCGGTTTCTTAGATCCCGGTCGTCACTACCGCGCCGAAATCTATCGTGACGGACCCGCGGCACATTGGGACACGCACCCGTATGACTACGTCATTGAATCTCGCGAGGTGAGCGCCACTGACACGCTCCCGCTCAGGCTAGCGCCTGGTGGTGGCGAGGCCATCCGCTTCGTCGCTCTGCCCATCCCAAAACGCGCTCATTAGGCGTAGACCCCATGCTCGCCATACAACGCAACAAATCGACGTCCTTTCTGGCGCTGCTGGCTCTGCCGGCCACTGCTATGGGATTCGCCCTGTCGGTGCAAATCTCCGCTCTGTCGTGGATTTTAACGACGCGCTACGGGCTGCACATCGATGAGATCGGTCTCGTCTGGGCAGCCGGCCCGGTTGCCGGCATCGTCGGTCAATTGGCCGTTGGCTTATTGAGTGACAACGTCTGGTGTTGGGGCGGTCGCCGCCGACCATTCATCTTGTTAGGCGGTCTGCTGACAGCGCTCATGCTCCTGGCCTTGCCCCATATCGGGCTGATCAGTCACGCGCTGGGATTCGAATCGATACTCGGCGTCGCCATTACCGTCGCGCTAGCACTCGATCTATCGATCAACATCAGCTTCAACCCCACACGTTCGATCATCACCGATCTGACGGCAGACGGTGTCGAGCGAACGCGCGGCTATACGCTGATGCAGACGGTCTCCGGCACATTCGGTGTGCTCGCTTATGGCATCGGGGCGCTCTGGGATAACTATGCACTGATCTATACGGGCGTCGGCCTGGTACTGGCTTTTTCCTGGCTACCGGCGTTGCTCGTGACGGAACCACGCGAATTACATCCGGAAGGCTCTGTGCCCTCCACCGCGCCACGCTCGGCCTCACACATTCTGCGCATGCTGCTGCCGTTGTGGGGGATATTGGCTTACGACGTTATTGCCATGTCACTCAAGGTCATGGGCATTCATCGAGATTCGCAGTGGCTTGAAATCGCCGCAGGGGTTGTGACCCTTGCGTGTATGGTCGCCACACTCCGCGCGCGCGACCGAGGCCCCGCCCACGTGCGTGAAGATTTGGTGGAATTTCGCAAAGTGCTCGCTGCCCATGCTTTTTCATGGATCGGCGTGCAAGCCATGTTTGTTTATATGATCGCCTTCGTGCAGCAACGCTTCCCGAACCTCGATCCCAAGGCGGGTGGCCAAATGCTGTCGACCGCTTTCTTCGTTCTTTCATTGGTGGCCGCAATCTTGCCATCGACCGTCTTGGCGCCCCTGGCCCGCCGCTTTGGTCAAATTCGCGTGCACACAATCTCTCTGTTTATCATGGCCACCGCCTACCTCTACGCTTACCTATACGGCCACACCGCGATCAGCGTGTATGGCGTCATGGCAGTCGCGGGTATCGGTTGGGCCGCCATCGTCAGCCTGCCGTTCGCCATCATGTCGCAGCGCGTGGACGAAGCGCATATTGGCCTTTTCATGGGTGTCTTTAACCTATCGGTCGTCTTACCCCAGCTGGTCGCGAGCCTAGGCATTGGCGCGTTAATCGCCGTCATGCCTGACAAAGGGGCGGTGTTTCTCGTCGCGTCCGCCGCACTGCTGCTATCGGCGGTCAGTTGGCTCTTTGTCCGTCGCGATAGCGACGGCCGTGGCGGGATTTAAGCCTGCGCTGACCCCGACGAACCGCAGATCAGCCACGCGTAGCCGTACGGCGGAAGGTGCAAGGTTCCGCCGTCCGCGCGCGTCTGACCCGCCAGCGCCTGCCAATCCCCTGGCGGCAGTCGCTGCTGACGACTGTCCGCCGTGAGATTAAAGACACACAAAAGACGCTCAGCGTGGATCGATCTCTCCAACAGAAGAACACTCGGATCATCGGCCGTCACCCGCAGATCACCGTGCCTCAAGGCAGCGAATCGCCGCCGCAGACCCAATAACCGGCGCGTGACATTGAGCGACGAGTCGGGTTCAACTTCCTGACGGTCAACCGCCATCGCAACATGCCGCGGGTCGATGGGCAACCACGGCTCGGTGGTTGTGAATCCGCCGTTGGACTCTGCCGCCGTCCACGGCAGCGGCGTCCTCGCGCCGTCACGACCCAAGGTGAGCGGCCAATTGGCAATCGCCTCTGGGTCTACGAGCCGTTCAAACGGCACGTCCGCTTGAGGCAACCCCAGTTCTTCGCCCTGGTAGAGGCAGACGGACCCACGCAGCGCGAATAACAGCGCCAACATCAACTCGGCATATCGCCGGTCCCCCGCTTCACCACCCCAACGCGTCACGACCCGCGGCGCATCATGATTGGAAAAGACCCACGTCGGCCAACCGTCACCGTGCCCGCTTTCCCATTCCGCGCAGGCTTGCTGAATCAGTAACGGGGTCGGCGCCGCAGAACGAAGAAAGAAAAAGTTATAGGCGCTGTGGAGTCGTGTCGGCGAGACATATCGACCCTCTTCCGATCCGCCCACACCCGGCCCACCCAACTCGCCTAACGCAAAGCGGCCAGGATACTGGTTCAAGACCCGGCGCAAGCGCTCGAGAAACGCCAACGTTTCCGGGCGGTCGACGGTATAGCGATGCTCTTGAAAATCGAAGGGGCGCGACCGGGAACCCGGCTTCGTGCTCGGCGGGTTATCCCGCAGCAAGGGATCGTGCACGAAGTGAGAAACGGCATCGACCCGGAAACCGTCAACCCCTCGATCCAACCAAAAGCGCGCCACGTCGAGCAAGGCTTCATGCACGCGGGGATTCAAGAGATTGAGATCCGGCTGCTCCGTGAGAAAATTGTGCAAGTAGTACTGACCGCGGCGCGCATCCCATGTCCAGGCGCTGCCGACAAACACCGACTGCCAATTATTCGGTGGCGCGCCATCGGGCTTCGGATCCGCCCAAACATACCAATCCGCTTTCTCGTTATCGCGACTCGACCGGCTTTCCGCAAACCAGGGATGCTGATCGGAAGTATGGGAATAGACCTGATCAATCACGACCTTGAGGCCTAGCGCGTGGGCGGCACGTACGAGTTCATCAAAGTCAGATAGGTCTCCGAATATCGGGTCCACATCGCAGAAACCCGCCACGTCGTAGCCGAAGTCACGCATCGGCGACGGAAAGAACGGTGAAATCCAGATCGCATCAACACCGAGCGATGCCACATACGGCAAGCGTTGGGTGATCCCCGGCAAATCGCCGATGCCATCGCCATTCGTATCCTGAAAGCTTCGCGGATAGATCTGATAGACCACACCGCCCCGCCACCAGGTTGCACTCATGATTGCAGCGGCCTCCATGCCAGGGCAGCCGCACCGAGAAAGGCCAGTGCCGCAATGCCCATCGCACCGACGGGATCACCCGGAAATAATCGATGCACCAAGCCACCCATCACGACCGACACCACAATCTGGGGCAGCACGATGAAGAAATTAAAGATGCCCATATAGGTACCGAGCTTTTGGTACGGAATCGCACCGCAAAGCATCGCGTAGGGCATAGCCAAAACGGAGGCCCATGCCATCCCAATCCCCACCATGGCCAGATACAACACCTGGGGGTCGTGAGACGTCAAAAACGTGGCAAAACCGAGCGCGCCGGCCACGAGATTGATGGCGTGTAGGCGCTCTCGGCCCAATCGTGCCGCCAAGGTGGGCAAGAGAAAGGCATGCGCCGTGGCAACGATGTTATAGACCGCAAACAACACACCGACGTGATCGGCTGCCGCGTTGTACGCCGCAGTCCCGGCGACGGTCGCTCCAAAATGATGCCAAGCCACCGCGGGCGTGCCGTAAATCCAGAGCAGGAAAAACGCAAACCAGGAGCAAAATTGAACCAACGCCAAGCGCCGCATGGGCTTGGGCATCCCGATGAGATCGCCGAGCAATTCGCGAACGGCTTCAAATCGTTTGCGCGGCGGGCTGACGGCGCCGACCGGGCTGCGCGGATGAAAAGCTGGATCGGCGAGCGCAGGATCGGACGCTTGTTCGAATGAAGCTAACTCTTCAGGTGAATATTCCTGAGTGGTCGCAATCGTATACAGCACCGCTAACAGCAATGCGCCCGCCCCGATATAAAAAGATAAGCGAACGGTCCACGGCAATTGCCCCGCGGGAGCGGAATCAGCCAATCCGAATACGTGTGCCAGCAGCCATGGGGCGGCCGACGACAGCGAGGCACCGACACCGATGAAGATCGTTTGGATGGCGTAGCCGCGGGTGCGCTGCTCATCCGGCAGCATGTCACCGACAAAGGCTCGGAAAGGCTCCATCGTGACATTCAGGGCGAGATCCAATAGCCAAAATGAAGGAACGGCGACCCAAAGCACCGTGGAGTTGGGCAACAGAACCAACGCGATGGTGGAGAGAACCGCCCCGAGGAGAAAATAAGGACGGCGACGTCCCAACCGCCCCCAGGTCCGATCGGATAGATACCCGATGATCGGCTGGACCAGCAATCCAGTCACCGGACCGGCGATCCAGAGTATGGGCAGGCTGTCGATCGACGCGCCGAGTATCTGGAAGATTCGGCTGACGTTGGCCGTCTGCAAACCGAAGGCGATCTGGATGCCTAGAAAGCCGAACGAAAGATTTGCAATCGCGCCGAGTGGTAACTGTGGCTTGCGTCCCGAGGACGCGGCACCTGGTGTCAGTACAGTCATGATCAGGACTCCGGCGGTCCGATGACCACCCCCGAGGCGCGAGTATGCTAGCCCTCGCCGGCAAAGACCATCCTATGTCCCTATTGACCGCGCGCAACTGCTCGCATCTACTCGGCGCGTATTCCTCGACTGCTGGATCACCCTGTCTATGCGCCGCACTCTCTATTTGATTAGTAGCCTACTCACCGCTTTGCTTGCGCGAGCAAGCACCATCGACCGGGTAGACCCACCGTCTTGGTGGGTGGGCTTTGAGGCACCCACCGTCGAATTACTGGTCCACGGTGATGGCGTCGGCCATCTTCATCCCGCAGTGCAATATCCCGGGGTCTCTATCCGGGAGTCGTATTCACTCCCGAATCCCAACTACCTCTCCATCACGCTCGAGATTGCGAAAGACACGGCACCCGGGGACGTGCCGATTGATTTCGCCCTCAATGGCACGACCGTCACACACCTGTCCTACCACTTAGATCAACGCAAGCCGGCCAGCCGGGATCGCCACGGCTTTGATGCGCACGATACGGTCTATCTGATCATGCCCGATCGATTCGCGAACGGCAGTCGCACGAACGATGCCGCGCCGGGAACACGCGATCATGTCAACCGTGCCGATCCCGACGCCCGTCATGGCGGGGATCTCAAGGGAATCGAAGATCATCTCGATTTTCTCCAAGACATGGGCTACACGCAGTTATGGCTCACCCCCGTTCTTGAAAGCGACATGCCCGATGGGAGTTACCACGGCTATGCCACGACGGATCATTACAAGATTGACCCACGTTTTGGCTCTAACGAGGACTACAGAGCCCTCTCCCAAGCGGCGCAGCAGCATGGCATCGGCGTGATTGAAGACGTCGTTCTCAATCATATTGGCCTTGATCATTGGTGGATGAAGGATCTACCGGATCCGGACTGGCTGTCGAACAAAGGCAAGATGATCCCAACCAATCACTGGCACAAAACACAAATCGACATCCATGCAGCCCCGTCCGATCGACAGCAGTTTATTGACGGATGGTTTGCGCCATCCATGCCGGATCTACACCCCTCCTCTCCCTCTCTTGGCAATTACTTAGTCGAAAATGCGATCTGGTGGATTGAGTATGCGGGTCTTTCGGGACTACGCATCGACACCTATCCGTACACCGACAAGTACTACACGGCTGAGTACTGTCGTCGAATTCTCGCCGAATACCCGCATCTCAATATCGTCGGTGAGGAGGCGCCTGGCCGCTCCGATCCCGTCATTATTTCGTACTGGCAATCGGGACGAACGAATCGCGATGGATATGTCTCGACGCTCCCGACGCTGATGGACTTTCCTTTGCGTGATGCGATGCTGAGTGCTTTGACACATCACGGCAGCGGCGATGGCGGGCTACGGG
Organism: Gammaproteobacteria bacterium; assembly: GCA_947455595.1. GTDB lineage: Bacteria > Pseudomonadota > Gammaproteobacteria > Steroidobacterales > Steroidobacteraceae > CAIKZZ01. The sequence continues at coordinate 98,408 of CANGOP010000004.1, forward strand.
ATATTTATGAGATGCTCGCCGATGATGTGGTCTATGCCGATCCTGCGCGCTTGTTGGTCTTGGGAGATAACCACGACACCGACCGGCTCTACAAATTACTGAATCACAATGACAGCGCCTACCGAATGGCAATGGCGTTTATTGCCACCGTCCGAGGGATTCCCCAGATCACGTACGGCAGCGAATTCGCGTGGTCTAATGAAAAAGTGGGCGATGGCTACAAGCGTCTCGATTTTCCGGGTGGTTTTAGTGACGACCGTGCGAATGCCTTTGACGGCAAGAGCATCGATCGTCGCTCGCAGGAAACCATGGCGTATCTGCGCAGCCTCTTCCGCTGGCGCCGTACCTCCAAGGCAGCACAGGAAGGCACCTTCCTTCACTATGCCCCCGCCAACGAGGTTTACGTTTATTTCCGTACCGCGGATGCGGAACAGGTCATGGTGGTCCTCAATAATAATGACCGTGCGACGACGCTGCCCTTAGCGCGTTTCCGTGACACGCTGGGCGCACGAACATCGGCGAAGAATGCATTGACGCACGAAGCGATCGTGCTCGGTGAGACCCTTCAACTCCCCGCGAAGTCTGCGCTGATTCTGGAGCTACACCCATGATGCGCACGTTGACCGCAATGGTCGCACTGTTATCGCTGCTCTCGAATGCACTCGCAGCGCCGACCGTAGCCCGATCCGAGACCACCGATCGCGGACGCTACGACCATTTCGACAATTTCCCCTCGGGGAAGGTCATTTCACGCAACGTGGTCGTCTTCATACCGTCCGGCCCGCCCCCTGACTCCGGATACGCCGTGCTGTATATGCACGACGGCCACAATCTGTTCGACCCAGCGCAGGCCATGGGACACGAACCCTGGGCTGCCGATCAGGCGATCGCCCAAGGACACTTTCCCCTCATCCTGGTCGCCATCGACAACACCTCGCTGCGATGGCCGGAATACGTCCCACTGAACGCTTACGCAGCACTGCCAGAGGAGTTGGCTCTGGCCGCGCAAGGATCCGAGCCCACGCCCAGATCCGATGCGTACGTCGACTTTATTGCGGACGAATTGAAGCCCTTTATCGACGCGCACTATCCGACCCGCTCCGATGCGACGCACACGTTTATCGCTGGCTCTTCGATGGGTGGTTTGATTTCGATCTACGCCATGGAAAGGCGACCGGACATTTTCGGCGGGGCCGCAGGACTCTCGACTCATTGGCCGGCGACGACTAATTTCGCCTTGTTCGGGAACGGCCCAGATTCCGCTGATCCTCGACTCGCGGAAATCGCCAATCTGACCGTCGACACGTTGGCCGATCAATTGCCAAATCCACGGAGCCATCGGCTCTGGGTGGACTATGGCGATCAAACCTTGGATCAGTTCTATGCTCCCTACGCGCATCGATTCGATGATCGCGCCCGTCGCAATGGATGGAGCGACACCTTGAGCGTGCGGGCGTACCCCGGCACCGCACACAATGAAGCGTCTTGGCGGAGCCGATTTCCAGAGGTGCTGGAGTTCTTACTGCGGCCCTAAGGTCTTCAATCCGGTCTTTCGTAGATGGCCAAGGATCGCGGTGGGCGTATCTGTCGTGAGCCGGCCCGCAGACCCTCCGCACTGAGGTCCGCCGTGTCGGCCACCAGTCGCCACGCCCCACCCGGGGAGGACGGCATCTCAAAGTCGACGACGACCTCGGCCGCGTTGAACAGCATCAGCAGTTTCGGCGTACCGCTCGTCAGATCCGAATAGACGACACAAATCGCATGCGCGTGTGGATCATTCCAATCCGCGGGACGCATTTCATGACCAAAAGGGTGGCGCCATTGAACGTCGGCGGACGATTGACCGTTGGGTTTACCGTTGAGAAAACCCTCGCGGCACAACTCCGGATGTTGACGTCGCAGTGCCACGATTCGGCGGATCAAGGCAACCTCACCTTCTTCACGATCTCGTAGGGACCAATCCAGCCAACTGATCTCATTATCCTGACAGTAGGCATTGTTGTTGCCCAGTTGGGAACGACCGAATTCATCGCCGGCGACCAGCATGGGAACACCCTGCGACAAGAGCAGCGTCGCGAGCAGGTTTCTGCGCTGCCGTCGTCGCAGCTCGTTAATCTGCGGATCGTCCGTTGGCCCCTCTACACCACAGCTCCAACTGCGATTGTCCGCGTGACCATCCCGATTGCCTTCGAGATTGGCTTCGTTGTGTTTGGTGTCGTAGGAAACGAGATCAGCGAGCGTAAAGCCATCATGAGCCGTCACAAAATTGATGCTGGCGCGCGGACCTCGGCCGGTGTGCTGAAAAATATCCGATGACCCCGAGAGGCGTTCGGCAAAGGCGCCTAATACGTAGTTTTCACCCATCCAGTACGATCGAATCGTATCTCGATAGCGATCATTCCACTCTGACCATTCGGATGGAAACGCACCCAGCCGATAGCCGCCGGGCCCCACGTCCCAGGGTTCCGCGATCCACTTGATCCCCTTCGCCCATGGCGCTGCCTTCAACTCGCTAAAGAACCGGGCACCCGGGGTAAAGCCATCCGAAACTCGACCCAGCGACGGGCCAAGGTCAAACCGGAATCCATCCACATGCATCGACTCAACCCACCAACGCAGACAGTCAATGATGAGTGCTCGAGCTGCATCCGTATCGGCGCGTGCCGTATTGCCACAGCCAGTGAAGTTCTCGTAATGCGAAGCGTTGCCGGGCGTGAGCCAATAGTAGCCGGCGTTATCAAAGCCCTTAAGAGACAGGACTGGCCCCCACTCGTTACCTTCCGCCGTATGGTTGAACACCACGTCCAGAATAACTTCGATGTTGTGCGCATGGAGCACGCACACCATGCGGCGAAACTCGAGCACTGCATCATCCACGGCATACTGAGGAGCCGGCGCTGACCACGCGAACGGGTTATAGCCCCAATAATTAACGAGACCCTTGTCGCGCAGAAAGGCTTCACTCGTAAACGCCTGGATAGGCAGAAGCTCCACCGCGGTGACGCCTAAGCGAACCAGATCTTCAATCACGGCGGGCTCAGCAAGGCCCAAATAGGTGCCCCGATAACGTGGACGCACATCGGGATGGCACATGGTGTGCCCTTTCACGTGTGTTTCCAGAATCACGGTTTGTGTCCACGGTATTTGTGGGCGTCGGTCGCCTCCCCAATCAAACTCTGGATCGACGATACGTGAACGCGGCATGGCCGCCATGGAATCAAGATCATGGCTTTCGGGGCCGTCGAAGATAGCGTCATCGGCAAGTGGCTCACCCGTCACAGCACGGGCAGCAGGATCAATGAGGAATTTTGCCGGGTTAGCGCGCTGTCCACGAGCTGGATCATAGTCGCCATGGACCCGATAGCCGTACAGATCGCCAATCCGCGCGTTGGACGCATCAATCAATCCGTGCCAGATCGTTCCCGTCCGATAGGTCAATTCAACCGTACTTCTGGTCGTGCCATTCGGATGACACAAGACGAGTTCGACGCGGTTCTGAGGAGCCGCATGAACGGCAAAGTTGATACCACCTGCGACCGGCGTGGCGCCGAGTGGGAACGGTGATCCGGGCGCGACCGTGATCTCGCGTGGCTTCATGTCACGCGCGACGCAAAATAATGCCGCCGAGCGGTGGGAGTTTCACGCGGACCGCAAAGGGGCGTCCATGCGCTGCGCCCTCGATCGTGTGTACCTCGGTCTGATCGCTATAGCCTGAGCCTCCGTACTGCGCACTGTCGGAGTCCAGAACCTTGACGTAGCGACCCGGCGCATCGACGCCGATCCAATACTCCTCGCGCGGTACAGGCGTCGCGTTAAATGCGCAGACGAGCGGATGACCGACGTCGTCTCCCGTGCAACGGCGTTCGAAGACGTAAACGCTCTCACTGTCGTTATGCAGATCGATCCCAACAAACCCTGCGCCGTCGCAGTCGGATCCATGTAGCTGAGGAGAGTCACTGTAGAGATGGTTCAGGTCGCGAACGAGATCCCGCATCCGCCGGTGATCAGCATGGTCGAGCAATCCCCAATCCAAGGATTCCGCGTGACGCCACTCATGCCACTGGGCAAATTCCTGACCCATGAACAGCAGCTTCTTGCCTGGATGGGCAGTCATATAGGTCAGGAACAGCCGCCAATTCGCCTTCTTTTGCCAGTCATCGCCGGGCATCTTGGCGATCAGAGAGCCCTTACCGTGCACCACCTCGTCATGGGAGATCGGCAGCATAAAGCGCTCGGACCAGGCGTAGACAAACGAGAAAGTCACCAGATGGTGCTCGTAGCGGCGGTACACGGGGTCCTTCTCCCAATACCGCAGCGTGTCATTCATCCATCCCATGTTCCACTTGAACGTGAAACCAACCCCGCCAAGGTGTACCGGCGTGGTGATTCCAGCGAAGGCTGTGGACTCTTCGGCGATCATCATGGCGTGCGGCGCATATTCGCGCACCGCCCAGTTGAGGTGCCGCAGAAAATCGATTGCCTCTAGATTCTCACGTCCACCATAGCGATTCGGAACCCATTCCCCTTCGTTACGGCTGTAATCGAGGTAGAGCATCGATGCGACCGCATCGACGCGCAAGCCATCGAGGTGATACTCATTCAGCCAATACAGGGCATTCGCAGTGAGAAAGTTACGAACTTCATTGCGGCCAAAATTGAAGATCTTGGTGCCCCAGTCCATGTGCTCACCCTGCCGGGGATCCGCATGCTCATAGAGGGCGGTTCCATCAAATTCGGCGAGGCCATGGGCGTCTTTCGGAAAGTGGGCAGGTACCCAGTCCATGATCACGCCGATGCCAGCGGCATGACAGCGATCCACAAAGCGCATGAAATCTTTGGGCGAGCCGTAGCGCGCCGTGGGTGCGTAATACCCGCTGACCTGATAACCCCATGAGCCGTCAAAGGGATACTCGGCAACCCCCATTAATTCGATATGCGTGTAACCCATATCGACGACATAGGGGATCAGCTGGTCGGCGGCATCGGCCCAACTGAGAAATGGCGGGTCACGATCGGGGGCATGCCGCCACGAGGCAAGATGCACTTCGTAGACGGCGATGGGCTCGCGTCGCGGATCAGCCTTGCGCCGACGCGCTAGCCATTCGGCGTCCGTCCAGTCGAAATCGGTCAGGTCAGCCACCACGGAAGCCGTCTTCGGCCGCAACTCCATGGCCGTCCCGTAAGGATCAGCCTTCAGGCGCGTGTCTCCGGTGTGCGTCCTGATTTCGTACTTATACGTGGCGCCGGCGCCGACTTCTGGCACGAACAGCTCCCACACGCCGCTACCACCGCGCGACTGCAGCAAATGTCGTCGACCATCCCAGTGATTGAAGTCACCCACGACGCTGACGCGTTCCGCATTTGGCGCCCAGACGGCAAAGTGGGTGCCGGCAACGCCGTCTAACACCTCGGCGTGCGCACCCAATTTCGACCAAATGCGATGATGATTTCCCTGCCCGAAGAGATACAGATCAAAGTCGGTAATTTGCGGAGCGAAATAGTAAGGGTCAGGCCGAGTATGCGTGTTGCCATCCTCATAGCGGATGACCAACCGATAGGGCACCAACGGGCGACGATAGGGGATCCGACCTTCGAATAGACCGCCGGGATGCATCAGGGTCAGCGGGCGCGCCGCTGTCGCTTCCTCGTCTTCCCAATAGACGCCCACCGCAATCGCCTGCGGCTCCAGCACGCGGACGATGACAACCGGCTCTTCACCCTCACGCTGAAATTCGTGATAGCCAAGGACCGATCGCGGCTCGCGATGCCGCGCCGACAGCAGCGCATCAATCTCCGCTTTACGCAAAGAGGGCCAAGGCTGCTTGGGCTTCTTGGCGGCTTTCGGCGTCGTCACAGCCGTCGCATCGACAGGGGGCTTGCGGGTAGCCATTAGATTACCGGTTGGATGTTCCAGATTCGGTCAGCGTACTCCCGAATGCTGCGATCACTCGAGAAGAATCCCATCCGAATGCTATTCACAATGGCAGATTTCAGCCAACGATCCTGATCGCGGTACAGGGCATCCACCCGATCTTGGGCGTCTAAATACGCACGGAAATCAGCACAGACGAGGAAAGGTTCGCCATCAGACATCAGCCGGCCGACGATCGCCTTGGCTTCCGTCACGTCACCATTGCTGAAATAGCCCTCATCGATCATCGCGATGGTCTGAGCGAGTTCGACGTCCCCCGACACATAGTCACTCGGACGGTAGCCCTTGGCCTTCTCCGCGACAACCTCAGCGGCCGTCAGGCCAAAGATAAAGATATGGTCGTTGCCGACGTGATCTTTGATCTCGATGTTCGCGCCATCCAGCGTCCCGATAGTGAGCGCACCATTCAACGCAAGCTTCATGTTGCCGGTACCGGAGGCCTCCAAGCCTGCCGTCGAAATCTGCTCGGAGAGATCGGCGGCCGGCATGATGCGCTGCGCCAGCGAGACGTCGTAGTCGGCTAGGAAGACCACTTTCAGACGACCGGCCACTACCGGATCCGAATTGACGACCCGCGCCACATTATTCGCCAAGCGAATGATCGCTTTTGCCAGGTAATAGCCCGGGGCCGCTTTGCCAGCGAAGATCACCGTCCGTGGTACGTAATCGGCGTGGGGATCGCGACGAATCCGGTTGTAGCGGGCGATGACGCCCAACAGATTCAACAATTGCCGCTTATATTCATGAATGCGTTTAACTTGCACGTCAAAGAGCGAGTGCTCATCAACCTCGATACCGCTGCGTTGATGAATGGCGGCAACCAAACGGCGCTTGTTTTCCTGCTTGATGGCCGCAAAACGCGCGCGGAATGTCAGATCGTCTTCCACTCCTTCGAGTGCCGAGAGCACGGAAAGGTCATTTTCCCACTTCACGCCCAGGCGCTCGGTGAAAAGTGACGAGAGGCCGGGATTCGACTGCTTGAGCCAACGGCGGACGGTGATGCCGTTCGTGACATTCGTGAACCGCTCCGGCCACAGTTGTGCGAAGTCCCGAAAAATCGTCTCGGTCATGAGTTCGGAGTGCAACTTGGCTACGCCATTAACCTTCTGGCTCGCGACAACCGCCAAGTGAGCCATGCGCACGCGTCTTCCGTGATCTTCATCAATCAGCGACATCCGACGGCGACGATCGAGGTCACCCGGGAAAGCGAGACTGATTTCGTCGAGAAAATGCCGGTTGATCTGAAAGATAATCACCAGATGGCGCGGCAGTAGACGCTCGAAGAAGTCGACCGGCCAACTTTCCAGCGCCTCCGGCAAGAGGGTGTGGTTGGTATATCCAAACGTTCTCGAGACGATCGACCATGCGCGATCCCAGGAGTAGCCATGGACGTCCATGAGGAGACGCATCAACTCGGCAACGGCCAAGGCGGGATGGGTGTCATTCAACTGGATGGCCACCGCATCTGGCAGGTCTTCCAGCGAGCGTCCTTCTGCGATCAACGTGGCCAGCAAGTCCTGCAGGGAGGCCGATACGAAGAAGTACTGCTGGGACAGCCGCAGTTCTTTGCCCTGTGGCGTCGTGTCATCCGGATAGAGAACACGCGACAGATTCTTAGCGCGGACCTGATCAGCGACCGCTTCCGGGTAATGCCCGTGATTAAACTCTGAAACGTTAAACGGTACGATCGCGCGACCCGACCAGAGCCGCAGGTGATTGACCGTCGCACAGCGATTTCCAGGCACCAGATGGTCGAAGCCCACCGCATAAATCTTATGCGTATCGACCCAGCTGTGCCGCAATTCGCCAGAGGCGTCTTCCTCCGTCACGCAACGGCCACCAAACTGGATGAGATAGCGCGCCTGAGGGCGCGTCAGTTCCCACGGATCGCGCAGGCGCAGCCATGAGGAGCCGATCTCGCGCTGCGCGCCGTCCGGCTCGATCACCTGAGTGAAGATGCCGTAGTCATAGCGGATGCCATAGCCAACGGCCGGATACTGCAGCGTCGCCAATGAGTCCAAAAAGCAGGCGGCCAGCCGCCCCAAGCCACCGTTGCCGAGGCCCGGATCGTGCTCTTCGGCGATGATGGCTTCCAGGTCATAGCCGAGCTCAGCCACCGCCTGACGGGCCACGTCGACGAGATCACCTTCGAGGCTGGATAACGCGTTCAGAAGCGCGCGTCCGGGCAAAAATTCGACCGACAGGTAGCAGAGGCGCTTGGTCTGCGCCTTAGCCACCCGTTTTTGGGTCGCGACCCACCGAGCCGCCAACTCCTCGCGAACGGTATTTGCCAACGCTTCATAAATGTCACGCGGCCGAGCCGACTCCGGGTCCCGCCCGAGGGTCCGAACCAAGTGCTCAACAATCAGGTCTTTCAAGTTGGCGGCCGACAGCACATTACAGGCCACCGCCGCACCACTTGGATCATTGGTCAGGGACATTCTGAAACCCCGGAGTTCTACACAGGCCAAGGACGATAACCACTACATCGGCACTACACCATCGGCACAGCACCGAGGGGCACTGCCGACGTACCCGATTGCAAACGATTGTATAACGGGAATTTGCCCGTGGGAACGATGTACTGGACGCAGCGGCGGTGACTGGAGCCGGGTCATCCCGTCCCCATTGCCCCGCGGCATCTGGCCCACCGGTCAGGTGCCGTCGATGTCGAGTCCCGTCACGCGACGATACGTCTTCGGCAGCATCGCGCCGCGCTGAGCACGCTCACCCCGGTATTCGGCCAATTCGTTGTATGAGAGCGACATCGCCCGTTCCCCGCAGATGATCTTGAGCCTCGCTCCGGGTGCGACCACGGCCACACCGACCACAAGCTCTTCCCTCGCCTCCGCCTTGGCTGAGGGAATATTGAACAGCTTGTTTCCCTTGCCGCGGGCCATCTCAGGCAAATCGGACACCGGGAAGACCAGCAGGCGGCCATCCTGACCGTCTGCTGCGGCTGCAACCGCGATCAACGCCTTAGGATCATCGGGCACGAAGGCGGCCGGGAGTGCTTTCGCGTTCTCCGGGACCGTCAAGATCCCCTTACCGGCCCGATTGCGCGCGTAAAGATCCTCCACCTTGACGATAAAGCCATAGCCGGCATCCGATGCAAGGACGTAACGATCACCCGCCTCACCCAAGATCACAGACGCGAAGGTGGCGCCATCGGGCGGATCGACGCGACCCGAGAGCGGCTCGCCCTGGCCACGCGCTGATGGCAGCGTATGGGTCAGCAAGCTGTACGTGCGCCCGGTCGAATCCATGAACACGGCCTGCTGTGTACTCTTGCCGCGAGCGGCTGCTTGGAATCCATCGCCCGTCTTATAGGAGAGCGACTTTGGATCAATCTCGTGACCCTTGGCCTGACGGACGTAGCCCGCCGTCGACAGAATCACGGTCACCGGCTCGGTCGCGACCAGCTCCGTCTCGTCGATCGCCTTGGCGGCCTCACGCTCGACCAAACGGGTACGACGCTTATCGCCGTACTTTTCACTGTCTGCCACGAGTTCGGCACGAATCAGTGCCTTCAAGCGCGCCGCGTCGCCGAGAATGCCTTGCAGCTCGTCACGCTCTTGCGCCAGCGCGGCCTGTTCGCCGCGGATCTTCATCTCTTCCAAACGAGCCAAGTGACGCAGCTTGGTCTCGAGAATGGCTTCCGCCTGCTCGTTCGACAGGGCAAATCGAGCGATCAACACCTGCTTCGGTTCGTCCTCCGTGCGGACGATGCGGATTACCTCATCCAAATTCAGATAGGCGATCAGCAAACCGTCGAGGATGTGCAGACGCGCATTGACCTTACCCAGTCGATGCTCGAGTCGCCGGACGACCGTGCGTTCGCGGTAGACCAACCATTCCGCAAGCAGAGCTTTGAGCCCCATCACCCGCGGACGACCATCCAAGCCAATCACGTTCATATTGACGCGATAGGTGCGCTCAAGGTCGGTGGTGGCGAACAAATGCGCCATCACCTGTTCAACATCGACGCGATTGGACCTGAGTTCTAAGACAAGACGGGTTGGATCCTCGTGATCAGACTCGTCCCGAATGTTCTCCACCATTGGCAGTTTCTTGGCTCGAATCTGCGCGGCTATTTGCTCTAAGACCTTGGAGCCCGACACTTGATACGGCAGCGCCGTGATCACTACTTCAGCGCCTTCCGATTCATAAATGGCGCGTGCACGGAAAGTGCCGGTACCCGCTTCGTAAATAGAACGGAGTTCCGCCCGCGGCGTCACGATTTCCGCACCAGTCGGCAAATCAGGCCCAGGAACAAGTCGCATCAAGTTTGCGGTCGAAACCTCCGGCTCGTCCAAGATGCGGATGCAGGCGGCCGTCACTTCCTTCAAGTTATGCGGCGGAATATCCGTGGCCATACCGACCGCAATGCCGGTCGCACCATTGAGCAACACATTTGGCAGTCGTGCCGGCAACAATGCCGGCTCGTCCATCGTGCCGTCAAAGTTGGCGACCCATTCAACGGTCCCTTGTCCGAGTTCGGCCAAGAGGGTTTCCGCATAGGGTCGCAGACGCGATTCCGTATAGCGCATCGCGGCGAAGGACTTCGGATCATCGGTCGAGCCGAAATTACCCTGACCATCGACGATCGGATAGCGATAGGAGAAGTCCTGCGCCATATGCACCATGGCTTCGTAGGCTGCCGAATCACCATGCGGATGAAACTTGCCGATCACGTCACCAATCGTGCGCGCACTCTTCTTGTGCTTGGATCCCGCCGACAGACCCAGCTCACTCATCGCATAAATGATGCGGCGTTGGACCGGCTTCAAGCCATCGGCCAACTGCGGCAACGCACGGTCGAGGATGACGTACATCGAATAATCGAGATACGCCTTTTCGGTAAATGTCTTGAGTGGCTGGCGTTCGACGCCATCGAAATTGAGTTCTTGGGAGCTCACGGCGCGACCTCCGCGAGATTGCCTTTCGACTCAAGCCAGTCCCGTCGATCCGACGCTCGTTTCTTAGCCAACAACATATCCATCATCTGATCAGTGTCGTCGCCGGCATCGACCGTCAGCTGCAGTAGCCGACGGGTAGAGGGCGCCATCGTAGTTTCACGCAACTGCAGCGGACTCATTTCGCCCAGACCCTTAAATCGAGTCACCGTAATTTTGCCGCGAGTACCCTCGGCCGCAATGCGATCCAAGATGCCCGCCCGCTCCGCTTCATCCAGCGCGTAATAAACGTTCTTACCGATGTCGATTCGAAACAGTGGCGGCATCGCCACGTAGACATGGCCGGCCAGCACCAGCGGCCGAAAGTGACGCAGAAACAGCGCGCAGAGCAAGGTTGCGATGTGCTGACCATCCGAGTCAGCGTCCGCGAGGATGCAAACCTTGTGGTATCGCAGTTCTTTCAAATCCGGTGAACCGGGTTCAACCCCGATCGCCACCGAGATGTCATGCACTTCAGCCGAGCCCAGCACGCCAGAGGCATCCACCTCCCACGTATTCAGGATCTTGCCGCGCAGCGGCATCACGGCTTGGAAGTCACGCTCTCGGGCCTGCTTCGCGCTGCCGCCCGCCGAATCACCTTCGACGAGGAAAAGCTCCGTGCGCGCCGGCTCTTGGGACGTGCAATCGGCCAATTTGCCGGGCAGCGCCGGTCCCGAGACCACCCGCTTACGCACCACTTTTTGAGCGGCCTTAAGACGTGCCTGCGCCTTCTCGATCGCGAGCATCGCGATTTTCTCGCCGGCCTCGGGATGCTGCGCAAGCCACAAGGAAAACGCATCCTTCACCAGGCCTGACACGAAGGCAGCCGATTCGCGCGAGGCGAGTCGTTCCTTCGTCTGACCCGCAAACTGCGGTTCATGCATTTTGACCGACAACACAAACGCGATCCGGTCCCAGACGTCTTCCGGCGCGAGCTTGACGCCACGCGGCACGAGATTTCGAAATTCAGTGAAATCGCGCACGGCCTCTGTGATGCCGGTACGCAACCCATTCACGTGGGTGCCACCATCATTCGTCGGGATCAGATTGACGTAAGACTCCGAGACCGTCTCGATGCCATCTTCAATGATCCAAGCAAAGGCCCACTCGGCGGATTCGCTGCCGCCCTTGAGACTGGCGGCAAAGGGCTCATCGGGGACGATCGTCGCGCCTTGGAGGCGATCGGACAGATAAGAGGACAAGCCACCGGTGTAGAACCACTCATCGCGCTCGCCCGTCGCCTCGTTGAAGAGCGTGACCTTGAGGCCGGCACACAAGACGGCTTTTGCTCGCAGTACGTGCTTCAACTTCGACAGCGACACCTTATCGGAGTCGAAGTACTTGGCGTCCGGCCAGAAGCGAACGGTCGTCCCGGTATTGCGGGCCCCTACCTTGCCGATGACTTTGAGCTTTTCCGACAGATACCCATCTTCGAAAACGATCTGGTATTCGTTGCCATCTCGCTTAACGCGACACTCCAGCCGGGTCGACAGCGCATTGACCACGGACACGCCGACGCCATGCAAACCGCCCGACTGCTGGTAGTTCTTGTCGGAAAATTTGCCGCCGGCGTGCAACCGACTGAGGATGAGCTCGACACCCGGGACTTTCTCAATCGGGTGTAGGTCGACTGGCATGCCGCGGCCGTCGTCGTTTACTTCGACGGAACCGTCCTTATGCAGGGTGACGGAAATTTCTTTGGCGTGGCCGGCCAGTGCCTCGTCGACACTGTTATCGACCACCTCATGGACGAGATGGTTGGGGCGAGAAGTGTCCGTGTACATACCCGGACGGCGACGAACCGGATCGAGGCCGGCGAGGACCTCAAGGTCCTTGGAGGTGTAGGTGGTGCTCATGGAGGCGCGAGGGTACTGGAAATCCGTGGCGATGACAGGGCGGTCCGCAATGCGGACGCCGGGGCGGATCGCATCGTGAGCCTTTGCCGATGATATATACCATGGTATATATTCCTTGCAAACCTCTCCGCGGAGACTCGGTGTCCACTATCGCCAAGTTGTTCTGGAACGGTCGCAGCCAAGCCGTACGTCTCCCCGCCGAATTTCGATTCGCCGGGAACGAAGTCTATGTGCGCCGCGATCCGGCAACCGGTGACGTGATCCTCTCTAGCCGAGCCGACGCCTGGGATGCATTCTTCCATCTGGTCGCGGTCGCCGACCCATCGGCACCCGAGGCTTCCGCTACCGCCGACGCCAGGACGGGCGAGGATCCATGAACGCGGACGATCGCGCGTTCCTCTTGGACACGCTGACGGCACACACGCTTTTGTTGGCAGACGCGCCGGTCGTGCTCCGCGATCGGGTACGCGGCGCCCGCTTTGGGTCGTTGTGGATGTCCGCGGTGACAGAAGGTGAACTTCGCCGGCGCTTCGGCGGGGGTGCGCCGCTGACACCCCGTCGGGAGGCCCTAGAACTGCTGTTCCGCAATGTGCCCACCGTGCCGTTCGATCGCAGCGCCGCCATGGCCTACGCGCGCCTGCGTCAGCACCCAGGGGTGCCGAAGACCGCATCCGATCTAGACTTACTGGTCGCGGCCCACGCCATCAGCGTGGGCGCGACACTCGTCACACCGGACACGGGTTACGCGGCGATCGGGGAACTGTCGACCGCGAACTGGCACGTCGCCTGATCAGTCCGCGAGGTCGCGGCCCAACGCAGCGCGAACACCCTCGCTCAAGATATGCGAGTGCTGATAGGCCGGGTGATCTACGACCATCTCAACCTTGGCCGCCCCAAAGCCAGCCCGAAGCCCCTCGGGAATCTGATAGCGCATAAAATGTACGGCTGAGGTCTTTTCCTCGTTCTCGCGATCGAGATCCTCATCCGCGACAGGATCGATGCGCACGCCGTCCACCACAAAACAAACCGTCCGCTCCAAGCCTTTGAGGCGCTTCAGCTGTTCGGCGCGAACGGCGGGATCCGGGAATTCAATCAGCATCGTCGCCTTGAGATTAGTGCCGTCCGGGATCAGGGGATTGTAGGCCCCCAGTTCTTCTGCAATACCCTCAGGCTCGAAGATTTTTTCAATGCGCAACATCTCCTGAACCTGATACTTCACAGTCAGGCGATCCTCAAATAACAACGTGAGATGTGGACCGAGGGCCACCATACGCCGCTTCTTGTGCGCGATCACGCGTTCACGAAAGGCCGAGCGCTCCCGGGCGTACATCTCCAACGGCATCAGGTCGCTCGGCTGTAACGTCTTCATCAAACTTTCTCCATCGCTACGCCATAGGCGCGCGCAAGCAATGTCATGGGATGTACTGGGGCCTTCTTCTCTTTCAATCCATCGCTGATCTGGTGACCGGCCATCGGGCAATCAGAACTGTGCACGACGGCACCTGAAGAGGTCACTTTATTCGAGACGGGCTTTCCGATCTTCAGCGCATTGGCACGGAATTCTTTCTTGACCGCATAGGTTCCATCGTGTCCGGTGCAACGCTCAATCACCTCGAAAGTGGTCTCCGGCACCAACTTCAGAACGTCACGCGTCTTCAGTCCGATGTTTTGCACCCGCAAATGGCAGGGCACCTGATAAGCCACTTTACCGAGTGACATCTGGAACTCGGTCTTCAACTGGCCTGCTTGATGTCGCTTCCACAGGTATTCGAACGGATCGTGCATGGCGGCCTTCACTTTCGCAACGGCCGGATCATCGGGAAACAATAACGGCAATTCCTGCTTGTACATCAGGACGCAGGACGGCACGGGTGCGACCAGATCAAAACCCTGATCGACGAGGCTGGCGAGCAACGGAATGTTGTGCTCTTTGAGTTTCGCGACGGATTCCAAATCACCCAATTCCAACTTAGGCATCCCGCAGCAGCGTTCTTTCGGCACGGTCGTGACCGGAATACCGTTATGTTCGAATACGGCAACGAGATCCTGATCGATCTGCGGCTCATGCTCGTTGCAATAACACGTGGCATACAGGGCAACTTTACCGGTTGTGCCCTCGGTCGCCACGACCGCGATGGCGGGCTTCTCGCGCTTGGCTTCCAGATCCTGAAAGGACTTGGCATGGAATTCCGGGAGTCGAGCATCCCGATGAATACCGAGCGTAGACTCCATCACTTTGCGAACGGTCGCGTTGCGGTTCGCGGCGTTCAGGACCTCCGCGACCACCGGAATGCCGGCCAAGCGGCCAACCGTTGCCGCTGAAGACAGAAATTTGTCGCGTAACGAAGCGCCATCTTTCTTGAAGCGAAGCGCCTTGGCTCGCAACATCAGATGCGGAAAATCGAGATTCCACTCATGCGGCGGGACGTACGGACACTTGGTCTGGTAGCAAAGGTCGCAGAGATAGCATTGGTCGACGACATCCCAATAGGCTTTCTTGGGGACACTGTGTAACTCGCCATCGTCAGTCGCGTCGATCGCATCAAAGAGGACCGGGAAGGACTGACACAGTGAGAAGCAACGTCTGCAGCCGTGGCAGATGTCGTAGACGCGCTCAAGCTCTGCAAAGAGCGCCGTTTCGTCGTAATACTCATCCGTTCGCCACGGAATCGGGTGTCGTGTGGGGGCGTCTAGGCTGCCTTCCCGCCGCGGGGGCGTCGCTTTTTCACTCATGCCGAACACCTCACACCAATTGATGAGCGCAGCGGTTCTGAAAAAGTGACCGCCCGATCGCATCCGTAGGGTCGCGCTTTGCGCCGCGACCCTACGAATCACACCGAATCAGAGGCTGTCGAGCGCCTTCTGGAAACGGTTCGCGTGCGAGCGCTCGGCCTTCGCCAACGTCTCGAACCAGTCCGCGATCTCGTCAAAGCCTTCGTCACGCGCGGTCTTGGCCATTCCAGGGTACATGTCGGTGTACTCATGGGTTTCGCCAGCGATGGAGGCGCGCAGGTTGTCGGCTGTCGAACCGATCGGCATTCCCGTTGCGGGATCGCCGCAGGCCTCGAGATACTCAAGGTGGCCATGCGCATGGCCAGTCTCACCTTCAGCCGTCGAACGGAAGACGGTCGAGACGTCGTTGTGACCCTCGACATCGGCCTTCGCTGCGAAGTACAGGTAACGACGATTCGCTTGGCTCTCGCCCGCGAACGCGTCCTTCAGATTCTGTTCGGTCTTGCTGCCCTTGAGGCTCATTGCAGATCTCCGTGAATTGAGGGAGTCGGAAGCCGGCAACATTGCCGACCTAGTCCGGATTCTGTACAGCACCCGGATCCTCGTCAATGGATTCCGCTGAGTCCCGTCTCAGTTTGACGCCCTTCCGTACGCAGGGCTACCCTTGACGCCCAATTCGAGCCGCATCGGAATGCGCATGCCCAAGATTTCAAAGGCAACGGAATCTGCCTCCCCCGCTCCATTCGACTTTGAGGCCGCCATGGGCGAACTCGAAGGTGTGGTGACGCGCCTAGAGAGTGGTGACGTCCCACTCGAAGAGGCCCTCAGCGCCTTTGAACGCGGCATCGCCTTGACCCGCGCGTGCCAGACCGCGTTGACCGCTGCAGAGCAAAAAGTAGAGAAACTCTCGATGCACACGGACGGCACCGCCCACCTGGAACCCTTCGACGGCGACGACGAGTGAGCACGGATTTGCAACGGATGCTCTGCGGCTATCAGGCGCGGGCAGAATCCGCGTTGGACGCCCGTTTACCGGCCGAGACCCTCGTTCCGACGAGGCTGCATGCGGCTATCCGCTATTCCACGCTTGGCGGCGGCAAACGGATCCGTCCGGCATTGGTGTATGCAACCGGGGAACTACTCGGCGCGCAGCCAGAGAGTCTGGACGCTGCCGCGGCTGCCGTGGAGATGATTCACGCTTACTCGCTGATCCATGATGATCTGCCGGCCATGGACGATGATGACCTGCGGCGTGGGCGGCCGACCTGTCACAAAGCCTTCGACGAAGCGACCGCCATCCTCGCCGGTGACGCCTTGCAGGTGCTGGCTTTCGAAAGCCTCGCCGATGCTCCCGTGGGCGCGGCGCAGCGGATTGCGATGGTGGGGGTTCTCGCACGCGCGTCCGGCACGCGTGGGATGGCCGGTGGCCAAGCGATTGATCTGGCCTCTGTGGGAAAGACGCTCAGCGCAGATCAGGTTGAGCAAATGCATCGGTACAAGACCGGCGCTCTGCTCGAGGCCAGCGTCATGCTGGCAGTCGCGTTGGCCGGACAAGAGGCGACACCCGCTGCCGCGGCACTGAACCGTTATGCCCGAGCCATCGGTTTTGCCTTCCAGATTGTCGACGACCTACTGGATATCGAGGGTGATCCGTCGTTGCTCGGCAAGACCATCGGCGTTGACCTCGCGCGCGGCAAACCCACCTACCCGGCCGCTGTCGGCTTGCCGGCGGCTCGGCAGCGAGCGCAGGAACTGATGGACGAAGCCGATCAAGCGCTGTCGCCCTTTGGGGAATCCGCCCAGATGCTGCGTTGGCTGGGTGGCTATATCGTCCACCGCCAGTCCTGATTCGCCGGCCCAAGCGCCGGTGCGGTAGACTGTCGGGATGCCTGGCAACGCAACCTATCCTTTGCTCGATCGGGTGATGAACCCACACGAATTGCGCGCGCTGCCGGAGTCGGCACTGCCCGCCGTCGCTGACGAATTACGCACCTTCTTGATCAACACGGTCAGTCAAATGGGTGGCCATTTCGCCGCCGGACTCGGGACGGTGGAATTGACCGTTGCGCTGCATTACGTGTTCGAGACACCGAATGACCGTTTGGTCTGGGACGTCGGGCATCAAGCCTATCCGCACAAAGTGCTGACCGGCCGCGGGGACCGTCTGGCAACTATCAAGCAGAAAGACGGCCTCGCGCCGTTTCCGAGTCGTACCGAGAGTGAATACGACACGTTCGGCGTCGGCCATTCCTCGACCTCGGTATCGGCTGCTCTGGGCATGGCACTGGCGGATCGACTGCAGGGTGGACACCGCGCCCATGTCGCCGTGATCGGCGACGGCGCCATGTCAGCGGGTCTGGCATTCGAAGCACTCAACCACGCCGGCGCCGTAGACGCGAACGTCTTGGTGGTCCTCAACGACAACGACATGTCCATCTCCGAAAATGTCGGCGCGTTGTCGAACTATTTCGCCCGTGTGCTGGCGGGTCGCCTGTATCAAGGCATCCGCGAAGGTGGCAAACGCGTCCTACGACGCATTCCTGCCGCGTGGGAATTCGCGCGCCGCTCCGAAGAACACCTCAAAGGCA
The DNA here is from genome assembly GCA_947455595.1 of Gammaproteobacteria bacterium. Lineage (GTDB taxonomy): Bacteria > Pseudomonadota > Gammaproteobacteria > Steroidobacterales > Steroidobacteraceae > CAIKZZ01. The sequence continues at coordinate 116,472 of CANGOP010000004.1, forward strand.
TGGTCCTGCCAGGGACGATGTTCGAGGAAATGGGCCTGAATTACATCGGCCCCGTGGATGGGCACGACGTGGTCGGCCTCGTGCGCACGCTCAAACTGATCAAGCAGGCTCGCGGTCCGCAGTTTCTGCATGTCGTCACCAAAAAAGGTAAGGGCTACGCGCCCGCAGAAGCTGATCCCATCAAATGGCACGGCCCGGGTCCGTTCGATGCGGCGAAAGGGGAAATCCGCAAGGAACAAGCCTCTGGGCCGACGTACACGCAAGTCTTCAGCCAGTGGCTCTGCGACGAAGCGGATCGTGACCCCACGGTGGTGGCGATCACGCCCGCCATGCGCGAAGGTTCCGGCTTAGTCGAGTTCTCCAAGCGTTTCCCCAATCGCTATTTCGACGTCGCGATTGCCGAACAACACGCCGTCACGCTGGCCGCAGGGATGGCCTGCGAGGGCCTCAAGCCAGTCGTCGCCATCTACTCGTCGTTCCTGCAACGCGGCTACGACCAGTTGATCCATGACGTGGCAATTCAAAATCTGCCGGTGACTTTTGCACTGGACAGAGCCGGCCTCGTCGGGGGCGACGGTGCCACTCACCAAGGCACCTTCGACCTGTCTTATCTGCGGTGCATCCCTAATCTCACCGTGATGGTGCCGGCGGACGAAAATGAGTGCCGGCAAATGCTGCACACGGCGGTCCATTTGGGCAGCCCGGCGGCCGTTCGGTACCCGCGAGGGACTGGACCTGGCGCGAAAATTGTACAAGAATTGTACAGCCTGCCAATCGGCAAAGGCGTGGTCGTCCGTAGAGGTCGATCCCGTCTTGCAATCGTCGCACTCGGACCCATGGTGTCTTTGCTGGGCACCGTGGCCGAAGAATTCGACGCCACGTTGGTCAACCTGCGCTTCGTCAAGCCGCTCGACCGGGAGCTTGTGTTGGATATCGCCACCCACCATTCACACCTCGTCACTGCGGAAGAAAACGTTCTGCAGGGCGGTGCGGGATCCGCGATTCTCGAAGTGCTGGCAGAAGCCGGCCTCGAGAGGCCGGTACTGCGCCTCGGCATTCCCGACCAATTCATCGAACACGGCTCTAGGAACGACAACCTGGTATCGGCCGGCCTCGACGTGGGCACAATGCGATCGCGCATTGCCGCCTTCACCTCTCACCACTCTCAGCGCGTTTGATGCGCTTGACGGCTCCGCCGTCCCCCCCCTTTTGCGAAGGACATCAGTGATGGACACCCCGACTACCCGCCAGACCCCGATCGAAGACGTTCAGTCTCGCGTCGACGAACGTCGAATTGCGATCGACAAAGTGGGCATCAAAGACATTTATCACCCCGTCCGCGTCAAAGATCGCTCCGGCGGTGATCAACACACCATCGCGAACTTCAACATGTATGTGTACCTGCCCCATAACTTCAAGGGCACCCACATGTCGCGATTCGTCGAGATTTTGCACTTGAATGAACGCGAACTCTCAGTCGATTCCTTCCGTGACATGCTCGCCGAAATGGTGAAGCGTCTGGATGCGGAAAAGGGCCACATTGAAATGGCGTTTCCGTACTTTGTCATGAAGTCGGCGCCCGTATCCGGCGTCAAGAGCCTTCTGGATTATCGCGCGTCTTTGATTGGTGAGATTTCCAAGGGAAAAACGGAGACCTGGGTCAAGGTCGTGGTCCCCGTCACCAGCTTGTGCCCGTGCTCGAAGAAAATTTCAGACTACGGCGCTCATAACCAGCGCTCGCACGTGACGATTACTGCGCGTATTGAGGGACATGTCTGGATTGAGGAACTGATCGACATCGCCGAGCAGGAAGCCTCCTGCGAGGTGTTTGGCATTCTGAAGCGCCCTGATGAGAAGTGGGTGACCGAGCGCGCCTACGACAATCCAAAATTTGTCGAGGATTTGGTGCGAGATGTGGCGGTACGCCTGAATGCTGACGATAGAATCCGCGCTTACACCGTCGAGAGCGAAAACTTCGAGTCGATTCATAATCACTCGGCCTACGCACTCATCGAAGTGAACAAAGACTCGCCATAACAATCTTGCCGCCGAGTTGACCGGGATCATCCTCACTGCAGCCAGCCAACTGCCGTTCTCAGTCTCGCGTTGGAAATCCCTGCAGGCGACGCACGAGGCTGCGTAGGAAGACTTGGTTGAAATGCAGCTGACAGGCGGGAGATGCTTGCTCTAGGCGCGTCGAAGAAACGCGCAAGGCAGTCACGGGCCCCTCCGCTCGAATCGTTGCCTGGCGCCGTGCGCCGGCAACGCATGCCGCTTCGCCGAAGCAGTCGCCAGCGCCGAGATGGCCTATCAACGTCGCATCTTTGTAGACAGCCAGACGGCCATTGACCGCGACGTAGAACCGATCTTCCACTTCACCCTGCCGAACCAATTCGGTTCCATCCGGGTGGAGCTCCCAATCACTGGCTCGCAGAATTTCACCGATTTCGGCATGGCTGAAGTCATGGAAAAACGGTAGGCGGCGTAGCGTCGCGAACTGTTCCTGACGGTCCATGCGGTCACCGTCTACCCGTAGTTTCTGGTGTACGCGTGTCAGCGCGGCCGCGAATTCTTGTCCAGACGCGAAGCGCTGTTCGGGGTTCTTGACCAACGCACGCATGACCACCGCCTCGAGCTCCTCCGGGACACCCTCACGCAGCGTGTGAATCGGCGGTGGCGTTGCGTACACAATCTGGTGCATCAACTTCGCCAGGTTGGGGCCGCGAAACGGCCGCATCCCGGTCAGCAACTCGTACATCACCGCGCCGAGCGAATACAGATCCGAGCGGTTGGACAACTCAGCAGATTGCACCTGCTCCGGAGACATGTAGGACGGACTACCCGCAATGCCCTCAATACCGCTACCGGTCCCGTTGGGACCCAGCGCAATGCCAAAGTCGATGACCCGCAACTCGCTCTCGACATTGAGCATCAGGTTCGATGGCTTAATATCGCGATGAATGACCCCACGGCTATGGGCGTACGCCAACGCGCGGGCGCATTTATAGGCGATCTCAACAACCGCTTCGGGGGTTAAAAGATTGTCTTCACGACAATATGTGGCCAGTGTTCGGGCCCCGTAAATGAACTCCGTGACGATGTAACAGCGACCGTTCTCCTCGCCAGCGTCATAGATCGGCAGAATATGGGGGTGCTGTAGCAGACCCACGAGATGCGCTTCAGACAGAAACATCTGTCGGGCGACACGGTGGCGTATGGGATCGTCCGGGCTCGTCTGGTGGTAAACCTTGATGGCCACATCCCGTCGATAATACGGGTCGTGCGAAAGATAGACGGTCCCCGTCGTGCCGCGGGCGACTTCCTTGATGATTTCGTACTTGCCGATCCGCTGCAGCGACAGCGACTCGTTGGCCATCGCCGCCATAGGGTGAGTCGATGCAGACTGGGATGGCGAATGGATGGCGTGCTCCAAAACCCCCACCCGCGGCGAGGGAACGCCGGCAAAGGTTACGCCGACTGGATCATCCAGAACGTGAACCGGCTCGCTGTTTCGAGACCGAGTTGATCAACTCGCGAAATGGTCCCACCCACGGGGCACCGGCAACTCGCCTCGCTCACCGATCACTTTCACGCCCTTACCGATCACGATTTCGCCAATGCAGTGACAAGCGGGAGCACCCACCCGGGCCGCCAAGGCCCCAATTTGCGCGCGGGCGCCGGCGGGCGCCGTGAAGAGCAATTCGTAATCATCGCCACCGGACAAGGCATACCGGCGTGCCTCCTCTTCACCCGCAAGGTCATAGAGGGCGCGGGAAAGCGGTAATTCTCGTGCACGGATCAGTGCACCCACGCCCGACGCGGTCGTGATTCGACCGAGGTCCTGCGCCAGCCCATCCGAGACGTCCACGCAGGCACTGGCCACACCGCGTAAGCCCTGACCGAAGGCAACCCTCGGCTCCGGATGCAGAAACTTTCGCTCCAATGCACCCCGATTAGCCCCCTGCCCCCGCATCCGTCCCTGATACAGCGCAAGACCGGCCGCCGCATCGCCCGGCCAACCGGTGACGTAGACGAGGTCACCCGGCCGGGCACCCGCGCGTCGCAGCGCGGACCCCGCAGGCACCCATCCCATCGCCGTCACAGAAATCGTGAGTGGACCCCGCGTGGTATCTCCCCCCACCAACGCGACGCCAGCCTGGTTCGCCAGTTTGCCGAGACCACGCGCGAATCCGTCGAGCCACGCCTCGTCGAATTCAGGCAGAGTCAGCGCGAGCATGGCCCAAGCGGGCGTCGCGCCCATCGCCGCCAAGTCTGAGAGATTCACCGCCAGCGAACGCCAGCCGATGTCGTAAGCATCGCAGTCGGTCGGGAAGTGTCGGCCCTCCACGAGCGTATCGACACAGGTGACCAGTTCATGCCCAGGCGGCACGGCCAGTACCGCCGCATCATCACCCACGCCCAGAACGGTGTCGGGGCGAGAGGCCCCCAACGAGGCGAAAAACCGGTCAATGAGCTCGAACTCGCCCATGCCGGCGCCCCCGCTCAGAGATCGCGCTCGTACGGCCGCAACTCGCCGGCCGCCCGGTCGAGTACGCCATTCACGAACTTGTAGCCGTCCGTCGCGCCGAAGCGCTTAGCCAGATCGACCGCTTCACTGATCGCGACCCGAAACGGCACATCCAAGCGATGCTGTAACTCATAGAGCGCCATCCACAGAATGCCGTGTTCAATCGGATCCAGATGTTTGGGCTCGATATCCGAAAAGCGGGTGAGCAAAGCATCCAGCGCATCCCGCTGTTGCGCGACATTCATCAGCAACTCGCGCAGATATTCCATGTCAGCGCCCTTAGATTCCGGGTCGAGGGCGTATTGATGGTAAAGGTCTTGCCAAGGTTGGCCACCCACCTGCATCTGATACAGGGCCTGCGCGAGGACCTTTCGGGCACCGCGTCGAGCTCGGGACAATAATCGTGCATCGGATTCGCGGCCCATTATGGGTCCAATCGCTTGAGCAAATTCGCGGTCTCGATCGCAGCCAAGGCCGCCTCAGCGCCTTTGTTGCCGGCTTTGCCGCCGGCGCGGTCGATAGCCTGCTCGAACGTATCGCACGTCAGCACGCCATTGGTAACCGGGATGCCGGCATCAAGCGCCGCACGTGCAATGCCGGAGGTGCACTCACCCGCCACGAAATCAAAATGGGCCGTGTCACCTTTGATGACCGCACCGAGCGCGACCACCGCATCGTAACGCTTGGATAGCGCTAAACGACGGACAACCAACGGCATCTCGAAAGCACCCGGGACACGGACGACTTCCAGATCCTTTTCGCTGGCACCGTGACGAACGAGCGCATCAATGGCGCCGTCCACCAGCCTTGCCACGACAAAGTCGTTGAAGCGCGCAGCGACGATCGCAATGCGCAAATCGCGCGCAATGAGATCCGCTTCATGGGTGCGTACACTGGACATCAGTTCGACTCCTCGAGGGCGCCCGCACCCACGGTTGGGACATATTCGGTGATGGTGAGGCCGAAGGCAGCCAAACCCTGTAACTGGGTATAACGCGACAGCACACGCATCGTCGAGACCCCAAGGTCGCCGAGAATTTGTGCGCCGATGCCATAGGTCCTCAAGACCGGACCCGGCGCTTTGCGCGCCCCACTCCCTAGTGAGCGTAAGCTTTCCACGATCTCACGTGGACTCTCCTCACCGCGCAGCAGTACGACGACACCATTACCCTCCGCCGCAATGCGTCGCATCGCGGCGGCGAGCGGCCAACCCAGTTCATCCGCGCGCACACCGGCGGTATCCCGCAACGTTTCGGTGAGGTGCACGCGAACCAACGGCTCGCCGGACAGATCGCCTTTCACAAAGGCGAGATGGACGGCGCGATGGACATGATCTTCATACGCGACCATGCGAAACGGACCGTACTCGGTCTCGACCATTCGGTCTTCGATGCGCTCGATGGAGCGTTCCTTGGCTAAGCGATAACGGATCAGGTCAGCGATCGTGCCGATCTTGAGGCCGTGCTCGCGAGCATATTTCTCAAGGTCAGGCCGACGCGCCATCGTGCCGTCTTCATTGAGAATTTCGACAATCACAGCGGCCGGCTCAAAGCCGGCCAGTCGCGCGAGGTCGCAACCCGCTTCGGTGTGGCCGGCGCGGGTTAGCACCCCGCCAGGCTGCGCCATCAGCGGGAAAATATGGCCCGGTTGATGCAGATCTTCCGGCTTAGCGCCCTGTTTGACCGCTGCCTGTACCGTGCGGGCGCGATCGTGAGCCGAGATGCCCGTCGTGACACCCTCAGCCGCCTCAATCGAGACCGTAAAATTCGTGCGGTGTTCTTCGGCAGTCGCGGAGACCATCAACGGCAGGCGCAACTCGCGACACCGTTCCTGAGTCAGCGTGAGGCAAATCAATCCACGGCCATACCGTGCCATGAAATTGATGTCATCGGCACCCACGCACTCCGCCGCCATCAGAAGGTCGCCCTCGTTCTCGCGATCTTCGTCATCCACCATGATGACCATACGGCCAGCCTTCAGCTCGGCCAGAATTTCTTCGATCGGGACCAGTGGTGTCATGGCAGTTCAGCGTCCAGTCAAACAGTCATTGTAGCAGGGCGAGGCTCAGCCTCCGGCGCGCTTGGCATCGATCCCGCGTTTCTTGAGTTCCTCGACCAAGGTATCCCGATGCTCGCCCTGTATCTCGATGACCCCGTCGACCACCCGACCGCCGGTTCCACAGCGCTGTTTGAGCGCCTTGGCGAGCGCTTCCAGCTCGGCCGGCGGGAGCCCAAGCCCCGTGATCACGCTCACCCCTTTGCCGCCGCGGCCGGCCGTTTGACGAGCCACGCGAACGGGGCCTTTTTGGGCCGTCGCCGCCGCCAGGGCCGCCCGTGCCTTACAACGACAGGCGTTCGTGGGAAACCCGCAGCCGGGACAGACCCGACCGGATCCCGTGGCATAAACAATGCGAGATTCAGACTGCTTCATGGGAAAATTGTAGCGGAATCCGTCCCGCTCAACCTCGCCCCACCGGTCACCGATAATCCAGCCATGGCACTGATCGACCTCCAGCTCGCCCGCCGCGGCGACGCCGCCGGCATCGCCGGACTCTCTCGCCGCCTCGTGGAAGCCGGTCTTGATCCGGCCTGGACGGACCGGCGGATCGAACAGGTGCGACAGCACAGCGACAGCCGGGTCTTCGTCGCCCGCCGCGGCCAGGGGATCGTGGGCGGGGCCGTCTTGGAGTTCATGGGCGGTGCTGCACACCTGTCCCTACTGGTTGTCGATCCGCAGGTTCAACGCAAGGGTCTTGGCCGCCGCCTCATGGCGGAATGCGAGCACTCGGCTCGCTTAGCCGGATGCCACCGAATGGATCTGGAAGTTCGCGAGGGCAATCAGCCGGCCCTCGCGTTCTACCAAGCCTGCGGCTATCGCATCTCGCACCATCGAGACGGCTACTACGGACCGACCGAAAGTGCCGTCTGCCTGACACGGGACTTAGGCTGAGTCACCGAAGCTCGGATCCGTCGCTTCACTGATGCGCACGAGATGATCGCCCGATATGACGAGGCGCATGGCGCGCCCGCCGATCACATCGGCAAACGCCACCCATTCAGGACTCGTGGGCTCGTTGCGCCACCAGAATCGGCCATCGCCGGTCGGCTCTAGAGGGATCGCTCCGTCCATCCACAGCGACGCATCCCGCAGGATGATGCGATGGCTGCCCACCCAAGGATCCTCCGATCGATAATGACCGGTGTACGCAGACCACTCGGCAGGTGCAGCCGGCTTGGTTGGGCGTTTGACGCCTTCACGCACAAAGGTAGCGCTACCCCACCCAAAAGACGCACTCGGATGCCCGGCCACCTCGGCCGACTCGAACACCAAGGCGTTCAGATCATCTCCGTTACCGCCACGGGTGACGAAAAGCCCATCAGCGCCGCAGACCGGGTGAAGCGGACGGCGCATGACGCCCGGCCCGCGCAGGGCGGGTTGTTCGAGCGCAATCCCCACGCCATCTGCGACGATCTGCACGGCGGGGCCACCCGTGGTGAGATACCGACCGATGAATAGGGCGGGCGCGTCGATGTGACGCGGCGCGCGCCGGGGCGCCAATGTTGCTTGCGGACGTCCCTCGAGGGCCGCTCGCACGGCACGTAACGCGGCCTCAGCCACCGGTCGCGGACGAATCCCTTGCATGGCGTTCACGGACGCAAACACGCCGATACCGCTTTGGGTATCCACTTCCAGTGCCGACGCGAACGACGTCATGCCACCGGTGTGGCGCAAACGGCGATGCCCATCGAACAGATCCACGGCGAGGCCATAACCGTAATGCGCCGAGTTTCCGAATTCATCTGCCTCGATATGTGGCGTCGTGAAGGCGGCGAACGATCTTTCGGATACCAAGCGCCGACCGTCAGGCAGCACGCCTCCGTTGATCAAGAACTGCAGGTAGCGTCCCATGTCGGCGGGCGTCGACGCCACGCATCCCGCGCCGTCGGTCTCTACGATGCGCGGCGCCACATCCAGCGGATCGTGCACGGCATAAGGACGATCCGTTCGCGCCGGCCAATAACTGCGCACCACATGAGGGGCGTCATCAAAGGTGATGACCCCTGAATGGCCCATCCCGAGTGGCGCAAACAAGCGCGCGTGCAGACTCTCGCCCAGCGAGCGGCGGTCCACGTGTTCGACCAAGTGTCCGAGCGCCCGCCAGCCTTGATTGCAGTAGTGGAAGTCACGCCCTAACGGACCCGCCGGCCGATGGCGGAAACCAGGATCCGGGGGAAAGAGCGGCCCATCGGGGAGAGCTGCGGTATGGGTCAGTAAATGATGAATGGTGATCGGCGCGCCCGGCGAATCGAAGCGCAGACCGGGCAGGTGGCGCTCGATCGGATCCTGAACGCTGATACGTCCCTCATCCACGAGCTGCATGAGCATGAGGCCGACCATCGACTTCGAAATCGACCCGATATGGAACTGATGATCAACGCGAACCGGCTCGTGCGTCACCAGATCCGCCACACCAAAACTCGCCACATGCCGCACACCGCTGTGATCGGCCAGCGCTAGCGTAAGCCCCGGTGCACCGATCTCGTGCAGGTACTGCTGGACAAACGCATGGACATATTCAATGGCCGGTCCGAATGGACCGGAGTCGACCTCGGCTGCGGATGACGCGGTCGCGCGCAGGGGCACAGCCGCGAGAGCGCCCAAGGATACGAAGGTACGGCGGGTCAATGACATCGGACTTCCTCCCCTATGGAAGTCCCATGCTAACCCATCCGGCTACCGGCGAATCCGGCTGTTCGTCGGGTCGTACATCGGCTTGAGCGATACCCGAGCAGCGAACCGCCCCTCAGCGAGTTGGATCTCGTAGCGGCCGCTCATGACGAATTCGTCACTTACGCCATCTGAGTGCCCCACGTAAGCCATCGCAACGCATGCCCCGAGCGTGTGCCCGTAACCGGCACTCGTGACAAAGCCGACCTGTTCACCGTCTCGGTACAGCGGCTCGTTGTGATACGCGAACACGTTCGGATCCTCCAACAGCAACTGGACCATGCGTCGCTTCGGCAACCCCGCGGCGCGCTCAGCCACCAGCGCCTCAAGGCCCACGAATCCTGCGGGCTTATCCAGCGCACAGGTAAAGCCGAGACCCGACACCCAGGGCGAGTCATCTGGTCCGATATCGTGCGCCCATTCTCGATAAGCCTTCTCGATGCGCAGTGTGTTGAGCGCGTGATAACCGCAATGGGCAAGACCGTGTCGCGCGCCCTCTGCTACGATCGCGTCGTACACTGGGAGAGCAAACCCGGTGGGTACATAGAGTTCGAAACCAAGCTCACCCACATAGGTTAGGCGGATCGCCAGCACCGTCTGATAACCGAGCCGAATCTCTCGCGCCATCCCGAAGGGAAACGCTTCATTCGACAGATCATCTTCACTCAGTGACTGCAGCAGAGCGCGTGCGTTGGGGCCTTGAACGTTCAGCATGGCATAGGCCTGACTCACATCCGTGACCACCGCAAAGGCATCCGACGGAATGTGATTGCGGATCCAACTCTCGACATGCGTCTGCGTAAACGCCGCAGTCAGGACCATGAAGCGATCCACCGCCAATCGGGTGACGGTGACGTCAGCCTCGATACCGCCACGCTCATTGAGAAACTGTGTGTACACACAACGCCCCACCGGCACATCCATGCGGGCAGTCACGAGTCGATCCAGCACGGTCACGGCATCGCGCCCCTGGACGAGCAGTTTGCTGAACGAGGATTGTTCAAACAATCCCACGCGTTCACGGACCGCTGCATGCTCGCGCGCCGACGGCTCGAACCAGTTGTTCTGCCGTCCCCAGCCATACTGGTAACTCGGCCGCTCACCCGCGCCGGCGTACCAATTCGGGCGTTCCCACCCGGCGCCCTCACCAAAACACGCACCGGCCGCGGCCACGCGGTCATGCAGCACCGTCTGGCGCACGTTTCGGGCAGTACTCCACTGGCGCGCCGGCCAATGATCCTGATAACCGATACCCAAGGCTTCCACGATGCGGTCAGCCAGAAAACGGGAGTTGTCCTGCCACGGATGGGTTCGCCGCAGGTTCACACTCCAGACATCCATCGGTGGGTGTCCGTGCAATATCCAGCGAGCCATCACATGACCCACACCGCCGCCTGACAGAATCCCTAAAGAGTTGAAGCCGGCCGCGACAAAGAAATTCCTGACATTCGGCGCTTCGCCCATCAGGTAGTTGTGATCGGGCGTGAAGGACTCTGGCCCACAGAACAACAGACGAATCCCGGTTTCATACAAAATAGGGACACGGCTCATTGCCTGCTCGATGACCGGCGAGACGCGCTCCCAATCTGGGCTGATTTCGCCGAACTCAAAGTCGTTCGGAATACCGTTGAGCCCCCAAGGCTGCGCGTGCGTCTCAAATAGACCGACCATGATCTTGCCGGCTTCTTCACGAATGTAGGCTGCATTGCCCGGATCACGCAGGATCGGCAACAGCGGATGCAGGCCGTCGACCGGTTCTGAGATCAGGTAGTAATGCTCCGCAGCCTGTAACGGCACGTTGACGCCGGCTAGCCTGCCGACTTCCCGCGCCCACATGCCGGCGCAGTTCACGACAATCTCGGTCTGAATCCGTCCACGATCGGTCTCGACGCCCGTCACGCGTCCATCGACCTGCAGGATACCGGTCACTTTTGTGTGCTCAAAGATGCGCACGCCTCTCATGCGCGCGCCCTTGGCCAATGCTCGCGTCACGTCACCTGGATTCACGCGCGCATCATTTGGAAAGTGAAAGGCGGCCGCAAGGTCCGACACGTTGGCGAGCGGCCATAACGCTTGCACTTCCTCGCGGGAGATTTCACGTGCCTCAACGCCGAAAGACGCCGCCATATGCAGCCCTCGCCGCATCTCGTTGGCCTTATCCGCCGTCTTTGCCAGCTGGATCGAGCCACAGGGAATGATCCCCGTTGCTTGACCCGTCTCGGCTTCCAGACGCCGATACAGCTCAAGGGTGTACTTCGCGAGCTTTGTCTGGGTTTCCGTGTCACGCAAGGTCGTCAGCAAGCCGGCAGCGTGCCAAGTTGTTCCAGACGTCAACTGCTTGCGCTCAAGCAGCACAACGTCACTGCAGCCGAGTTCAGCCAGGTGATAAGCGATCGAACTACCGATAACGCCGCCACCGATGATGACCACACGAGCTTGAGTCGGAAATGGTTCCTGCGCCGTCACACTTCACCCCCAGCGATAGTCTGTCTTCTCGCGAGACTTAGTATTGACGCATCCGTTCAACATAGCGCGCGATGATGTCGACCTCGAAGTTGACCGATTGACCAACTTTCAGTTCACCGAGCGTGGTCACTTCCTGCGTATGAGGAATCAAGTTAACACCGAAGATGCAACCATCGACTTCATTGACGGTCAAACTGGTCCCCTCGACTGTCGCAGAACCCTTTGCGGCCACATAGCGCGCCAAGCGGTCCGGTACCTGGATGGATACCCGCATTGAGCGGGCGTCTCGTACAAGCGCGACCACGGTTGCCACACCATCCACATGTCCCGTCACGTAGTGACCACCCAAGGGGTCGCCTGCGCGCAAGGCTTTTTCAAGGTTAACCCTCGAACCGACCGTCAACGCGCCGAGCGTGGTGCAGGCGAGCGTTTCATTGGAGACGTCGGCCGCAAAAGCATGCGTGTCCAATCGAGTCACGGTGAGACAGGCACCCGCGACCGCAATGGAGTCACCGATGGCGACGCCTTCCATCGGCAATTGCGCCGTATCAATCCAGAGCTCGACATCACCCGATCGCGGTGTCATCGCTGCAATCTGACCGACCGACTGGACAATTCCCGTGAACATTAACGACTCTCCTTCATCACCGGTATGAGCGTCATGCGCAGGTCATCACCCACTCGCATCACGTCAGAAAAACGAAAATCCCAGCGGTCACCCAACTCATCGAGCATCGGCAGCATCGCCAGCGGTGCGCCATCATGACCGAGCATGTGCGGCGCCATGTAGAGCAAAAACTCATCGACCAGCGCCGCTTCGATAAAACTCCCGGCCAATCGCGCGCCCGCTTCCACGAACACTTCATTGGCGTCGCGCGACGCCAAATAGCGCAGCACACCGTCTAGGTTCCTCGCCGACTGGCCGGGCATGCGAACGACTTCAGCGCCGGCCGCCGTCAACGCGGCTGTCTTAGCCGCATCATCACTGTCCGTCATCAACAGAACGCCGCCCGCCTCCGCAAGGAGTCGCGCGCTCGGCTTCACCGTCAGATGAGGATCCAGCACGACCCGTAAGGGCCGACGACCCGCTAGATCAATGGACGTATCCCGAACGGTGAGTCGCGCGTCATCACGATCCACCGTGGCAGCACCCGACAACACCACCGACGAACGCGCGCGCCAGCGTTGCACGTCGGCACGGGCCGCATCACCCGTAAGCCATTGACTACGGCCGTTGGCCAGCGCCGTACGTCCATCAAGACTGGAGGCCACTTTCACGCGCACATACGGCAGTCCCGTGCGATGGCGTTTGAGGAAGCCAGGATTCAAAGCTTCGCTCGCCGCGGAGAGCAATCCCGATTCAACTCGGATGCCGGCCGAACGTAAGCGCTCAGCGCCCTGCCCGGCGACAGCGGGGTTCGGGTCATCAATGGCGTACACGACGCGTGTGAGGCCCGCGGCGATTAAGGCCTCTGCGCAGGGCCCCGTTCGACCGTGATGAGCGCACGGCTCCAACGTGACATAGGCCGTCGCGCCGCGCGCCTGCTCCCCGGCCTGACCGAGTGCGTGGGGTTCGGCATGCCCCTCCCCGGCCTTGCGATGATAGCCGCGCCCCACCACCACGCCGTCTCGCACGATGACGCAACCCACGCGGGGGTTTGGGTCCGTGGTGTACAGCCCTTCTCGGGCCAGACGCAGCGCTTCGGCCATGTGGACATGGTCGACGGCGTCGAAGGCGCTGCTCACCGCTTCGCCTTTTTATCGTCGCTGCCCTCTAAGAAGGACAGCTGCACACGATCGGACGCTTGTCCGACCTTGCGCTTCAGTTGGGCAATTTCATCATTGAACGCTTGAACGTCTTGGAAACTGCGATACACCGATGCAAACCGCACGTAAGCCACTTCATCCAAGTGGCGCAACTCGTCCATGACGAGCTCGCCCACCAAGCGGGAGGGCACTTCGCGTTCACCGAGGGAGCGCAGTTTGTGACCAATCCGGGCCAACGACGCATCGATATCGTCGTTGCCCACCGGCCGCTTTTCCAACGCGCGGCGCATGCCAGCGCGGAGTTTTGCTTCTGAGAACGGTTCGCGCGTCTGATCGCTTTTCACGACCTGCGGCATCACCAACTCAGCACTCTCAAAGGTGGTGAAACGCTCGCCACACTCCAAACACTCGCGGCGGCGGCGGATCTGCTGCCCTTCCGCGGCCAACCTCGAGTCGGTGACTTTCGTCTCGATATGGCCGCAGAAGGGGCAGTACATGGCTTAGGCTCGCGCGTACACCGGGAAGCGTCGGCAGATCGCCTCGACTTCCGAACGCACGCGATCAATCACCTCCGCTTCAGCCGTCACGCCGCCCTTGCCATCGGGGCTACCCAGATGGGCCCGCGCCGACAAGTTATCGAGGAGGTCAGCAATCAGATGCGCCAAGAGACGAACCTCCGGCTCCTTGAAGCCGCGCGTGGTTACAGCTGGGGTACCGATACGCACGCCCGAGGTGATCATCGGCGGACGCGGATCGTTCGGCACCGCGTTCTTATTCACCGTGATGTGCGCGTGACCCAAAGCAGCATCCGCATCTTTTCCGGTGACATTCTTTGAGACTAGGTCCAACAGGAACAAGTGGTTGTCCGTGCCGCCCGAGACAATGGAATAGCCACGCTCAATGAAAGCAGCGGTCATCGCGCGCGCATTGGCGAGCACCTGTTCTTGATAGGCTTTGAATTCCGGTGACAGCGCTTCTTTGAATGCCACCGCCTTGGCTGCGATGACGTGCATCAGCGGGCCGCCCTGCGTTCCGGGGAACACCATCGAATTGAGTTTCTTGGTGATCTCATCACCGGCGGATGACAGAATGATGCCGCCTCGAGGACCACGCAGCGTCTTATGCGTCGTCGACGTCACGACATGCGCGTGCGGCACTGGGTTCGGGTAAAGACCGGTGGCACACAGACCGGCCACATGGGCCATGTCGACCATGAAGTAGGCACCGACTTCATCGGCAATTTGACGGAACTTCGCCCAGTCGATGATGCGCGAGTAGGCCGAGAAACCCGCCACGATCAGTTTAGGCTTGTGCTGACGCGCCAGTGCCGCCACCTGGTCATAGTCGATCTCGCTGCCGTTGGCCTTCAGTCCGTACTGGACGGCACTGAAGATCTTGCCTGAGAAGTTGACCTTGGCGCCGTGGGTGAGGTGACCGCCGTGATCCAGACTCATGCCCAAGAGCGTATCGCCGGCATTCATGAGCGCGAGGTAAACCGCGGCATTCGCTGACGAACCCGAGTGCGGTTGCACATTGGCCCATGTCGCACCGAACAGCTGCTTCACGCGCTCGATGGCCAGCGTTTCAGCCACGTCGACGAATTCGCAACCGCCGTAGTAGCGCTTACCGGGATAACCCTCAGCATACTTATTGGTCAGCACAGAGCCCTGCGCTTCTAGCACGCACGGACTGGCGTAGTTCTCCGAGGCGATCAGCTCAATATGATCTTCCTGGCGCTGGCGCTCGGCCGCAATGACCTCAGCGAGCTCGGCATCGAATCCAGCGATCGTCATCTTCGAATCGAACATGGGAAGGACCATTCCATTCATGAGGAGCGACCCCCGTTGGGTCGCGGAAGCACTGATTCTAGCGGAATGCTCTGCAGCCGGGGACGGCTGGATTCAACCGGCGTGCTCGAGGAAGCTCCTGACGACACCTGTCCAGGCCCGAGCAAGGTTGCTGCGGTTGTATCCACCGCCGCCGAGGCCCAGCAGACGGCCGCCGCAGTGTGTCTCGGCCAGCGCCGCCAATCGCGCAGCCGCGTGCGCGTGGGCGGCTTCGCTATAACGCAGGTGCGTGAGCGGATCCCCCTCGAGGCTATCCGCACCGGCTTGGAAAATAATGAATTCCGGGCGGAATGCAGCGACGTGCGCCTCGACCCGCTCCCACGCCGGCCAGAACGCCTCGTCGCCGGAAGACGGCGCAAGCGGGATATTGAGTTTGGTGCCCTTCGCTTCGCCGATACCGGTTTCGTGCGCCGCACCGGTACCTGGAAAAAGGTATCGACCGTCTTCATGAATGTCGGCAAAGCACAGATTCGGGTCGTGTTCGTAGGGGTAGTACACGCCGTCGCCGTGGTGCGCGTCGATATCCACATACGCAATCCGCTGGACCCCAAAGCGGTGCCGCAGCGCTTGGATGACCACCGCGATGTCATTGAAGACACAAAAGCCGGACGCCGTGCCCGGCGCCGCGTGGTGCAAACCGGCAATAGGCACAAAGGCGCGCCGAGCCCGGCCCTCCATGATCTCCTCCAGCGCGACTAAGGCCCCCCCGACCACCGCACTTGCCGCTTCGAAGACGCCGCGGTACGCGGGGGTATCGCCCGCGTCCAGATAGCCGACACCGGCGGCCGAGCGTTGCTCGACCAGTGAGACGTAAGCCGGCTGATGGAAGGTTTCGAGTTCATAGCGCAGAGCCTCACGCGGCCGCTGGACACGCAGACGGTCCTCAAGACCCTGCGCACGCAGTTCCTGCATGAACGCCCCGTAGCGATCGACCCCCCACGGGTGCCCATCGGGGAAACCGTAGCGCCCGAGCGCTTCGCCAGCGACGAGCAGTGTGTCGCGAGTCGACCTCATGCGGCGAGCCTAGCACGCCCGCCCGGGCCGAAGTCAGCAACGCTATACTGCCGCACCCGGCGCCCGGCCTCCCTCGGGCGCCCCGAACCTGAGCGGATGGAGTCATGGCGCAGTTCATTTACACGATGAATCGGGTGTCCCGCGTCGTACCGCCGAAGCGGACGATCCTGAAGGACATCTCCCTGTCGTTTTTCCCGGGGGCCAAGATCGGCGTGCTCGGCCTTAACGGCTCGGGCAAGAGCTCGCTCCTGCGCATCATGGCGGGCGTCGACAAGGAGTATGAGGGCGAGGCACGACCACAGCCGGGCATCAATATCGGCTTCCTGCAGCAAGAGCCGGAATTGGATCCTGAGCGCACCGTTCGCGAAATCGTCGAAGAGGGTGTGAAGCCCATTAAAGACGCGCTGAATCGTCTCGACGGGGTCTACGCCGCCTACACGGATGAGAACGCCGACTTCGACAAGCTCGCGGCAGAACAAGGCGAACTGGAGGCCTACCTCGCGACAGTCGACGGCCACAACCTCGAGCGCACGCTGGAAGTCGCAGCCGATGCGTTACGGCTGCCGGAGTGGGATGCCAAGATTCAATACCTGTCCGGTGGCGAAAAGCGCCGTGTCGCCCTGTGCCGTTTGCTGCTACAGAAACCCGACATGCTGCTCTTGGACGAACCGACCAACCACTTGGACGCCGAGTCGGTCGCTTGGCTGGAACGATTTCTGCACGAATACCAGTCCACCGTCATCGCCGTCACGCACGACCGCTACTTCCTCGACAACGTGGCAGGGTGGATCCTCGAACTTGATCGTGGCCACGGCATTCCTTGGCAGGGCAACTATTCGTCCTGGCTTGAACAGAAGGAAAAGCGCCTCGAGATCGAAGAGAAGCAGCAGGACGGCCTGCGCAAGATGCTCGCTCAGGAACTCGAGTGGGTCCGACAGAACCCGAAGGCGCGTCAGGCCAAATCCAAAGCCCGTCTCGCCCGCTTTGAGGAACTGCAATCGCAGGACTTTCAGAAGCGCAATGAGACCAACGAAATTTATATCCCGCCCGGCGAACGCTTGGGCGAGTTGGTGATCGAAGCGAAGAATCTGCGTAAGGGCTTCGGCGACCGCCTGCTCATCGACGACCTGTCTTTTAGCCTGCCGCGCGGCGGCATCGTCGGCATCATCGGCCCGAACGGCGCCGGCAAGACCACGCTGTTCCGCATGATGGCCGGACTGGAACAACCCGACAGCGGTGAGATTCGGATCGGCCCGAGCGTGCAACTGGCGTACGTCGACCAGTCTCGTCAGTCGCTCGATGACTCGAAGACCGTTTGGGCGGAAATCTCCGGCGGCCTCGACATGATCAAGGTCGGTAACTACGAGACTTCGTCACGTTCGTACGTTGGCCGGTTCAACTTCCGCGGCACGTCGCAACAACAGGTCATCGGCGAACTGTCGGGCGGCGAACGCAATCGCGTCCATCTCGCGAAGGTCCTGAAGACGGGCGGCAACGTCCTCCTGCTCGACGAACCGACCAATGATCTGGACGTGGAAACCTTGCGCGCACTCGAGGAAGGCCTCCTCGCGTACCCGGGTTGCGCCGTCGTCATCTCGCACGACCGTTGGTTCCTGGATCGCATCGCGACCCACATCCTTGCCTTTGAGGGTGACAGCCAGGTGGTCTTTTTCGAGGGGAACTACCAGGAATACGAGGCTGACCTCATCAAGCGCAAAGGCGCGGAGGCCGACCGCCCCCACCGGATCAAGTACCGCCGACTGGCCAATTGATCGGGCACTTAGGCGCCACACATCGGGTAATTTCCCGATGTATGGCGTAACTGTCGGATTATGTTAGAGTCCCGGCCGTGCGCGTGACGATAGGGCCGACTCCGGCGAACCTCATCTGATGCCGCACAGGGAGTGCGGATGGCCATCCACATCGACGATAGCGGCACCCTCGTGCACGACCAAGCGGCGAGCTTCGCCCTCGTGTGCCCCCATTGCGATGTGCTGTCTCACCTCACGGCCGTCTCCGTGCCCGCTTGGCCTATCCTGCAAGCGACCAAACCCTCGCATGTGGGCATCGTCTATCGGTGTGATGCCTGCAATGCGCCCGTCTTCCTCAAATTTCCGGTCAAACTCTACGGAAATCATCGGGTAGAGCTGTCACCCGTCTTCCAAGAATTGGAACGCCCGCGCGAAAAATTCGAATACGCCCATTTACCGGAAAGCATCGAGCTGCTCTGCCGCGAAGCGCTGACGGTCTTTGCGAGCGGCTGTTGGAATGCTTTCGCCTCGATGTCCCGACGCATCATGCAGGAGGTCGCTCATGACCTCGGCGAGCACGGCAAACTGAAGCTCTTCGATCAGTTGAACGACTCTCGCGAGATGGCAGAGCTGGATGCGGAGACCTTCAACGTCTTGCGCCGAATTCTGCTCGCGGGAGATACCGTCGGCGGTGCCCGTTTACCCCCATTGGATGCGGAAACCGCGGGCGTTCTGCTCGAAGTCCTCAAAGACCTGCTCTACCAAAGCTATGTCCGCCGGGGACGCTTGCAACAAGCGATGATGGCTAGACGTCGCTATGCGCAGGCTCAAGCGCCGTCGAACGTCACGGTGTTCAATCGCACGAAAGCCTGACCACACCGGGAGCTCCCCATGCGTATCGCCCGCATCACGAGTTGTATCCTCCTGCTGGTGCCGCTGATTTGGACCGCGCACGCGGACGAGCCGGCTGTGATCACCACGAGCGCCTCCGCAACCGAAACGATCCGCCCCACACTCGCCAGCTTCGACGTGTCGATTAGCAGCACCGCGCGGAGCATAGAAGCGGTGCGAGCCAATACCGCCACGACGACGGCAGCAGTCAAGGCTGCACTGGTGGCAGCCGGACTGCCGACCAATGACCTGAAATCATCAGTGCTCAACGTCGGCACTCATTGGAAATACAAAGATGGTGAATCGAAGGCGGATGGCTTTGAGGCCAACAATCGCCTTCACGTGGAAACCCATTTATTAGATGCCGTGGGACTCTTCCTCGATGCGGCGCTCACTGCCGGCGCGCATGAAGTGTCGGCCGCCTCTTTCCGGTCAGAGGAGACCGACGCTGCACGTCACCGCGCACTTGCCAAGGCCGTCGCGATTGCGACCGCGGATGCGCAAGCAATGGCAGGCGCCGTACAGGCACACGTGGGGTCCCTGGTGGCTCTTTCGACCGACCCACTGCAATCGAATGACGTTCAAGAAATCGTTGTCACCGCCACGCGTACGATGGGCGCTCCCTCACCCGTACAAACCAGCATCATCATTCCGGATGTGACCGTGTCGGTGACCGTGCATGGGCGTTGGCGGGTCACCAGCGCCACCCACTGACCCATCCCGGGCGCCGCGTCACATCGGCTGCGCCCACCGCTCGGATAATCCATTGGCCAACGCCTGTAAGAGCCGGTCTGCGGCCGGTCGATCGAAGGTGAGCGGAGGGCGTACTTTCATAATGTTGTTGTCATGCCCCTCGGTGCCGACCAGGATGCGTGCGTCCCGCAGTCGTTCGACCAGATAGGCGGTCTGTGCGGTTGCAGGACTGCGCGTGTCCCGATCGTTGACGAATTCGACACCTAGAAAGAGCCCATGACCGCGCACATCCCCGATCAGCGGATAAGTCTCGGCCAACCTACACAACCCCGACTTCAGATAGCCGCCGATGTCACGGGCACGCGCCATCAAGCCTTCGTCGTCAACAATCGACAGCACTTCACGCCCAATGGCACAGGCCACGGACGAACCGCCGAAGGTGCTGAAAAATTCCATCCCGTTGGCAAATGCATCGGCAATCGCGCGGGTCGTGACCACCGCGCCAATGGGATGACCATTACCGATCGGCTTACCCAGCACCACGATGTCCGGGATGACGCCCTGCCCTTCAAAGCCGAAAAACCAGTGACCGAGACGCCCATAGCCGGTCTGTACTTCATCCGCGATACACACACCACCGCCCGCACGGACGCGCGCATAGACATCGGCAAGATAGCCCGCGGGCGGCACGATCTGACCGCCGACCGACGGCAGCGTTTCGGCAATAAAGGCAGCAGGCCGTCGCCCCTCCGCCACCAATCGATCGAGAATGTCACCGACGGCCGCCGCATACGCCGCGCCCGACTGTGGACCGCGAAACCGACCCCGATAGGGATCCGGCAAGGGCGCGACATGGACCCACGGCTCCGGCCCTGTTCCGCCGCGTCCCGCAAACTTGTAATGGCTCAGCGCAACCGCCGTATTGGTGTTGCCGTGATAGCCCTCCTCGAGCACCACCGTATCGCGTGCACCGGTGAAGGCCCGCGCCAGACGGATCGCGAGCTCATTCGCCTCTGAGCCTGAATTCACGAAAAAGCAGACGTCGAGAGGCGCTGGGAAACGCGCAGCGAGCGCATCGCCGTAGTCCAAGTGGACGTCTTGCAGGTAGCGGGTATTTGTCTGCAGCTTGCGTGCCTGTTCGGCCATGACGTGCACCAGTCGCGGATGACAATGTCCGACCTGCGGCACGTTGTTGTAAGCGTCGATATACTCCCGACCCCAAGCGTCGTAGAGGTGATGTCGACTGCCGCGCACGGCAGTGACCGGCCGACGATACGAGGTCTTCAGGTTTTGACCAAAGCGACGACGGCGACGGTCTATCTGTTCGGACTGCGCGACCGGGCGACCGTCCACCTTGAGTGGATCCAGTCCGAGCAAGACCGCCGGATTGGGATAGAGCGCGAGCCAGGTGTCCAGATCGTCCGGGTTCGCGACGCCCGGCCAATCACTCCCACGCCCCAGCGTCGTCAGGCCTAACTGCAGATGTAGATGTGGCGGCCACCCGCCATTTTCGTCGGGCGCGCCAACAACCCCAATCGGATCACCCGCGGCAACCCGATCGCCCACCGCGTGGTGGAGCCCGGCGTTATGTGCCAAGTGCCCGTAGAGGGTATAAAACACGGCGTCCTCGTGCGTACGGTGCTCCAAGACAAGGACGCCGCCGTAATCAAGGTCGTCAGCCCGTATGGCCTTGTCGATGAGAACGCCCTCGTAGGGCGCGCACACAACCGAACCCGCCGGCATGAAGACATCCAATCCCAGGTGAACGGTTCGCCGCTCACGCCCGGTTGCTCCTTCGTGGATAAAGGCCGGCGAGGTGTAGATCAGCCGCGGCTCCGCGTATCGACCCATCACAACGCCCTCCCTGGCGATCGCATCAACATGGCTCTCCAATGCAGCCATATCAAAGCGTTGTGGATCATCCGGCGAAGACTGACTGCCGATCGACAGATCAAGCACCGGCGCGTGAACCAGATCCACCGCCAGCATCGGCGCTGCCGATTGGCTCGCGAGATAAGCAGCGACCACGTTCGCCGTCGACGTCACCGGCATCGCGCACGCCAGCCGCAGACGCGCCTGCACATAGTCTTCCGGCAGATGAGCGCTGCCTTCCAGAAACGCCCAGGCCCCACGCTCCGACACCACGACATATGGATCATCCGGTCGGGCCAACTTCCCGAGGCCACTGTTCGTCACACTCACCGCAAGACGCGTGAGCAATAGCGGCCATAGGAGCGACAACTCTTCGTCATTGAGCGGCGCGACCGAGTGGACGCCGGCAACGTAGGCCGCCAAAAGATCGATTGGATGGTCAACCTCCAACACCAGATAGGCCGCCGCGATGGCCAGATCGACCACGCGAGCGCCCGGAATCATGTCCCCAAAATCTAAGAGGCCGGAGACGTGGACAGCGCCGTCTGCCGCCGTATCCACCAAAAAATTGTGATCATTCAGGTCATTGTGAATCGCCGCGTGGGGCAACACCGCCACACGGGGCTTCAGGTCACGCGTAAATCGCTCGATGATGAGATCAATCCAACGCCGCCGTGACGGCTCGGGTATGGCCTGCGGATGCTGGGTGATCCACTCAGCCTCCTCCAGATCCCACTTCGTCGGACGCGCGAGCGCCACATGGAAGAACCCTTCCAATGCGCGACCCAGACGCCCATGCGCAACCCCAATCGCGTGAGCAAGGGCTGCGGTTTTAGGTTGTTCCAGTCCATAGACATGGCCCGGCAAGACGCTAATGACCCACGCCAGTCGGTTGACGCCGCTCGATGACGCAATGGCCACGACATCTGCGCCATTGTTCGCGACCACGATGGCAGGCACAGGGAGCGCAGGATCCCGCATCGCAATCTGCCGCAACGCTTGGCACTGCAGGTCTACGAATCCCGGCTCGCACTCTGGGCGCATGATCTTCAGTACGTAACGCGCCTGCCCGTCAACGAGAACGAGATAGTTCTGATCATATTCGCCCGGCAACGGACGCAACCCGCCTTCAACACCCCAATGGTCACGCAGCGCCGACTGCGCAGATTCCGCATCCACCGCTGTCGCGTCGCTCTTGAAGGAAATGCCCTCGGCCATCGTCATCCCCCTACTGTAGGCTGCTCGAGCCTCATCTCGTCAGACGTCCACACGCTCAACTGCTGAGACCTCGATCAAACGACCGAGAAACAAACTGCCGACGCGCGCAAAGCGTTCCGGCCCATCCGTCGCTAGAAAAGTGGATCCGCCCCGTCCCTGCACGTCCCAGGACCTGTCAGCAAAGAGCGATGCGACGGCTCGAGCCGTCGTTTCAGCGGAATCGACGATCGCCACACCATTCGGCACGAGTGCCGTCAGCGTTTTACGCAGGAGTGGGAAATGGGTGCAACCGAGCAACAGGGTGTCAGGCGCATCCGGGCTATCAAACAGAGCGCCGATGTATCGTTTCGCGACCAACTCAGCGACGGCTCCCTCGCCCCACCCTTCTTCTGCCAAGGCCACGAAAACGGAACAACCGATGGACGTCACCTGTACGCGTGCGTCCATGCGCTCAATCGCGCGCTGATAGGCGCCCGCACGTACGGTCCCTTCCGTCGCCAACACAGCGATTTTCCGGTTACGCGTATGGGCCACTGCCGCTTGAGCCCCCGGATGAATGACACCGATCACCGGAAGATCGGGGTATGCCTGACGCAAGGCGGGCAGCGACGCAGCCGACGCCGTATTGCAAGCCACAACCAATGCCTGGACACCGCGGTTAACGAGCGCAGCCGCGCACTGCAGCGCATACCGCTCAACACTGGCCGGACTTTTCGTGCCATACGGCAGTCGCGCCGTATCACCGAGATAGATGAATGACGTTGCCGGCAACGCCTGCTCAAGCGCCGCCAACACGGTGAGCCCACCGACTCCCGAATCAAAAACGCCAATAGGCCGATGATCAGCCGAGTGCGACACGTGCGTTGCGGAACATCCGCAGCCAGCCACCATCCTCCGACCACTCATCCGGGCGCCATGAGTTGAGCGCTGCCCGATACACGCGTTCCGGATGCGGCATGGTCAGGGTCACACGACCGTCCGTCGACGTGATGCCCGCAATACCATGGGGTGATCCGTTGGGATTCCGCGGGTAGGTCGTCGCCACCTGGCCATAGTGATCGACGTATCGCATCACCGTGCCATTGAGCGCGAGAAACGCAGCTTCATCCCCGGCGGAGTCAAACACCGCGCGACCCTCACCATGGCTGACGGCAATGGGCATGACAGAACCGGCCATGCCGTCGAAGAAGGGCGAACGCGACGCCATCACTTCAACGAGCGTCAAGCGACCTTCGAATTGCTCCGACCGGTTACGTTTGAACCGCGGCCAATGATCAGAACCAGGAATCAGTTCCGCCAAAGCCGCCAACATCTGACAGCCATTGCAAACCCCCAAAGTCAGCGTTCCCGGACGATCAAAGTGCCGGGAAAATTCATCCCGAGCGCGGGTATTGAAGAGTATCGATTTCGCCCAACCCTCGCCGGCACCCAGTACGTCACCGTAACTGAAGCCACCGACAGCCACGACCACCGGATACTCAGCCAAGCTGATCCGCCCACCGATCACATCGGTCATATGCACGTCGTGCGGTTCAAAACCCGATCGTGCGAAGACGGCGGCCATCTCCAACTGACTGTTACAGCCCTGCTCGCGCAAGACAGCCACTTTAGGCCGTGCACCGGTCGCAATGTAAGGGGCCGCCACGTCCGCATTCACGTCGTAGGTGAGACGTGCCGAAAGACCCGGATCCGCCGCATCGGACACGTGCGCGAATTCTTCACGCGCACACGCGGGATCATCGCGGCGCTCGCGCATCCGGAAGCTGGTTTCAGACCAGGCCGTTGCGAGCGCCACGATCGCCTCGTTGAGCACTTCTGCACCGTTGGCACGGACAGACAATTGCGCCTCAAGCGCGGTGTGGCCAATCACGCGGGTGTGTGGGCCCAGCCCTTCGGCCGCAAACGCAGCCAAGACGATCCCGGCGTCATGCTCAGCCACTTCGAGCACCATTCCGGGCTCTTCGGCATACAGTGCTGCGACCGCGTCGGGGACAACCCCCAAATCGATGCTCAAGCCCACGTGCGAAGCGATGCCCATTTCAGCCAAGGTGACGAACAAGCCACCGTCCGAGCGGTCATGGTAGGCGAGCACGCGACCGTCACGGGCCATCGACCGAACAGCCCGGAACGCGCCGGCGAGCACTTCAGGGCTCTCTAAATCGGCCGGGGCATCCCCGAGCACGCCGTAGACCTGCGCCAGACACGACCCGCCCAAACGATCACGACCGGCGGACAGATCAACGAAGATGATCTTCGAGGATCCGTCGCGTCCCTTGAGTTGCGGCGTGAGCGTGGCGCGCGCATCCCCGACCGGCGCAAACGCCGAAACGATCAAGGAGACAGGCGACCAAACGGAACGATCGCCCTCGGGCGACTTCCATCCCGAACGCATCGACAGGGAGTCCTTGCCGACTGGAATCGCGATCCCGAGTGCGGGACACAACTCCATGCCGACCGCGCGGACCGTATCAAACAGCGTCGCGTCTTCATTCGCGTCGCCACAGGCGGCCATCCAGTTAGCCGACAAGCTGACGTCCGACAACTGACGAACGTCCGCCGCCGCAATATTGGTGATCGCTTCAGCGACCGCCAAGCGTCCCGATGCCGGCCCATCGAGCAGCGCGACGGGTGTGCGCTCACCCATCGCCATCGCCTCACCCGCGTGGGTGGTATAGCCCGCAAGGGTAACCGCGCAATCGCTGACGGGGACCTGCCACGGACCCACCATGGAATCGCGGCTCACCATGCCACCGACCGTGCGATCACCGATGGTGATCAGAAACGTTTTATCGGCAACCGTCGGCAAGCGCAGCAGTCGGTAAGCCGCATCGCGGATATCGATCGCCTCAGTCGCGACGGGCTCACAGACTCGCGGCTGACGCGATCCCACACGGCTCATGCGCGGGGCCTTACCGAGCAGCACTTCAATGGGCATCTCGACCGGCGATTCACCGGTGCGCGGATCGGCCACGACCAGTTGGCCATCATCGGTAATCGTGCCCACGACCGCAGCCGGACAACGTTCGCGACGACAGAACGCCATGAATTGATCAATGTGCTCAGCCGCAATGCAGAGCACATAGCGCTCCTGCGCTTCGTTACACCACAACTCCAGAGGCGAGAGTCCCGGCTCGTCGGTGGGGATCGAGCGCAAGTCGATACGACCACCGCGATCACTGTGCGCAATCGCCTCCGGAATGGCGTTCGACAGGCCGCCCGCACCCACGTCATGAATCAAAATAATGGGATTGCGATCGCCCAGTGCCCAGCACTGGTCAATCACTTCCTGCGCGCGACGCTGCATCTCGGGATTGCCTCGTTGCACCGATGCGAAATCAAGATCTTCAGTCGAGGCGCCGCTGCCGACGGATGAGGCCGCACCGCCGCCGAGCCCGATCAGCATCGCCGGACCACCGAGCACCACAATTTTGGCGCCAGCGGGCACTTCGCCCTTCTCAACGTGGTCGCGGCGAATATTCCCAAGGCCACCAGCCAGCATGATTGGCTTGTGATAGCCACGGGTCACGCCTACCGGATCACCCGCCACGCGCTGCTCGTAGGTTCGAAAATAGCCCAGAATCCCGGGGCGTCCGAACTCATTGTTGAAGGCAGCAGCGCCCAATGGGCCGTCGGTCATGATGTCCAGCGCGCTCGCGATACGGGCCGACTTGCCCTCGGGCCCCTCCCAGGGTTGCTCGAAGCCGGGAATTCGCAAATTAGACGTCGTGAAGCCCGTCAGGCCTGCTTTGGGCTTAGCACCCCGGCCAGTTGCGCCCTCGTCACGAATTTCGCCACCGGACCCAGTGGAAGCACCCGGGAATGGCGAAATTGCGGTCGGATGATTGTGCGTTTCCACCTTCATCAGAATGTCGATCGGCTCAACGCTCGCCCGATAGACATGGGAATCAGGATCCGCAAACCAACGCTCAGCCACCGTGCCCTTAATCACGGACGCGTTATCACGGTACGCCGATAGCACAGCGCCCGGATTTTTCTCGTGCGTGTTTCGAATCATCGAGAACAGCGACTTTTCCATCGCGGCGCCATCGACGGTCCAGGAGGCGTTGAAGATCTTATGACGGCAGTGCTCAGAGTTCGCCTGCGCAAACATCATCAATTCGACATCGGTCGGATCGCGGCCCAGTTGGCCGTAAGCGGCCAGCAGGTAGTCCACCTCATCGGAGGACAAGGCGAGACCCAACCGCTTATCCGCCGCCAGCAGCGCGGCTCGACCGTCATGACCCAGCGGCACGACGGCCAAGGGTCGCGGTGACTCGTCGGAGAAGAGGCAGATCGCAGCGTCCAACGAGGGCAATACGGCCTCGATCATGCGGTCATGCAGTAAGGCGGCGAGACGGCTGACCGTCTCAGTAGCCAACGCGTTCGCGGTCTGCAATACGAATACCGTACCGCGCTCGATCCGACGCACCGCCGACAAGCCGCACACGTGGGCGATGTCAGTGGCTTTGGTCGACCATGGCGAGATGGTTCCTGGGCGGGGCGTGACAACGAGGTGCACTGACCCCGAAGGCAGTGCCGGCGCGACATCGGATTCGAGCAGCCGCGCAAGGACACGAACGTCCTCGGGCGATAGCTCACCGGACAGGTCGACAAAATGGCTGTAGTAAGCCGCAACGCTGTGGACCGACGGATCGATCGCCTGCAGCGCTGCCAGGAGTTTGTCGAGACGGAAACGAGACAGGGCCGCAGCCCCAGGCATCACCAGCATCGGACACTCGAACTTAGAGCCGGCCAAGGCCGGCAGACCCGCATTCTACCCCACCTCGACCCCGCCTCGGGGACTCCCCTACTTGCGGGGGCTTAGGTCGGGGGTTCCGGGCATCACCGGCATCGGAAACTGCGCGACGTTAGTCCCGTCGTACGCCGTGATCTTGCTGGATCCGCCCTTTTTGACCTCATCCACGCGCAGAACGGAGTGGAGCGGTAGCCATGTCCGCTTGACCCCCTCAAACTCGGCGCGGACTCGCTCCTCGGACGGGTCCACGACCACAGACGAGCGCGTATCAAAAACAAAATCCTCGACCTCGAGGAATCCGAAAAGGCTGCCGTGAGACACTTTCTTGGCATAGATCTCCCAGACCTTGCCCTCACGAACGAATAAGACCTTTAAAATGTGACTGGCTGCCATGCTGCGACCGTGTCCGAGAGTAAAGTGACGCCTATCTTAACTGGTGTACGGGCCATGCCGCTCACGCTGCGAGTATTCGGCACACGGGCGCGCGCTCTGGCAGGGCGGGCGAGCCACGTCTTTGGTCCGGAAGGTGGCCGGATCGGCCGTGCGCTGGATAATGACTGGGTTCTCCCGGACCCCGAGCGGTACGTCTCGTCGCATCACGCTCGAATCGTCTTTGCGGATGGACGGTTTAACCTCCTCGATACCAGCTCGAACGGAACCTTCGTCAATGGCGCGAAGGAAGCGCTTGGGCGCCAAGGAGTCCACCCACTGGCGTCAGGGGACCGTATCGCCATCGGGGGCTATGAAGTGCTTGTGGAACTTGGCGACCGGCGCGAAGACGACCTGAATGCGATGCTATCGAGCCTGTCGCCATCAACCGACCTGTCAGCGTCCGTTCCCGATCTGGGCGAGGACTTTGATCTGGGTAAACTCATTTCGCGCTCCGCAACCCCTGCCCACGAGGGCGGTTCCGCGTCGACCGGCACTGACACGGCGGCGATGCAGGCCTTTCAACGCGGAATCGGCATTGGGGTCACCGATCCCGACGATGGGCAGCGGATTCTGGGCCTCGCGGGTCTGTTATTGCGGGAAATGACCACCGGCCTCGTCGCCTTCGCGCGAGAGCGTCGAACCCGCCAAGACAACCTCACCGAGATGAAGACCGGTCGCTTTGACTTGCGCCGTGACCCGCTGAGTCAGAGCGAATCCGTCGATGAAGCCCTTGCGCTCATGCTGGGCGAAGAACAACGGCGGCTCATTCCCCCTGTCGAGGCGGTCCGCGCCGCGTTCAGTGCCGTAGAGGCTGAACGACGAACCTCTATTGAAGCCGCGCAACTCGCCGTCACGATCCTCCTTGCGCGGATGGCCCCAGACGCGATTGAACAGCGTTTTGGTGACGCGACCGACGATGTAAAAGCCGCGCATTGCTGGCGTCAGTTCTGTGCGCTGCATTCGCGCCTCGTCGGATCCGACGGCCTGCCGACGACGTGGGCGGACGACTACCTGACGGCACTCAAGCGTCTGACCGACAGCCATCACTGACGATTGGCGAACGGCGGCGGGCTCAATCACTCACGCTTTACGAACGAACTCCGACTTGAGCTTCATCGCACCAAAGCCTTCGATCCAACAATCAATATTGTGATCGCCATCTGTTAGCCGGATGTTCTTCACCTTCGTGCCGGACTTCAGCGCTGATGACGCTCCCTTGACCTTTAAATCCTTGATGACGGTGACGGTATCGCCATCCACCAGCACGTTGCCGTTGGCGTCCTTGTACGTCACAGCCTCGTCGTGCTCCACCGCGTCGGCGGCGGCGGCCGCACCGCTCCACTCATGGCCACATTCGGGACAGACGAGCTGGCTGCCGTCGTGGTAAGTGAACGCAGATGCGCACTTCGGGCAAGCAGGCAATTCGTCGGTCATGGACAGGTTCCGGCTCAAGAAGGCGCGCAGCATAGCGGATGACGGCCGGGAAAAGCATTGGGAAACCCGCAACTCAAGCCATCCAGGGACCGCACTGACGGGCGCCGAATCGATCGGCGCGGCACGGCCCCGAGGTGACGCGTACAGGACGGCTCGGTGTATGATCGCCACAGGTTGACAACGATTGTTGCTAAAATACAACGATCGTGGGTGCCCGTTTGAGGCCCTGCGATCGCGGTCCCGCTGTCGCGAACCGTAATCGGTCACCACGCATTGAACGAACAGCATCAGGGGAGTCTTTCATGCATTCGAAGCTTTCATTCGCGATCGCCGCCGTACTCGGTGGCCTTGCCAGCACTCAAGCCATCGCGGCGGATTCCGACGCTCTCGACGAGGTGATCGTGACCGCGCAGCGGCGTTCGGAAAGTATCCAGAACGTGCCCATTTCGATGCAGGCATTCACCGAAAGAGCGTTGGAAGAACTGCATGTCCAGACCTTCGACGACTACGTAAAGTACCTGCCGAACGTCTCCTCCGCGAACAACGGGCCGGGTCAAAACGAAATTTTCATGCGCGGACTGTCCGCCGGCTCGCAGCCAAGCCAAGGCTCAGGTACGACGGCCGCATTCCCGAACGTAGCCATCTATCTGGATAACCAGTCGGGCCAATTGCCGGGCCGCAACCTCGATGTCTACGCGGCTGATCTCAATCGCATTGAGGTCTTGGAAGGTCCACAGGGCACGCTGTTCGGTTCGGGCGCGGAAGCCGGCATGGTTCGCTACATCACGAACGAGCCCAAGCTAGGCAAGTTTGAGGGCAGCTTCAAGGCCGGCTACGGCATCACCGCTCACGGCGATCCCAATTCGAACGTGACAGCCGTCTTGAACCTGCCGTTTAACGACAAGTTTGCGGTACGCGGAGTGATCTACAACGATCAGCGCGGCGGTTATATCGACAACGTGCCGGCAACCTTTCACCGTCGCAATACCGATGTCGGCATTCACTACGCCAACTATCCGGCCGATGCGAATGGCAACTGCCCGGACGGCCAGCCGAATAATGGTTATTGCGTGCCGCCGAACGCCGTTGCCGTCAATAACAACGCGATCGCGGGTAAGGCCATCAACCCGGCCTCCTACAAGGGGCTTCGGGTTTCGGGCAAGTATCAGTTCAATGATGATTGGGATCTGTTGGTTTCGCAGACCTATCAGAATCTCGACAGTTCTGGCGTCTTCTACCAGCAGCCTTACGGCTCGGATGGGGAGAAGTTGAAGCCGTTAGAAGTCACGCTGTTTAACCCGTCGCATAACCACGATACCTTCTCGAACACGGCATGGACCTTGAACGGGAAGATCGGCGAATTGAAAGCCGTCTACACGGGCGGTTACCTCGTTCGCAAGGTCAATCAGGTCAACGACTATACGAACTACTCCCGCGGTGTGTATGCCGATTACTACCAGTGCTACGGCGCCCACACGGGCCCAAGCGGCGCGGAACTGCCCTCCACCTGCTTCTCGCCGGCTGTGATTTGGCGCTCGGTGGAGCGCAACGAGCACACGCAGCATGAATTCCGTCTCTCCACGCCGGACGATTGGCGTCTGCGGGCGATCGGCGGCGTGTATGTCGAGGACAATAAGCTGTTTGATCAGTCAGACTGGCGTTACAAGACGGTTCCGGCGTGCAGCGACACGGTCACGGATGGCTGCTTCGCGCCTATCGGAACGAAGCCAGGCACGACGGTTGTGAACCCAGGCGTCCGCGACGCGAATAGCTCGTTCTATCAGGATGACGTCCGTGAGGTGAAGCAGACTGCCTTCTTCCTCTCGGTCGATTACGACCTGATTCCGAAGGTCCTGACGGCAACGCTCGGTACCCGCCACTTCACCTTCAAGAACTCGCTGAAGGGCGATGTTGCCAACAGCTTCTACTGCTTTGAAGCCGGCAATCCGGCCGGCGGCTGCCAGCAGGGCTTCAATCTCAATGCACAGAACCTGGCGGACAAGGAGTCCGGCTGGAAGAGTCGCGCGAACCTGACGTGGCACATCACCCCGGATGCCATGGTGTATTACACCTTCAGTCAGGGCTTCCGCCCGGGTGGCTTCAACCAGAACGGCGGCGCGTTACACGCCTACGGTCCGGATGGCGTTCCGCAGTACGCAGTGCCCCGCTCGTATACGTCTGACAAGCTCGATAACAATGAAATCGGCTGGAAGGCCGAGTTCTTGAATCGTCGCTTGCAATGGAACGGCGCTTTGTACAAGGAAAAGTGGAATAACGTACAGATTGCGTTGTTCAATCCCGGGTTGGTTGGCAACGTCTTCTACAACTCGAATGGCCAAAATTTCGACTTGCAGGGCCTTGAAACCTCCCTCGTCTACCGCCCGGTCGGTGGACTCACCCTGCAGGCTGCGGCTTCTTGGAACAAGAGCAAGCAGTTGAACTCGCCGTCATTGATTGTGAACAATCCGGACAGCATCAATTTCGGCAAACCGATCACGCAGAATTGCGACTCGGCGGGCAGCAATTGTGTGGCC
The DNA here is from genome assembly GCA_947455595.1 of Gammaproteobacteria bacterium. Lineage (GTDB taxonomy): Bacteria > Pseudomonadota > Gammaproteobacteria > Steroidobacterales > Steroidobacteraceae > CAIKZZ01. The sequence continues at coordinate 148,403 of CANGOP010000004.1, forward strand.
GTCAGCAATGTGTACGGCCCTCCGGGCTCGCCGACAGCGGATTCACCACCGGTGCAGTTCAGCCTGCGGGCGCGTTATGAGTTCTCATTGAGCAACTCTATGGAGGCGTTCTTCCAGGTGGGCGCTTCACACGTTGGCCATTCGTACACACAGGCGGGCGCCAACCCACCGCTGACCACTGGGGACACCATCACCACGGGCCGGTTGCGGTTTGAGGATCCGGCCTACACCACGTATGACGCGTCCTTCGGCGTGTCGAAAGACCAGTGGACATTAATGCTCTTCGGAGAAAACTTGGGTGATTCGAATGCGTCTGTGTTCACGAGCACACAGCAGTTCATCGTTGCCCAGACACCGTTGCGTCCCCGCGTACTCGGTGTGAGCATTGATTATAAGTTCTGATTGCCGCACCGCGGATCTTCAGACCCCGAAAGGGCCGGCTCCTGCCGGCCCTTTCTTTTTGGGCTATTGTTTGCCAGAGGGCTTGCTGTTTCAGAGCGATGGAGACTTCGATGACACGACGTTCAAACTGGATCATCGGAATAGCTGGTTGCGCCAGCATCGGGCTGTTCATCGGACTGGCCATTGGACCCGGCCTCGTTGACCGCGCCCAGAATAAAGTAGTGGGCACGCAGGCGGTGGCAAGTTCCGTCGCGTCCCAACTGCATCACCAACTCACCGTCATTGACATGCACGGAGATACGCTGCTTTGGAAGCGGAATGTGCTAACACCCACACACTTGGGCCACATCGATTTGCAGCGCTTACAGCAAGGCGGCGTCACACTGCAGATCTTCTCGTCGGTATCTCAAGTGCCCCGCGGCATTAACTATCAGAGCAACCCGCCTTCGGATTCATTGACGCCGCTGGCGATTCTCCAACTGCAGCCGCCATCCACCTGGTTTTCACCACTGGGCCGCACGCTCTATCACAGCAGAAAACTTGCGGATGCGGTCGCTCGAAGCGACGGACAACTCATGGCGATCCGAACGCGAGATGATCTGGAGTCACTTTTAGCGGCGCATTCACAACCGGCGGCTCGACGCCCAATCGGCGCGCTATTCTCCGTCGAGGGGCTGCAGAACTTGGAAGGCGACATCGCCAATCTCAATTTACTCTACGACGCGGGAGTGCGGATGGCTGGGCTCGCGCACTTCTTCGATAATGATGTGGCCGGCTCGATGCATGGCGAGCACAAGGGCGGTCTGACGCCATTGGGTCGTAAAGTCGTTGCGGAGATGGAGCGTCGAGGCATGGTGATCGACATCGCGCATGCGAGTCATCAGACCGTCGCCGACGTGCTCGCGATGGCGACGCGACCGGTCGTATCGAGCCATGGCGGCGTACAGGCCACCTGCCATGAGAACCGGAATTTGACCGATGATGAAATTCGTGGGGTGGCACGCCTGCATGGCGTCATCGGTGTGGGCGTATGGGACGCAGCTGTCTGTGGCACAGAACCCAAAGACACCGCGCGTGCGATGCGCCACATTCGCGATTTAGTGGGTATTGAGACCGTTGGTCTCGGGACGGATTTTGACGGGGCTATCACCGCCGGATATGACGCGAGTCGCCTCGAGTTGATCACGCAAGCGCTGCTAGATGAGTGTTTCAATGACGCCGAAATCTCCTTAGCGCTGGGAGGAAACTCGCTTCGGGTATTACGAGAAGTTCTGCCACGCAACTAAGGGCAAGCAAGAAAGCCAAAGGTCACGAATCCGGCATGAGCCGGATTCGAAACGTTCGAAAATATTGGCGGAGAGGGTGGGATTCGAACCCACGGTGGGCGTAAGCCCACGCCTGATTTCGAGTCAGGTACATTCGACCACTCTGCCACCTCTCCGCCGGTACCCGACGTGGCGATCGGGGCGCGCATCATACACCAAACATCCACTGTCGTATCACTTGATCTGGTCAGGGTGAGGTACGGAGGGGTGACGGACAGAATCCAATTACGACATTTTTTGTCGTTTTAAGATCTGCTGGCGCAGCAATCCCGCTTCGATTCACCGCAAACGAAGAGCGTCGCGTATCCTCCACATCCATGCTCGGTCTGTTTCGATTGCCACAAGGTGGGCTGCCATGGCGGGTGCCTGCTGCGCTTGCGGTATTTACTCTGCTGGGCACGTGTACCCCTCGGCCCGGTGTCGTGGAGCAAGCCCACACCGTTGGTGCATTGCGCGTTGCCTCGTACAACAGCCCCACGGCCTACTATCTGGGTGCCCATGGTCCTGAAGGCCCCGAGTATGCGTTGGCCAGTCGCTTCGCCCGTTCATTGGGACTTCGCCTCGAGATTCAGTTGTACCCCTCGCCAGCTGCCGCCATTGCCGCCGTTGCCCATGGCAAGGCGCACATCGCGGCCGCCGGGCTCGCTGTCACACCAGAATGGCAGCAGACCGTCCGGTTCTCGAGGCCTTACCAACGGGTCAAACTGCATTTCATTCATCGCCGCGGCGCACCACGACCGAAGGACATCCACGAACTGGTCGGCCGCAAGGTCGCCGTTGTCGCGGGAAGTTCGCACGCGTTTGCGCTGCGCCGATTAGCTCAACAAATCCCAGGGCTGCATATTGAAGAGGTCCCCAACCTCTCGACACTCGACTTGTTGGATCGGGTCTGGAGCGGTGACATCGATGCAACCGTCGCCGATCGCAACGAATTCTTCCTGACGCGCCCCTACCACCCGGAATTACGCATCGCCTTCAATTTCCCGTCCGCCGATGAAATGGCGTGGGCATTACCGAAAGATGATCCGGATATCGCGCTGCGCGTCGCTTCCTATTTCGGGGAATTGGAGCGCCAGGAACCTGACATCGTTGCCCGCTACTACGATCCCGACGAGCGCTACGACTACGCCGGCGCGCGGGCCTTGGTGCGCGATCTTCAGGATCGACTACCCTCGTTGCGGCCGCTATTCGAACATGCTGCGCGGGAATTTCGCCAGGACTGGCGCATTCTCGCCGCCATCGGCTACCAGGAATCTCGATGGAATCCGGATGCGATCTCGTCTACCCGCGTCCGAGGACTCATGATGCTCACGGAGGACACGGCGGGTGCCGTCGGTGTCGGGAATCGCAAAGACCCGGCAGAAAGCATCCACGGCGGAGCGGCTTTTTTGGCGCAGATGCGCGACACCATCCCAGATCGGATCCCGGAACCGGATCGAACCTGGCTTGCGTTGGCGGCGTACAACATTGGCTATGCGCACGTCGAGGATGCCCGAGTGCTCACGCAGAGCGCAGGCCGAGATCCCGACTCTTGGTTGGACGTGCGCGAGTTTCTACCGCACCTCGCGGAAGCAGCTTGGTATGAAAAGACCAAGCACGGTTACGCGCGTGGATGGGAGGCCGCGCGCTTTGTCGACAACGTTCGCAGTTATTTGGACGTGCTGGAATGGGCGGTACCGTCGCGCGCACTCGGCCCCTCGCCGGGCTGACTTCGTCGGCGGCGGAAAAATTCCTTCAGCTGAGCCGAACACTCGTCGGCGAGCACGCCACCGAAGGTGTCTAAGGCGTGATTGAGCGCGCGACTATGCGCAAGATCAAAAGCACTTCCGGCCGCACCCTGCCGCGGATCCCACGCACCAAACACCAGGCGACGGACCCGGGCATGCACCATCGCAGCCGTACACATCGCACAGGGCTCTAGCGTGACGTAAACCGTCGCATTCAGAAGTCGATATTGCGCCAACGCAGACCCTGCCTGGCGCAACGCAATCATTTCCGCGTGTGCAGTGGGATCGTTAAGAGCGACTGGCCGATTCCATCCTTCGCCCACAACGCGATCGCCGACCACAACGAGCGCGCCGACCGGAACTTCGCCCTCGGCCTCGGCCTTTGCAGCGAGCTCAAGCGCCCGACGCATATGCATTTCATCAACCGAAGCCATGGGTAATGGTCTAGGAAAACTGTGATCCAAGAGAGTATACGCCGGTCTCCCGTGATCCTCAGAACTCAGCGACCCCATGCACAACTCGAAAGGCAAAGGGTGCAGCCTTGGGCAACGGAAGGTTGCCCTGATCGCGACCGGAATCATCCATCAGTCGGATGGTCACGTTGCCTAAATGCTCGCCCAACCGAACACGGCCAGCACTGCTACCCACCAGAATCTCACCCCGCCCGACCACAGATCCAACATGATCCAGAAACACATCATCCGCGTCGAACAAGCAGATCACACAGACACTGCGTGCAATGCCAGGTCCATAGTGACCCGGAAAGAGCACTGCGTGAACGGACCCAGTGGGCTGTCGGCCGGCGGTCACGACGACTCGGCTGGCATTGCTCGCCACCAGAATACTCAAATAGCCCCCGTAGACTTCTATCGTCGCGCCCGCCGACTGGAAACTCACAGCACCGCCCCCGCTATTGACGATCGCCACGTCCTCCAGAATGAGATGCGGCCGGACGCCCTGCTCCGGAGCTCCATAAGCAATGTTAGGGTCACCCAGCAGATTTGAATTAACCCGATCACCCTCCAAGCGCAGGTGACGAATGGCCACCGTCGTATCGGCCGCACCGATCTCGATATAGGGGCCTTTTCCACCCTGCCACTCGATCGTGGCCCCTGGGTCTCCCTCGATCAACAGATCATGACGAATGACGGATCGACCGCCCGGATGGCGCCCAGTGTGCACGTGAATCGTATCCCCCGCGCCTGACGCGTCAATCGCATCTGCCAAGGCGCCGTAACCACCGGGACCGACGATCCGAATGATCCCACTGGGCGAAAGGTGGACGGGGATACCCGGCTGCAGCTGGGGCCCAATTCGCGGCACAGCCTTCGTAACCACATATTGATGTCCGTTGACCCCAAACGGCGACTGGAGAAAATTCGTGTTGATAGAACTCCACGGTCGCAGTGTCTCGGCATCGACACCCCGTTCGGAGAGACTCACAAACGGGATGGGATCTTCGTAAAACCAAGCAGTCTTCATGCGCGAAGCGCCGACGAGCAATAGCGTACCCACCAGACAGAACAGGGCCACGAGCGCAATCCGTCGGGCACGACGTAGCCGCTGGACGATGTAGTCGATCGACAATAGGTCGCCGTCGAGCGCACTGCGGCGCAGCTGGGCGTGCGCGGAGCTGCGAATGAGATAGAACCATCCGAGCGTCAACGCGAACAACATCAGAACAACGGGAAGATCTCGGCTTGAGACCAGAGAGCCGCCGCTGAAGCCAACCGCAACCGCCGCAACGACGAGAGCAAGGAGTGCCAAGATCCACCGCAAAACCCTGCGCCGACCGGCCGCAACCGAAGGCGCGTCCTCCCATGATTCCTGCAAGATCCGGTTGGTTTCTGCATCTACGGCCAGATGCAATATCCGGCCGCGTATCGGTAGCACACAAAGCCAAATGGGATAGTAAAAATCCTCTCCGCGGATGGGGTCTACGCGAACAATGTCCTCATCACAAACTCGCTGAGCGCCGACCATCAGATCCTGAAATCGGTCGGAAGCGCGTTGGTTCGCGGTCGCATCATCACATGCCAGCAAACACAATTCGCCGCGAGGGACACCCTGCCGTGTCGAACGGGCAAATCCAGCCGACTCCAACGCCGACACGAGCGTCTCGGGCAGGCCCACCGCAAGGCAAACGTCGAACTGATATCGAGACGTCACGGCATGCACATTCGACGCGGCCGAAAGTGACTCGAACTCACCTCGGAACCGTCGCATCCGAATGTGGATCGGACGAATGTTGGCCGGCAGTTTCACATCAGCAATGCCGAGCCCTGTGCGGGACGACCGTGCCACCAACTGCAGTAATACGCGGTGAAAATTGCGCGCATCTGCCCGGTGTGAAATCGTCGAGACCGGCGGTGCATTTCCGGTGACTTGCAGGACACCGGCGCACAGTGGGCAAGCGAGGGGAAGAACTAACTGCCGGCCTTGATAGCACGCAGCGCACTGCGCGCACACGAGCCGCGTACCCCCCATTTCGTCTGTAACGGATCGATCCATTGACCCCGCGCCCCAGGGTTGGCTCCCACGCCACCCCCAAATTGTATTTTCTTGACACAGCCCTCCGGCCACAAGGGACGCGTTTATGCCGGGGTCAAATTCTGATCTGAGCGGCCCGATTGGTCACGAACAGCGACTGTAGCGCCACACCAGGCTCAAAACAGGTTGTCCCGCCATCGTTCTCACTCACCGGAACGCCACTCGTCACTGCCAATTATTTTTCTTCTAGGCCCCTGTTTCTCATATTTTTTTATCACTTTTATCAGTTTGCCCGCCTCCAGTGATGGCCATCACGCTGTTCACGCCTAGTCCTGATCGCGCATCGTGGTCGGCACGCCGGCAAAGACCTCGCTGTGAACGTGCTAGCCTGCCAGCTCCCTCGTAGGAGATGCTTATGCGGACGACTCGTCACCCCCTGCGCACCATCGCGCTATGGCTGCTCGCAAGCAGCGGATGCGCCCAAGCAGCACTGCCATCCGCCGACACGCTTCTGGTGAACGGACACATTTACACCGCCGACCCGAGTCATCCTTGGGCCACGGCCATCGCCGTCAAAGCCGGCCGCATCGTGGCCATTGGTGACGAGAAGACTGCCCGTCAGGCGGCGCCTAAAAACGCGGCAGTGATTGACCTGAGAGGTCAGACCGCCTTACCTGGCCTCGTGGACGCGCACGTTCATCTCCTGTTCGGCGCAATCGAACTGGATGGCCTCAATCTGTCGACGCCCCTGCACAGTGTGACGCCGGATATGCCGGACGCCTTTCTCAAGGCCATTGCCGACTACTCCGCATCCAAGCCTGCCGCCAATATATTGATCGCACGGGCTGATTTCGGCACGGCGGATCCCATTGCGCCGCATCATGAACTCTTGGATCGCGCGGTCCCGGATCGTCCTATCGTCGTTCACAATTCCTCTGAACACGCCCTCTTTGTCAACGCAGCGGCGCTTGCCTTGGCCCAAATTGGCGACGCCCCCTTATCCGATCCAGCGGAGGAGAAGGGCGTTATTCGCGACGCACTCGGGCACCCCACCGGCGTATTGATCGAAGCGGCCCAAGAGACCATGGAGCGCGCCGTCCTACCCCTCATCCCGACGTCGGAGAAGCTTCGTCTTCTGGAAGCCGGCATGCAGCATCTGAACTCCTACGGCATTACCAGCATCGTCAACGCAACGGGTGATCTTGCGGAACTGGATCTATACGGACAGCTGCGCGATTCGGGACGCCTCACCCTGCGAACGCGCACGGCCTTTGGTGCCGTCGCCTATCCGCACAGACTCACCGAACGTTTCTTGTCCGATCTCGAAACAGCCCGTTCGCGTTATCACGATGAATGGGTAGACGCCAACCTCGTCAAGTTCTTCTCCGATGGCAGCACGGGTCTCGCGCCACCGATCGTTTATCAAGCGAGCGAATACAAGCGCATCGTGTCGGAATTGGATCGTCGCGGATTCGACCTGATGACGCATGCGCAGCGCGGCGACTCGGTTCACCTGATCTTGGACGCCTACGAGGGCGCGATGCGAGCGAATGGGCCCCGCTCGCGTCGGCTGCGGATCGAACACAACTTCCTCGTCAAAGAGGCCGATCTACCTCGCTATCAGGCGCTCGGCATCACGGCCGGCATTCAGCCTGATTTCTGTTGTCAATCGTTGGGGACCGGTTATGACGCCACCGACCCGACGGTCGCCGATCGCTGGCGCTCGCTCTTAGACTCGGGCGCAACACTGGCCATGTCGACGGATTGGCCGTGCAGTTGGCCGCCGGATCCATGGGTCAATGTGAAACAAGCGGTCACTCGCCAAGTGTGGCGTTCCGATGATACGGGGCCGATCCTTTCCGGCCCGTTTGATGGCGCAAACCAAGGGGGGGCCCGGCCCATTCCCGAAACGTTTTATCATCCGGAAGAGCGCATCAGCGTCCGCGAAGCCATTGACGGCTATACCCGCGGCTCAGCCTATGCGGCCCGGGCCGAAGATCGGGTGGGTCAACTCACCGTGGGGCGCTTGGCTGACGTCGTGGTGCTCTCCCAAGACCCCTTCTCGGCCTCACTGGAAGATCTCGGACACATTCACGCCGTGATGACGCTCGTCGGTGGAGCCGTGGTCTTCCGGTCATCCACCGATCTGAGATAAGAACTCAGGCCGCGACTCCACACGCAGGCAGGCGTGCGGAGTCGCCGAGTGCCCCATCGGGTCACGATTCCGATGAATCTTCCGCCGGCAAGTCAAACCGGCAATCGAGCAAGGGAACGAGCCGCGTTTTATTGATCCATTTGTGGACCAAGTAGAGCAGCACGAAGACAGGAATCATCAAATAGCTGGTGACAACATCAAACCATGAAAAAGGTGTTGCGCTGAACACGCTCGCATTCGCTCCGAACAAGACTGCAATAAATAGCAGGAGAGATAACCAAGTGCCGTATGGGTAGAACTTGGCTCTAAAGCGAAGATCCTCGACTCGTCGGCCCTGCGAGACCCATGCGCGACGGAACCGCAAATGACAAATCGCGATACCTAACCAGATCAAGAATCCGGTCAGACTGCTCGCGTTATATAAGAGTTGATAGATCTTTTGATCGCCGACATAGCTCGAAAAGAATGCCAAGGCGCCAACCAATCCTGTCGCCAAAAGCGCTGGTACCGGCACCCCGCGCCGATTCACGCTCGAAAAGTGCTTCGGAGCCTGTCCGGCACAGGCCATCGCGTGCAGCATTCGGGTAGCCACATAAAAAGCTGAATTTCCACATGACAGAACAGCCGTCAGAATCACGGCATTCATCATACTTGCGGCGTAGTAGCCGATATGGGGAACGCGCTCAAAGACGAGCGTGAATGGCGAATACGCGATATGCGATTCATTGCCATTCAACAAATATGGGCTATTGAAACCCACGAGCATCCCGATGACAAAAATAGCGCCCACGTAGAAAAGCAGAATCCGCCAAAACACACTTCGGATCGCCCGCGGAACATTTCGACCAGGGTCCGCAGTTTCAGCCGCAGCCAGTCCGACGCCTTCGGTTCCCTGGAAAGAAAAACCAGCGACCATGAAAACACTGAGAACGCCGATGAAACCGCCGACGAAAGGCGCCGACCGACCCGACGGCGCATCCTTCAACGTCCAATTCTGAAAGCCTACCGATTCCCCACCAAATCCGCCGCAGATCAGCAGGAGTCCGACGGCGAGAAATACGATGATCGTGATGACTTTGATCCCCGCGAACCAGTATTCGGCTTCGGCATACGCCTTCACGGTCATCCAATTCAGGCCGAGCAACAGTACGAAAAAGGCGATCGCCCAAAGAGTCGTATTGGCATGCGGGAACCAGAACTGAACAATCATGGCGCCTGCGACAAGCTCAGCAGCGAGGGTAATCGTCCAGCTCAGCCAATAATTCCAGCCTGCGGCGAAACCTAATGAGGGGTCCACGAACCGATCGGCATAGGCTTCAAAGGAGCCCGGAATCGGCAACTGAGTCGCCATTTCCCCGAGGGACTGCATCATGCAATACACAGCAAGTCCCATGATCGCGTAACCGAGCAGCGCCCCTGCGGGACCGGCTTGGGCAATGGCGCTGCCGCTGGCCAGAAAGAGCCCCGTGCCGATAGCGCCACCCACCGCAATCATGCTCAGTTGTCGCGCGCTGATGGATCTTTGTAGATGCGGTTCGTCTGCCTGGGCAGTGGTCATTCCGGAGCTCTCTGTAACGGCGGGTCGAATAATGCCGACGGTACTCGCCGGCGCGCCCGCCGTCACTAGTTGGTTCACGCGGACCAGCAAGCCGGCTGCCTTGCCGATTCAAACGCCCATCACCGGTCGAACCTGTGGACAGGCGCAGAACACGGCAAGATCCCCGTCGGCACTGACTTTTACCGCTGGAAGGGAGGCTCGAGATTGATTGCGGGTTGCCATTTCATGTTCAAATCGGGACTGCCCGCGCTGAGCCGGGCTTCAGGGGAGATTCACGTATGACGATCACCAGAGCCTTTTGCGTCATTGCAACGCTCTGCACCACGACCGTGTTGGCTGACGCTGAGAAGGCGAGCCCTGCGGATATGGTGCTTTGGAATGGCCATGTCGTGACCGTCAACGCCACGGACGAGGTCGCCCAAGCAATTGCCGTGCGCGACGGGCGCGTCGTCGCCGTCGGAACCAACGTGGCCGTCCGCGCGCTGATCGGCGCCAACACCCAGGTCATTAATCTGCACGGGTACACGGCAACGCCCGGACTGATCGACGCCCACGCCCACATATCGTCGGGTGGGTTGGCGGCAGTGACGGGCGTCGATCTATCAAAGGCTCGCAGCATCTCGGAAGTCACCCAACTGATCGGCGCGCGCGCGAAACAACTTCCGGCGGGCGCCTGGATCTTAGGCAGCGGGTGGGATGAGGCCAAATTCAAAGAACATCGATATCTGGAATCCCGAGATCTCGATCCCGTTAGCGGAGAACATCCGGTTTGGTTGGACCAGACCACCGGTCACTACGGAACCGCGAACAGCGTGGCCATGCGTCTTGCGAAGATCGACCGCGATTCCCGCGATCCGCCGGCGGGAACGATTGTTCGCGACCCGTCTGGGCAGCCGTCCGGCGTATTGAAGGAAGGTGCCCGCGATAGTTTACTTGCGCTCATCCCATCCCCGTCTGATACCGACCGACGCAATGGCATTCTGGCCAGTCTTGCGCTCATGGCTCGGGAAGGGATGACCGGGGTGAAGGACCCGTCGATTCATGAAGATGACTGGCGCGCCTATCGGGCACTGTCAGCCACCCACCAACTGTCGGCTCATGTATGCGTACTCTGGGGCGGTGGCAGCACACTCGCGGAGGCTGATGCCCTGATTAGTCGCTTGCACGACCTGCCGCGTTCATCCGCCCACGACGACCTCACCTCCTGCGGCGTGAAGTTATTCATGGATGGCAGTGGGGGTGGCCGAACCGCTTGGATGTATGCCGACTGGAACCTGAAATCGGTCGGGTTGGACACCGGCAATCGCGGCTACCCGCTGATTGAGCCTGACGTCTACCGACAGATGGTGTCGCGCTTCCACGCTGCCGGGATCTCCATTGGCACTCACGCGATCGGCGACCGCGCAATTGACTGGGTCGTGGATAGTTACGCCGCGGCCTTAACGGAACATCCGACCGAGCACCTACGCCATTCGATCATCCACGCCAACGTGCCCACGGAGCATGCACTGTCGACGATGGCGGACTTACAGACGCGTTATGACGCCGCCATACCTGAAGCGCAGGGCCCCTTTACGTGGTGGATTGGGGATAACTATGCCGGCAATTTCGGACCGTATCGTGCGAAACGCCTCAATCCTTTTGCAACGTATCGCGCACGCGGAATCCTCTGGGCGGGGGGTTCTGACTACGATGTGACACCTCTACCGGCGCGCTTCGGACTTTGGGCGAGCGTCGCCCGTCAGTCGTTGCAGGGCACGTACGGTGATCGCCCGTTTGGCATGGCGGAATCCGTCGACGTCCGCACCGCCCTGAAGTCGTACACGGTTTGGGCCGCCCGTCAGCTCTTTATCGACAAGGACGCCGGTACACTGGAGATCGGCAAGAGCGCTGATATCGCGATCTGGAAGCAGAACCTCTTATCGGTCCCAACCACGCAACTGAAAGATCTGCATTGTGCGCTCACCCTGTACCGAGGGCGCGTCGTCTGGTCCGATGGCACGTTCACCCATTCAAGAACTTAACCACGAGCCACGCCAACCGGGGCGCCGCCTTGAGCGACGTAATGAGACACGTCGCGTGAAAAGTTGTGCGCGCAGTGGCTTCAACCCATAAAAAAGAACCTTGTTGCCTATGAGTCACGACACAACGTCCGCTAGCGCCTTCTCCGATCGAACTTACGCCAAGGTCACACGAAGACTGTTGCCGTTTCTGCTCGTCTGCTACGTCATCTCGTATCTTGATCGTGTCAATGTTGGCTTTGCCAAATTACAGATGATGGCCGACCTCGGTTTTAGCGATGCCGTCTACGGATTCGGAGCGGGCATCTTTTTCATTGGCTATTTTCTATTCGAGGTGCCGAGCAATATCATTCTGCACAAGGTCGGGGCTCGACCGTGGATCGCCCGGATCATGCTGACCTGGGGAATTCTCTCGGCAGCAAACGCGTTCGTCGTCACGCCCACGCAATTTTATTTTCTGCGGTTTCTGCTGGGTGTCGCCGAGGCGGGCTTTTTTCCCGGTGTACTCCTCTACCTCACCTACTGGTTTCCCCTGGAGCGGTGTGGGCGCGCGACGGCTCTCTTTATGATGGCAGTCCCACTCACCGGCGTGATTGGCAGCCCCTTATCTGGATGGATTCTGGAATCGGCAGATGGCTGGCATGGCTTGGCCGGTTGGCAGTGGTTATTCATTCTAGAAGCCTGCCCGGCAATCGTGGCCTGCGGACTGGTCTTCGGCTATCTCAGCGATGGGATTGATCAGGCAGACTGGCTAAAAGAGGACGAAAAGACACTGCTGCGCTCGAACATCGCACGCGATAACGAGCGCAAAAGCATCCACTCGCTGACGGGCGCGTTCAGCCAACCCGGCGTATGGGTCTTGGCTGCGATCTATTTTAGCTTGGTCGTCGGACTCTACGGTGTGGGCTTCTGGTTACCGACGATCGTCAAAGCCACCGGCGTCGCCCACCCGATTCAGATAGGACTACTCACCGCGATTCCCTATGGGGTTGGCGCGTTGGTCATGATTCCCGTGAGTCGCCGTTCTGATCGACTGCAGGAACGTCGGTGGCACGTCGCGGCATCGGCGTTTGCCGGCGGAGTCGGTCTCTTGGCCAGTGTACTGGTGGCTCACAATACGGCGCTCGCCTTGATCGCAATGACCCTCGCAACCGCCGGAATCGTTACCTCACTGCCACTCTTTTGGAGCTTGCCCTACGCCCGTCTCGGTGGCGTCGCTGCCGCGGCGGGACTTGCGATGATCAATTCGATTGGCAATCTCGGTGGGTTTGTGGGACCGAATCTGCTCGGACTGCTGTCCGCGGCAACGCACCATACGGCGAGCGGCGTCATGTTATTGGCGATCTCGCTCTTCATCGGCGCGGTGCTCACTTGGACTTTGCCGGGCCCGGTAAAGCCCGCTCCATAGTCGGTGGTCGCGCCCGCTGCGCAAGGCTGCCCACGGCCGTCACCGGACGCTAGAATCGCGCGATGAATAATCCCCAATCCGTCATCCAGTTTACCCAGCTCGACTGGATCATCATTGCCATGTCCATTGTGGTGAGCTTCTTGCCGGCGTTGTTTTTCTTCAAGCGGGCCGGCAGCAGCACCAGCGAGTTCTTTACCTCAGGACGGGCGGCGCCTTGGTGGCTGGTTGGCATCTCGATGGTGGCCACGACCTTCAGCACGGACACCCCGAATTTAGTCACAAATCTCGTTCGACAAGGGGGTGTCTCGGCTAATTGGCTGTGGTGGAGCTTTCTACTGACGGGCATGTTGACGGTCTTTCTGTATGCCGGCCTGTGGCGCCGATCCGGCGTTCTGACGGATCTTGAGTTCTATGAGATCCGCTATTCGGGCCGCGGCGCAAAAGCCTTGCGCGCTTTTCGGGCGATATTTCTCGGCCTGTTCTTCAACTGCGTGATTATCGCCGCGGTGAATCTGTCGGCCGCTAAGATCGGTAATGTCCTCTTGGGATGGCCGATGGAACAGACCTTGTTCATCTGCTCCGTGATGACCATCTTCTTTGCCTCGGTCTCTGGTCTGTGGGGTGTACTCGTCACGGATACTCTGCAGTTCGGCATCACCATGACCGGAACGTTCGCGATGGCGTACTTCGCTGTGCAACAACCGGAAGTCGGTGGCCTTGCCGGCCTGATGACGCGGATCCCCGCGCAGAAACTGGCGCTGTTGCCGGATTTTGGTGACTGGCCGACGACCGTCTCGGTATTGGTTCTGCCACTAACCGTGCTTTGGTGGAGTGTTTGGTATCCAGGCTCTGAACCGGGTGGCGGCTCCTATATCGCACAGCGCATGCTCTCCGCTCGAAGCGAGCGCGACTCGATCACCGGCACCCTACTCTTTCAGGTTCTGCACTATGCGCTGCGTCCTTGGCCGTGGATACTCGTCGCGCTCGCCTCCACGCTCGTCTATCCACACCTCGCAGACATCCAGGCTGCCTATCCCTACGTGGATACGAAGCTCATCGGGGATGACATCGCCTATCCCGCGATGATGCGGTTTCTGCCGGCCGGCTTCTTAGGGTTTGTTGTCGCCGGCACGCTCGCTGCGTATCGCTCGACCGTGGAAACCCACCTCAACTGGGGCACATCCTATTTGGTCCACGACTTCTACCGGCGCTTTTTGAGACCCGGTCGGTCGGAGCGACACTACGTCCTGATGGGGCGATGCGTGACGGCGGGTCTGATGATCGTCGCGGCCGGCACTACCTACGCATTGGGCACGGCAAAAGAGGCCTTCAACCTCATCCTGTCCATCGGTGCCGGAACGGGCCTCTTATACCTCATGCGCTGGTACTGGTGGCGGATCACGGCGTGGAGCGAGATTTCCGCCATGGTGAGTTCCTTCCTCGTGGCGCTGGGCTTTTTTATCGCTCGAAAAGCGGGGCACGTCATTCCTGAAACGACGTCATTGCTCATCACGGTCGCGGTGACCACCGTGATCTGGGTCGCCGTCACCTATTGGGGCCCGCGAACCGATGAGGGCGTTCTCGAACGCTTCTATGCGTTGACCCGCCCTTCCGGTCCTGGATGGGAGCCTGTTCGCGTCAAGTCACAAGGGGCGCCGGGCGCCGACCCACTGGGCCAGGCATTATTGGCGTGGGTCCTGGGCTGCACCTGCATTTATGCGGCACTGTTTGGCACGGGAAGCTGGCTGTACGGTCGCATGCCGCAGTTCTACGTGTGCTTGGTGGTTTGCCTCACCAGTGGTTTGGGCACTTGGCGTGGCTTACGGGCCTATCGGACGCGCCAATGACGGAATGCGCGGTGATTCTCGCGCGCGGTCTCGGAACGCGCATGCGGCGTAGCCGCAGCGAATCGTTGATCTCCAGCGATCAGCGCGAAGCGGCGCAACACGGGGCAAAGGCGATGATGCCATTTGGCAGGCCTTTCCTCGACTATTCACTCTCTCATCTGGCCGACGCCGGCATCCGAACGGCAATTTTGGTCATCGGCCCTGAGCACACGCAGGTCCGCGATTACTTTCAGCGCACAGCGGAAGGTCGGCGCGTGTCGATTTCATTCGCCATCCAAGAGCGACCGTTGGGGACAGCAGATGCAGTCCGAGCTGCGGCTCATCAGGTTGGCGAGCGCCCCTTTCTGGTGTTGAACGGAGACAATCTCTATCCGACGAATGCCATTCGCCAATTGCGCACACACGAGGGACGCGGACTTGTCGCCTTTAATGCGGACGCATTGATCCGAGCGAGCGGGATTGAAGCAGAACGCATTCTAAAATTCGCGCTGCTCGAAATAGACGAGCGTCAACATTTAGTCGACATTCATGAAAAACCCTCGGCTGATCATCCTCTCGCGCTAAAACCCAGCCGTGACGTTTCGATGAATCTCTGGCGATTCACGCCCAGCATCTTTTTATCCATTGACGGCATTCATCTTTCCGCGCGCGGCGAACTTGAGATACAAGATGCCGTGCGAAACGACATGCGCGCATCGGATTCCGCCTACCACTGTTTCCGTAGCGATGAGCCAGTCCTTGACCTCTCGAGTCAACACGATATCGAAGGCGTTGCGCATCGCCTCGCTGCACTCGATCCCCGCCCATGAGTCGGCGGTACTTTGTTCCAGGTCGAATTGAACTTCTCGGCAAACATGTGGACTATGCGGGTGGCACTTCCCTGACCTGCGCGACCCATCGAGGGCTCGCCCTCACGGCCGAACCCATCAGCGATCCGATCGTCCGACTCCGCTCGGCTACCCGCCCGCACTGCATTGATATCCCGCTACGCAGTCAGAGCCCCCCTGTCCCCGGTCATGGGAGCATCTACGCCCATGCGGTGATCAAACGATTGGTCCGTGATTTTCCGACCATCACTCGGGGCATCGACATCGATCTTCACTCTGACCTTCCGGAGTCTGCAGGCTTGAGTAGTTCGAGCGCGCTGACCATCGCCATTGCAACTGCCTTGGTGGACGAGAATAAGTTAGCGCTACGTGACGAATGGAAATCTCAAATTCCGGATTTGGTGGCCAAGGCCGAATATTTCGCAGCATTGGAAACCGGCGCGCCTTATCGCGTATTTCAGGGTGATGATGGCGTCGGCGTCGCCGGGGGTGCGCAAGATCATGTCGCCATCTGCTGCGCTAAAGCGGGGCACGTCGGCCTCTATAGCTACCTTCCCGCTCGTGTACGGGACTACATACCTTGGCCGGACAGCCATGTCCTCGTGGTTGCGAACAGCGGAGTGGTCGCCACCAAGACTGGCAATGCTCGCGAGGTCTACAATCGGACAACCGGCGCCATCCGCGCGCTGCTGGCGCGGTGGAATGCAGTCTACCGACACGCTCATACCTCGCTGCAAGAAGCGTTGACGTCCTGCACAACCGCATCGGAGTGGTTTCACGCACAAGCCAAGGCCGGCCTTCCGGGTTACCCGGGCGCCTACCTGCAGGGACGATTCGAGCAATTTCTAGACGAAACCCGTTGGGTCGTGCCGCAGGCAGTGGATGCCCTACGCCGACAGGACTGGGACGGCTTTGGTCGATGGGTTGCCCGATCACACGCCTTGGCAGAAATCGGATTGTGTAACCAAGTGACCGAAACGAATTCGCTCGTGAAAATGGCCATCGACCACGGGGCAGTCGCAGCATCGGCGTTTGGCGCTGGATTCGGTGGCGCTGTCTGGAGCGCCGTAACGGCTCCTGCGGCGCCTGCATTCGTAGAACGCTGGCGGACGACCTATCTCGCGTCCTTTCCGCAGCATCAGCGTCAGGCGGAATTTTTCATCACGCGCCCCGCAGCTGGCGCGCACGCCGTCCTCACTGAATAAAATCCATCAATCCAACGACGGTCAGACCGCCGCACACCGGCCGCCAACCGTCACCTTGCGTTACTATCACGCCTTGAAGTGCCCCCGTTGACGACGAGCGCGCGCTGAGAGACGCCGTACCCGTCCATACGAACCCTACTTTCGAGGTTGTGATGCCTGACATGCGGTCGCAAAGTGCAGACGTGGTGGTCATCGGCGGAGGTACCGCAGGCTTCGGTGCAGCCATCGCCGCATCCCGCGCAGGCCTGCGCGTCAGCCTACTGGAGGCCACTGCGAAAATCGGTGGTGTAATGGGATTCTGCCCTGGAATGCCCTGGGGTGGTGGTTACCCCGTCGGGCGCAGCATCGGTGGCATTTTCGACGAACTGACCACCCGACTAATGACCCTGTCACCACCAGCAGCGGCCGTTCGCCCGTCGACCCTGGAAAATTTCGGTGCGGAAGTGATCTACGATCACGAAACCGCCACCTATGCGATGTTCGAGATGCTGGAAGAGGCAGGTGTTGATGTGCACCTGAATACGATCGTCGGCGCACCCACCGTGGAAGGAAACCGGATTCGGTCGATTCAAGCCTTCGATCGGCGTGGACCGATTTCTTTTACAGCGGAGTTGGTGATCGACTGCTCGGGAGACGGCGAGTTGTCGGCCAAAGCCGGAGTACCCTTTACGGTGGGCAATGGATCCGGCGACATGATGGGCGTCACGCTCTCGTTCACCATGATTGGCGCCGACTGTGCCAAGGTGTTTGCAGAGAGCGATCCGTATTTTGAGCGATATGCGGCCGAAGGTGTCGCGACCGGGCGTCTCCATCCGGATCTTGCCAAGCTCTATCTGATGAGAAGCTTTCACCCGGACGCGGTGTTCTGCAACACCGTGCATATTCGCGGTGTAGACGGAACTGATCCCAACGCCGTGTCGCGGGCCACCCAAGAGGGTCGCCGTCGTTGCCGGCAATTAGCCCGCTTTCTCGTCGAAACCGTCCCAGGGTTCGAGCGCGCCCGCATGATTGACCTAGGCCCCACCGTCGGCGTCCGCGAGACTCGCCGATTGGAAGCCTTGCTACGCATCACCGGCACCGCGATCGCGCAAGCGACCCGCTTTGAGGACGGCATCGTGGCCTGTGACAACCCAGTTGACGATGTGATGCGAGGCGACGGGGCAATGACCCACGACGCCGCGGTCAACAAGGGTTCGTTTTATACGATTCCCTTGCGCTGCTTGATTCCCAAGACCATTGAAAACTTACTGTTCGCCGGACGATTGATTTGCGCCGACCCCGTCGCATTTGCGTCCGTTCGAGGGATGCCTCAGTGCATGGCGATGGGTCAGGCCGTGGGCACGACGGCGGCCCTCGCGTACCGGCACGGCTGCGCCGTTCAAGCCGTGAACGCCCGCGACGTCGTTGCCGCGCTGGTTGAGCAAGGCGTCAATCGAATTGGCGAGGACCATCCGATAGAGTTCAATCGCGCGTAACCGGCCCTTCAAGACGACGATTACGGGAGAAGGTCATCAAATTGAAGGTCCGGCTCCTCGCCAATGAGACCGGAGAACGGCTTAATTTTCGAGTCGAATAACAGCCTCGCCTCTGGGAGCGTCTCTGCTGCCGCGAAGGCCCCATTTAATTCGTAGACATCCGCGTCGTAGCCCGCTTCACGCAGCGCAACGCTAAACGCTTCGACGTGCGATAAACCGAGCTGATAGACCTCTGGCGCAAACTCAGGATCAATATCCTGATTCTCCGGATCTTGATAGGACTGTTCGCACCCAACGGCATCCGTCGCATGATAGTTACGGCATGACTGTGGCCGAACGGGATAGATCGAGCATTGCCGGTCCACAAGGAACGGGCACTTCACGTTCTGTGTTGCCCGCGCTTCCTCCGACATCGATGCGAATAACTGACTATTCGCTCTGACCTCCGCGTAAACCCGTGCTTTCGCAGCATCGGTGAACTGCCTGTCGACGAAGTGCCGGATCGTGAACACTTCGGCGGCGCGTACATCAATCGTAAAATGACAACACCAGTCGCATCCCGGGCGGCACGCCAGCAAGTCAGCGTCCTTGGCCGCCCGAATGGCCTGATCCTGGCGCGTCAGCGCACGTGCAAGCGCCGAAATCGGGCCATCGCGACCAATGTCCGCCCGCGCATCCTGCAGCTCTCGCTTGAGCGTCTGTCGGATGAGCGCGATATCCAGTGTAAATTCCATAAAGGGATCTTAAGCGGAAACCGACAGAGAACCCAGCGGGGTATACTTTCGCCATGGCCGCGCCTCGCATTCTGTCCGTCATTCCCCCGATGACCCAACTCAATACGCCGTACCCGTCGACGGCGTACCTGACTGGCTTTTTACACTCACGGGGGTTCGATGCGGCACAGGCCGATTTGTCGCTCGCGTTAGCCCTACGCTTGTTGTCGTCCAGTGGACTTGAAGCCGTTCACCGCCGAATTCACACGTTGCCGGAGAGCGGGTCAACGCCGAGCACCCGATTCTTCCTTGAGCATATCGCCACCTACTTAAAGACCATCGACCCCGTCATCCGCTTCCTACAGGGGCGGGATCCGACCTACGCACACCGAATTGCCGCTCGTCGAGAACTTCCGGAAGGTCCCCGTTTTGCGGCCTTGGAACAGTACATCAGCGGACAGTCGTCAGACGCTGACCCGTTAGACTGGGCATTCGGAGCCATGGGCCTGCAGGATCAAGCCAAACATTTGGCGACGCTCTACCTCAATGACCTGGCCGATGTTGTCCGGGATGGAATTGATCCGCGATTTGAGTTCGTCCGGTACGCAGAATCCCTGGCCGCCAGCCAGCCGACGTTTGATCCGCTCCATTCAGCGCTCCGTGCTCCCGCAAGTCTCGTAGATGAGATGCTGCATACGCTCACGGAAGAGGTGCTCAAAAAACATCAGCCGACCGTGATCTTGATTTCCGCGCCGTTCCCCGGAAATGTCTATGCGGCCTTTCGTATCGCACAGTCCGTAAAGCGACTGGATCCAACCATCACAACCGTCTTGGGCGGTGGCTACTGTAATACTGAGTTGCGATCGCTTCGTGAACCTCGGGTGTTCGAATATTTCGACTTCATCACGCTGGACTCCGGCGAAAAGCCCCTGCTCGCACTACTGGATCACCTTGAGCAGCACCGCCCGGTGGAGCAATTGGTTCGCACGTATACCCGGACTCATGGATTTATTCATCATCCGGAAGTCGACATACCCTTGTCGGAATGCGGGACGCCGACCTATGCCGGCCTACCCTTAGACGACTATCTGTCGCTGCTGGACATGCTGAATCCCATGCACCGTCTGTGGTCTGATGGGCGCTGGAATAAGCTGACGATCGCGCACGGCTGCTACTGGAAGAAGTGCAGTTTCTGTGACGTTAATCTCGACTATATCTCCCGATATGATCGAGCCGAAACCGATGTTCTCATTCACCGCATCCAGTCACTCATTGAGGAAACCGGTCAGACGGGCTTTCATTTCGTCGATGAAGCCGCTCCACCGAAAGCGTTGAAAGCTCTGTCTTCAAGTTTGATTGAAAGAAATATCAACATTTCGTGGTGGGGAAATATCCGGTTCGAGAAGTCGTTTGATACTGAATTGTGCGAACTCATGGCACAGAGTGGCTGCATTGCGGTCACCGGTGGACTGGAAGTTGCCTCTGATCGACTACTTAAACTCATGAAGAAAGGTGTTTCGGTCGAACAGGTTGCGCGTGTAACCCGCGCATTTTCAGACGCCGGGATTCTGGTGCACGCCTATCTGATGTATGGCTTCCCGACTCAGACAGTGCAGGAAACGATCGATTCGCTTGAATATGTACGGCAGCTATTCCTAGCCGGTTGTATCCAATCAGGATTTTTCCATCGATTCACCTGCACGGTTCATTCGCCAGTGGGCAAAGCGCCCGCTGAATACGGCGTGACCCTGGAGCGTCCTGCCCACGCGCCGTTCGCCAACAACGATATCAACTTTATTGACCCCACCGGCGTGGACCATGACTTGTTGGGAGCGGGTCTCAAAAAAGCGCTCTTCAATTACATGCACGGCATAGGGCTTGATTTGGATGTCCGCGACTGGTTCGAGGAACCCCGAACGAGGGCTACCGCCAGAAAACCGACGGGCAAGAATGAACTTCGTCGATTGCCCCGAACGAGTGTCGCGCCAGACTTCATAGAACGCGCACTCGACTGAATACCCCCTGACGAACAAACCGAACCCATGCCAAGATAGGGCCTCCGCGGAGAGTCGCCCCTAAAGGACGGTGAAGGATGTTTGAGCGTTACTTCGAAAAGTTGCTCTTTGCGGCTCGCTGGCTCCTCGCGCCGGTCTACCTCGGGCTTTCTCTGGCCCTCATCGCGTTGGCCCTTAAATTCTTTCAGGAAACCATTCACCTGCTGAGCAACATCCAGAGCATTGCGGAGTCTGATCTCGTGCTTGCCGTGTTAGCCATGATCGACCTATCACTGGTCGGCAGTCTGATCGTGATGGTCATGTTTTCGGGCTATGAAAACTTCATCTCCCGCATTGAGGCAGAAGGCACGGATGCACTGGGCTGGCTTGGGAAACTGGATGCCGGCACGCTTAAACTGAAGGTTGCGACCAGCATCGTCGCGATTTCCAGTATTCATCTGCTTCGAATTTTCATGGAGGCGCCGCAAGTTCCGAATGACAAAATCTTCTGGTACGTCGCGCTGCATCTCACCTTCGTCGTTTCGGCGGTTCTCATGGGCGTACTCGACCGATTGGCATTTTCAGCTCATCGAGACGCTCAACACTGAAACCCAGCGATCCAGTCAAGCGCACGTCTCAGGAACAGTGCTCCCATGAAAATCATTCTGACGGAATTCGCTCGCCCCAGACTGTTTCCTCGCCTGCCGCGCCGGAACACCATCCAGGACATTTCAGCTGATAAATTCGAGCGTTATTTGAATGAGCACGATCCCTTGCTCGACCTGCCGGGGTACGCGCCGTTTTGCCGGCTTCATGTTCATCGCAATTGGACGTCGACGCGGTGCCTGACCGTCCCCATCACCGATGACAATCGGTCGTGCTTGCGGTCCAGCTATGAAGCGCGTAATCGCTCCGAACTCCCGGTATTGGTGAGATGGCTTGAGGGGGTTGAGGCGCCAGTTGCAGGGTATCTGATTCCCATCCTCTACAGCCGCGAACAACTCGCGCTGGAAGGATCACCGATAGAGGGCGATTGGGGCGTTGTCGGCTGCCTTTACACGGATTCTCCGTCCGAAATACCCATGGCACCCATCACCATGATGCGCAATGCGTTGGGCATCTCGGAGGGCGGTTCAGGCATTCCACTTGATCCCGTCGCCTACCGGCGCAGTGTGGACTACTGGGACACGCACGCGAATTGGCGCTGACCGTTTTTCGCTTCAACCGGGTAAAACTGTATCCACCTGATGATGATATCGAGGAAATTCTTCGCAATCTCGTCGTCGTGGGCGCATATGAAAGTCATTTGCTTTCCCCGATTGGGGAAGATGCATCCAGGACGCCGACAACTTCGGGGTCTCCATCAATACCTCGCATCGATAGAGACAGGCCATGACATCAGATAGTTCTAGATCTACATCGGCGTTGCCGGAAAAAGCCTCCGCTGTACGCCAGTCCGACCGTGAATTCGTGGTCACACGAATCATTCAGGCATCACCATGCGCCGTGTTTGCAGCTTGGACCGACGCGGCCATGTTTCAGCAGTGGTGGGTTCCGAAATCATATGGACTGACCCTGCTGGCGTGCGAACTCGACGTCTGCGTGGGAGGCACCTACCGCCTAACGTTTCGTCTTCCCGACACGGATGAGCCGATGCCGTTTCATGGCCGATACCTGGAGGTCACACCCTCCGCTCGCCTCGTGTGGACGAATGACGAAGCGGAGGGTGCCGGACAGGTCACCTCGGTGACGTTTGAGGCCGAAGGAAATAAGACGCGGGTCGTGCTGCGCGACGTTTATCCCACCATGGAATCGCTTGACGAGGCGATCGCCAACGGCAGCGCCTGTGATATGGAGGAAACCTTCACCCAGCTTGAAGCTCTGCTGACATCCTCGTAGGCCCGGGAAACTCGCGTTCAGCCAATTTATTTTTGCGCCTCGGCCAGAAAGTCACGCTGTTGAAAGTGTTCTGCAGCTGAGTCTTCAAGGCACCCATTCAGACAATGGCGCCCTCTATTTCTGGCTCGAGCTCAATCCCAAGATTTCGCCCAGAAGACCCGCGGGCTCCAAGTTCATTTCTGGAATGGGAAAACTGATGGCCTGAGATGCGGCCTCTCGATTCATTCCGAGTGATAGAAGAATGCGATGCACGATCTGGTCAGCATAGTCCGGCGCAGACGGCGCGAGTAGCATCGTATGCAGCCCACCGAGCATGGGCCCAACGATCAAATTTGCGGCGACTGATGCCGACATCTCATCGAAAGAGCCCTGCTCAATCGCCAGACCGATATCGCGATCCAGATTCTCCAAGAACACGCCCGCTGACCGGTTCATTGGCCATCCTGACTGCAGTATCAACTTACCGACGACGGGCACGCGAGAACCGACATGCAGAAGCAATCTCGTACCGGTGGCGATCCGGACCGCCGCATTCGGAATTCGCAATATAAGCTCATCGGCGAGCGGCGACAGTTCCGCTTCGAGTCTGGCACTGAGCCTTGCGAAAACTTCGCTCAGAGAGTCGAAGTACTTATAGAACGTGCCGCGAGAGACACCAACGTGGTCGATGAGGTCGTTTACTGAAATCTCACTGAACTGCTTACTGCATAGCATCAGCAATGCAGCGGTAAGCAAGCGCCCTTCCGTCTCTGCTCGACGCTGAGCAGCAACTCGTGGTCGATGATCAGCCGTCTTTTTTGTAGATCTTTTATTCAAAGCAAACCAAGAGCCTTGCCACGACGACAGAAGCACGAGCATCTGTTCCGTTAGGTTACGTTCTTATTTTGAACATGTTTTTTACATAAAGCAGCCAAATATTAAATTTTAGGGAGTGCTGGTCGGTTGTCCATTTTGTGATGTACATTCGTTCATCATGAACTATGGTTCATTATGATAAATGCGCATCATTAACGAACAGGCATCCCCCATGAATCCGTCTTTTTTGCGTTTGTGCGGCCTCAGCTCCGTAGTCTTGAGTAGCGTGTTCTTAGGCGCTCCGTTTGCCTCGGCCGATCAACTCGGCGAACGCGACGCTCGTTCGCCCGCCTTCTTCATTACACCGAAAACTGGTACGGCGACGGATGCGCCGGCCAGAAACACCCAGTACCTCTGTATCAGCGCCATCCCGTTGCCGCCTTCACTCATCACTCTGACAACGCCTCAAACGCCATGGGTTCATGGACAAAAGGTCATATCACGTGAAATTCCCTTTGTTGAGGGCGCGGTCAATTGGAATAACGTCCCGAACGCGCGCCCGGAGTTCAAAACATGGATTCAGAATGGACAACGGCATTTCAAAGGAAACGGTATTCCCAACCACCCGACGGGCATCTTTCCGGTACAGCCCAATACCAGTGCCTACCCCTATTACGCCGCGGCACCTGCTGAGGGCTATTCAAGTGCGGCCGAGATTCCCATCGGTCCATATGACCTCGACGTGACGGTCCCGGCCCACCCCGTTTACTCACAGACACCCGCCTGTATCAGCGACCTCGTCACCGGCGTCGTCACGCAGACTGGGGCTGTCTGGCATGCCAACGTGGCTTACGCCGGCGTGTGGGTCGATCCGATCGCGGCATTACCCGTCGATAAATGCTGGGGGCATCCATACAACAAGCAGTACCACTACCACGGCTACTCGTGGAAATGCTTCCCGCGTCAAGGAGAGGCGCGTGAGCATTCACCCCTCTTCGGCTATGCCATGGACGGCTTTGGTATCTACGGACCGCGCGGAGATGGCGGAAAGTTACTCAAGAATGAAGATCTGGACGAATGCCACGGACACGTTGGCTACGTCGAGTGGGATGGCCAGTGGACGACGATGTACCACTACCACGTGAATAATGAATATCCCTATGGCCCGGGTTGCTACCGTGGCACGGTCGGAACTGTCGTGAGTCACGGCCAACATGCCCATGGCTTCCCAACGAACACGGCCTTACCGGCCGTAGACGCAGCAGCCGGCACCGATAGTGAAGGCAAGGTTCTGAGGTAGCGGTGCTCAACCTCCGGTTCTCTGCGGCAGCAATCTGCGTGCCGTTGAGAACCGGAGGGAACGAGACGCCATTCGGCGGGGACGTCGAAACCTTATCAACAGAATTGAACGAGCAGAACCGCAGACATGATGAAACATATTTTTAGGTCCACGCCGGTGATGTTGACTGACAACAGCAAAAAGCAGCGGATTTATAGCGTCCTCGTCCTTGTCGTTGCGTTAGGACAATTCATGTGCGCCTATGGATCCGGCGGGGCGTCTGGAGCCGACTCCGTGTCCGGATGGGTTCATACCGCGATGAATATCGCTAATACCATGATTGGGATTTCGGTCTTAATCCCGACGACCCGCGTTTGGGGCGCAGCCTTTTCATCGATAATTTTGGCGATGTCGATGGCGGCGAATTACAAGTTTTATGGCGCTGCCTATTTTTTGAAACTACTACCTTTTGACGGATCTCTCTTTATTCTTTCGATATGGTTGGCAGTGCATTATTGGCCAGATGCGCGCCAAATGATGAAGACGAGGAGAACCTAATCCGCAATAACGGAGTTTCGGCGCACCGCAAATTCACTCATCGACGTGCGCTTCTGCGGCGAGCTCTAACCGCAAAAACGGCGCTTGCGCGTGTCGTAACGTAATTCGCTACACACAACAGGGACTTAACTCCCTGGCAAACGAAACGTCAGAGTGTCCCGTTGCTCCACATCTCGCTCGAGCGCTTTGATGCGCTTGCTTGACAGTTCACATACCAGGCATGGGACGGCTTCGATCGAATAGACGATGCCTACATGAAAGCTCTCGAGCGGTTCGTGTGACCATCGCGATTCGCGTGAACCGATCGACGTTGAAGCCACCGCGGCGTGGGCACACGTGGCCACGGGGGCGTCACGAGCACAATCTACTTTAGATCGAGCTGTGGCATCCTACGGGCCTCGATCATGCTTAATCAGCTCAAAAAACGCGTATGGGTCAGAGCCGTTGTCGCCGCACTGGTGATCGGACTCGCCATGATGGCGATGAAGCCCGTGCTCGAGCGAGTCATCCGCACGAAGATCGAGTCGGGAGCCATGCGGCACGGCGTGGTGGCTCGGATCGGGGCGGTCCACGTTGGCCTCTGGCCTATGCTCAGACTGGAGGGTCTTGATCTCGACGTCGGGCACGGCGGTCAACTGCATGCACAGACCGTTGCGGCCACGTGGCTAGGGCATACAGTCCTCGCCTTTCGCACGGCCACGATGACGTTACCCGGTGGCATCACCCTAAGCTCCACAAACTCGAATTGGCGGCTGAGCGGTGACCTCAGTGACGCATTCGAGCTGATATTACGGGAGCCACAGGCGGGACTTTGGTTACGCAGACACGCGGAGGCTACTGGGAGCGTTTGGAACCTTCAGGCCCAGAACGTTGAGGTCGGGCGTCTTTTAACCGTGCGGCACGATGACCGTGTGCTGCTCGATGGTGGCGTAGCCAATGGCCGGATCGATATTCGGTCTTCCACAGATACGGTTCAATTGGGTGTGGACCTCGACTTCAAAAATACGCGCGTCGGCGCATTGGTCGGCAACTCGGCCGATGATCCTCAACTCGGCGCTCCGACCGACGTGACCCTCAAGTTCGCAGGCACCTGGCAATTGCAGCACCGCACGCTCGCCATTCCCTCGATCAACGCAACGGTGGCCGGCGCTGTCTTTTCGGGCTCGGTCACACTAACCGACCTTGACGCCGATCCAGCGATCGACCTTGAACTGGGGGCGCGACAGCTCGATTTTACGCAGTTGCTCGGCGCCTCCGGACTCGAAGTGCCAGAAGGGATCGGACTGACGAAGCGGAGTTCACAGGACCTTGGTGTGGCCACGATCGGCCTGAAGGTCCGCGGGCGCCTCGGAGCACCCACCACCCTGACGGTGAGTCAGGACGTCAGCTTCAAAGCGCCTGCCACACTACCGCCGGGTATCACCCGTCTGCGTGGCGACTTCCCTTTCGACGCGGTCGACAGCGCCCACCGGCACCGCACCATTAATGTCTCGCCCACTTCGCCAGACTTCATCTCACTGAGTGACGTTCCGCCTTTATTCCTCCGGACCTTGCTGCTGGCCGAGGATGCGGGGTTCTACGGGCACCGCGGTATCGATTTACGCGAACTGCCGGTGGCGCTGCTGACGAACTGGTCACGCGGTACTGCGGCTCGCGGCGCGTCGACCATCTCACAGCAGCTCGCAAAGAACTTATTCCTTTCGCGAGACAAGCAACTTGGACGCAAGCTGCAGGAACTGCCGACTACGTTCCTGCTTGAGTCGGCGCTGAGCAAAGCGCGCATTCTGGAGATCTACTTGAATATTATCGAATGGGGTCCGGACCTGCGTGGACTACGGCCGGCAGCTCACCACTATTTCGGTTGTGAGCCCCGGTCGCTGACTCCCGCACAGATGGCCTTCCTCGTGAGCATCATCCCAGGCCCAATCAAATACCAGAGTGCATTGACGCATGGCACGCCGAGTTCGGGATTGCGCTCGTTGATCGATGATCTGCTGGCGAAACTGCGCTCCATCGACGTGATCAGCGAGGAAGAATTTCGAGAGGCACTCAACGAACAACTGGTCGTCGGCGGCGAGGGCTAGATCTTGTGGATGCGGATCACGACGTGGAATTGCCTCCGTCACGCCGGACAGGCTGCGGGTTGATCACTACGGATGAACGCATTGGGTGATTTCATGCGCAGAGCTTTAATCTGTGCCCACTTGTCACGACCAGTGATGAACACGGGTCCGTGGTTGGCGGCCTTCTCGGCGCCGTAAAAAGCGGTGCGGAATGGCCTGGGGCCTTTCTGTCGTTGCGGGTCACGGGCAAGTAGGTCCAAACTTGTATGTCGTAGTGACGTACTCAGCACGCATCCCGTCACGAGAAACCCACCCAGACTTGGTCGGCGCGGACACGGCACAGGTCAAATCCGAAGCGTGGCCCTTCCTCTGCCTCGCATTGGGGCTCAGCGGGCGTGTCGCTCTAAAGGAAGGTACGGGGTATCGAATCCGAAGTGGGCGGGGCCGAACAACTCTAAGCCTGACGGGGTTCGCCAGATATTTGGCGCGGGAAAGCCCAGCACAGAGACTCGTTGGCGTTTCGTGAAGTCCGGGTTTGAGATGGCTGTCCCGCTTCCGGAGTCTACAACCGAGATCAGATCTGGCGGCGTGACACTAACCTGGTCATCGCGCCAGGCGATGAGATTTTCATTCATATAGTGAATTCGATAGCGACTGCCGAGGAACCGACCACGCCCTTCAAGAAGGACGTCTCCCACTAGAAATCCTGAGTCGTCCTTCCAAGGAAAATCCACGACTTCACCTTCAAACAGCAGGTAACCGCCACCTGCGGCAAGGACCGCCGCAATCGGGTCGGCGCCTGCGACAGAGGCGTTCCGGCCGGCTCGCCCGAGACGTCCAGCTTTTGAAATTGAGCCACTGATCAGCACGCCCGGTCGCTTGGCATCGCGTCCGGATAACGCGGCATCCGTGACGCCTAAATTACCCAGGCTGGTTACCGATATCGCCCTCAAGATGTCCTCTACTCTGGAGTTACGCGCGACTTTCTCGAGCACCAATGCGTCACCAAATCCAGTCACCGCAGCCAAGGGCGTCGTGGCCAACTCCGCATGAGCAATCGAGTCTTGAGTCGCTTCTGGGGTGGCGCGGCCTACACGATCAGCGTCTAGCATCGGCACCCCCAAGCGAGCGGCGGTCGACAGGGCCGCCGCTACACTCCACGGTCCTAACTCTCCAGCGACCGTAGCGACAAACGAGCGATGCAGGTGCTGACTGAGCAATCTAAAAGATGCTTCGACCGCATCAGTCTTAAGCGGCAAAAGGCCAGCATAGTTTTTCTGATCGGCTTCATTGGGGGGCGCATTACTGCCCAGCCCATAGGGAGATGCGACCCAGTCATCATCGGCCAGCTCGGCAATGGGCAGTAGTTCAAAGCTCAGGCCAGCGGCCAAGTCGTCTGCCAATTGCGCTCTGCCCTCGGCTAGCGTGCCGCCACCCCCGCACCCCAGATACGCGCAGCCCACCAAGATATCTTGAAGTGACTCCTCGCTGAGCTGTCGCGCGTTAGGATGTCGAAGACCGATGGGCGGCGTAACGACAGTCAGAGCTCGCCCACCTTGGGACACCGCAGCCAAGGTTAAGGCGGTTCCACCCAACAATTTTCGTCGCGAGTAACTGAAATCCATGACCGTCTCCTGCAGTCGGCTTAACCTGTGATTATGAACCCGCATCTTTCAATAAAACCGACGCTCTCCCCACAGTCGCGGCGGACACCGCGACGGCAAAACATATGCGGCATTGTCATTCACATAACGCGCGCGGTCGATGCGCAACACTATCCGAACGAGAAAACCGACCTTGATAGCTTACAGGTGCTCAGGCACTTTACTCCCACTCAATCGTCTCCTACCTATCTAAGTACCTACGATCATTTGACTTCTCAAAATGATCGCAGCAATTGACCGTCGAATCGACCGTCAGAATAAGGCGCTTACAGAAGGCGGCCCGCGATAGATGGCGATACGTGCCGAATCGAGGCGGAAGCGTTACTGCAATGCGTACCAAGTAGAACGACCACCCCCGCGGCGCACGAGCAAACGCTTCTCAACCAGACTACCGAACGTTGACTTGAGCGTATTTGCGCTCGCGCCGTGCTCACGCACCATGTCACGCGTCATAACCCGCCCATGTTCCCTAGCGTAGTCAAGAATCTTCACGGCCAGATCGGTTAACGTGATAGCGGATTGCTCGCGCTCAACCTTGGCGGCAAGACGACGTTTCTGCTGCTGCAACGCCCGAAGGAAAAACAGTAGCCATGGCTGCCAATCCGGTGTGTTGGTGTTCAG
>CANGOP010000005.1 GCA_947455595.1 Gammaproteobacteria bacterium
AGTGCGCGCCATCGGCGTGTCCAATTACACGGTGGCACAAACCCGCGCGCTCATCGCCCATCTTACGATGCCGTTAGCGAGCATCCAGCCGGAGTACTCTCCTTTGTTCCTCGGTCCGTTGGAGGATGGCACCTTGGATCTGGCGATGGAGCAGCGCCTCACGGTACTCGCATGGTCGCCGCTCGCGGGCGGCCGGTTGATGGGCGGCGGCAGTCAAGATCGGGAGCGCGCGGTGATCGC
Organism: Gammaproteobacteria bacterium; assembly: GCA_947455595.1. Taxonomy (GTDB): domain Bacteria; phylum Pseudomonadota; class Gammaproteobacteria; order Steroidobacterales; family Steroidobacteraceae; genus CAIKZZ01. The sequence continues at coordinate 241 of CANGOP010000005.1, forward strand.
GGCGCTCGATACGCTCGCGAACGAACGGGGTGTCTCCCGTGCCGTGGCGACGGCGGCGTGGGTCATGGCCCATCCGAGTCGGCCGATCCCCCTCATCGGCAGCCAGTCACCCGAACGGCTGCGGGCCTTGGCGGCAATCCCCTCGCTACAGCTGACGCGTGCCCAGTGGTATGGCGTGCTGGTTGCGGCACGCGGTGCGCCGATGCCCTAACCGTGAAGCCTGCGGCGGGCCGGCAGCCCATCGCGCGCAACTCGCCGTGACCGAGCATCAGCTGCCGCTGTCATGGGAAGGGCGCGGCGGGGTTCAGGGGCTCGTTCCCATGTCGGCAGCGATCGACCCGCATCTCTGAGATGCCCTGATCGGCGGGCGCGAAGCGTTGCGGGGGGTCGGGGAGTCCGACCGGTCCGCGAGGGGACGATGGGACGCTCTCATGGTCGCGGATTTCGCCCTCGATCTCGGACGTCTTGAGCGTTTCCGTACTGATCAGTTCAACGATCAGCGCCCGTCTGGCCTGTGCCTCGACAGGACGTACGCAGCCTGCCACAACGCCGCGTTGACGCCGGAATGAAGCCTCTTGTTTCGCCAGCAGAGATTCGCTGACGCGGACATTTGGCCGATCCGGATGCTGCCACTTCCAACGCGTGAGCCATCCAGGTCCTTAAGCGCTGCAACGTGCCTTTTTAGGCGGCCGCACTGTCGCGTCCCGGATTGATGAACAGCCACAGTGCAGCGCCGACGATGGCGAACACCGTTCCGGTGATAAAGGCGGCATCCCAGCCACCGTGACCCGACAGCCAGCCCACCACCGGGCCGGCGACGATGCCGCCGCCGTTGCCGAAGGTATTGAGTACACCCGTGGCGGCGCCGGTATCGGCCCGCGCGACGCGCATCGTCGCGGCCCAATAAGGGCCCTCGTTGAGCTCAACCGCCAAGAACGCCACGGTCAGTGCGAGGACCGCGTAGTAGGGCGTCGAGACATGGATGGTGACGAGGAGCAGCAAGCCGGCGATCGGCAAGGTCACGAGCGGGATGAGACGCAGACCCCAACGTGGGCCGAACCAGCGGGTGAAGCGATCACCAAACTCACCGCCTAAGCCTGCGCCGAGCGCCGCACCAATCCACGGCATCGCACCGGCCACACCACTTTCAAGGCCGTCCAGATGCCGCACTTCACGCAGATAGATGAATGACCAGGACGACAAGAGATAGAACGCGTAGTTCATGCACAGGTAGGACACCGCTAGGCGAATCACGTCGCGATCCGAGGCGATGCTCCAGAGGCGCTTCAACGTCAACGGTGGTGGCGGCGCCGGAGGTGGCGGCAGTTCATTGATTTCCGCTTGCGAGACCTTGGGGTGTTCGCGCGGGGAGTTGCGTGCGTATCGCAACCAACTCAACGTCAGCACAAGACTTGGGATCGCCAGCCACATCAGCGCGCCTTGCCAGCCGTAGTGACCTTGCAGGAACACCACGAGCGGTGCTGCGAGCATGCCGCCTAAGTTCATGCCGGTGGAAATCGCGCCATTGATGAAGGACCAGCGATTTTCCGGAAACCAGACCTGACCGACCGCAGCGACGAGCGGAAAGACCGGTCCTTGCGAAGCGCCGAGCAAGCCTTGTGCCACCACGAGCGCGACGAAGAGCCCTGCCCCTGTAAAGGCATACGGCGCGAGCGGAATGCCGACCAACGCCAGCATGCCGATGATGCCGACCCCGGCGTAGGTGGCGCGCGCACCGAAGCGCTGACCAAACGTCGCGCCGGGGATCTGGAAAATCAGATACGTCAGCGGAAAGGTCCCCAGCAGAATGCCGATCTGCAGATGCGTCAGATGCAGCGCCGGCATCATCGCGTCGGCCGCCACCGCGACGCCGGTCCGCTGCAGATAACTCAAGAGCGCGAACGCGCACAGATACAGAAAGATCCACCAGCGGATCCGCACGGGTTCTCGCCTTGCCGTCATCGCCGCTCCCCTGCGCCCCCCGGCGCGACTCGATTATGCGACCTCAACCCCGCAGGCGCGACCCACTTGGATCATAGGGCGGTGTGTGCAGCACCTCGGCGGCAACTGGCGTACCGATCAGGTCGACGCTGAGCACGGCACCTGCCTCAAGGGCCGAGCGCGCGACATACGCCAGCGCCAGACTTCGGTCCACGTGGTGACCGTAGGCGCCGGATGTCGTGTAGCCCACGCGTTCACCATTGGCGCGGATGGGTTCGTAGCCGGCAACGTCGGCATCGACACCCGGCGGCAACCCTAAGAGCACGAGGCGGTCGTCCGGCGGCGACTCGCGATCGATGAGCGCCGCCTCACGGCCGATGAAGCCGGCCTTGTCGTAGTCGACATAGCGTGCCAAGCCGCACTGCGAGGGTGTATTCGAGGCTGAGAATTCGCACGACCAGATGCCGTAGCCTTTCTCGAGTCGCAGACAGTCCTGCGCCCGCATGCCGACGGGGCGCAGACCATGTTCACGGCCGAGGGTCATGAGGTCGTGCCAGACCCCGCGCATGGCCGCGGCGCGGACATTGATCTCATAGCCGAGTTCGCCCGTGAGTGAGAGCCGTGCAATGACCGCGTCGGCCAAGCCCACCTGTCGACGCTGGGCTGCCATGAAGGGCAGCGCGGCATCGGACAGGTCATCCGGCACTAAGCGACTGAGCAACTCGCGCGAACCCGGTCCCGACAATGAAAAACCCATCCACTCGTCGGAGAGATTACGCAGCGTCACACCGGAGGCGGGCAGGTGCTCACGGAACCAGCGCAGGTGCCATTCCTGTAAGTAGTAAGAACCGACGATCCAATACTGATCAGGCGCCAGACACGTGACCGACAGATCACCCATCAGGCGACCCGATGGCGCGAGCATGGGCGCCAAGCGGACGCGACCGACCTCCGGCAGACGGCTCGCGAGCAGACGATCGAGATACCCCTTCGCACCCGGGCCGCTGACTTCATAGCGCGCATATACGCCGGTATCGATCAATCCGCACGCCGTGCGAGTCGCGTGTACCTCATCAGCGATGAAGCGGTGCGCGGCGGAGCGCCGCAGCGTGGGTGGATCGACGAAGTTCGGTTCGTTGGGCGCGTAGAACTGCGGACTCTCCATGCCCCAGACGACGCCAAAGCGCGCACCGGCCGCGAGCTGCGCGTCATAGGTCGGCGTCGTGCGCAGCGGGCGACCGGCCGGGAGCTCTTCATTGGGGTAGGCCATCACGAAGCGCCGCTCGTAGAACTGGCGGGTCGTGTCCAGCAGATAGCGTTCGTTGGCGGCCCACTGACCGTAACGGGCGACGTCCATGCCGAACACATCGGTGCCCGGGTCGCCGTCGACCATCCAGTTGGAGAGGACGAGTCCGATCGCACCGCCCTGTGAGAAGCCACCCATGCATCCGCAGGCAGTCCAGTAATTCCGAAGGCCCGGCACCGGACCGACGAGCGGGTTGCCGTCGGGTGTGAAGGTGAAGGCGCCATTGACCCAGCGCCGGATCCCGGCACGTTCGAGCGTCGGGAAGCGACGAAAGCCGATCATGAGTTCCGGCGCGATACGATCGATCTCCTCGGGGATCAGATCCATACCGTAGTCCCACGGCGCACCGTCGGTGTGCCAGTGACGCGGATCGCGCTCGTAGACGCCGAGCAGCACGCCCTTCTTCTCCTGCTGCAGGTAGGTGAAGCCCTCGAGATCCGTGACGCACGGCATCTCGTGATCCATGGCCTCGAGTTCCGGCAGCGACTCGGTGATGAGGTAGTGATGCTGCATCGGCGTGAGCGGCAGGTTGAGGCCGGCCATCCGACCGACGCGCCGGGCCCACAGCCCCGCGGCATTCACCACGTGCTCGGCTTCGACCGGTCCTTGCTCGGTGTCGAGCCGCCAGTGGCCATTCGGCAACGGCGTGAGTGAGAGAACCCGGTTGCGGAGGATGACTTCCGCGCCGCGCTTTTTGGCGGCGATCGCGAAGGCATGCGTGGTGCCGTGTGGATCAACCGCGCCCTCCAGTGGATCGAAGAGACCGCCGAGCAAGCCCTCGGGACTGACGATCGGACACTCGGCGACGATTTCGTCAGGCGTCGCGAGACGCGCGTGAATGCCGAGGGTTTCGTAGACGGAGCATTCGCCGCGCAGCCATTCCCAGCGCTCTGGGCTCGTGGCGATCGAGAAGCCGCCGGGCATGTGCATGCCCACGCTCTGGCCGCTCTCCGCTTCGATCTGCCGGTACAGTGAAATCGTGTAGGCCTGCAGTGCTGCGATGTTCGGGTCATCGTTGATCGAGTGGAATCCGGCTGCAGCATGCCAGGTGGACCCGGCCGTGAGTTCCGCCCGCTCAATCAGCGCGACGTCGGACCAGCCTTTCTTGGTGAGATGATAGAGCACGCTGGTGCCAACAATGCCGCCACCGATCACCACGACGCGATAGTGAGACTTCATCATTCCTCCTCAATCCGGTCCGGCAACACAGCGCGACGCCGTGCCATGAAATCCAAGAGCGACTCGTCGATCGCGGGATCGATCCCGGGGTCTTCATAGTCGGCCAGCATGCGCTTCCAAACGGCGTTGGCGCGTTGCTCGGCGGTGAGGCGACCCTCGAGCGCCCACTGCTCGAACGAACTGTAATCCGCGATGGACGACTGGTGGAACGCCGTCTCGAAATGCGCCTGCGTATGCGCACAGCCGAGGAAATGGCCGCCGGGGCCGACTTCCCGCAAGGCATCCATCGCCTGGCCACGTTCGGACAGATCCATACCGCCGCCCAGTGCTTGCATCATGGCCAGTTGATCGACATCCATGACGAACTTTTCGTAGGACGCGACGAGCCCACCTTCCAGCCAACCGGCCGAGTGGGTGGCGAGATTGACGCCTGCCAGCAGCGTGGGCAGCAGCGTATGGGCGCTCTCATACGCCGCTTGCGCATCGGCGACTTTCGAACTGCAGAGGGAGCCGCCGCTACGCACCGGCACGCCGAGACGGCGGGCGAGTTGGGCGGTGGCGAAGATCATCTGCGTGGCTTCTGCGGTGCCAAAGGTGGGTGCGCCGGTGCGCATCGAAATGGCGCCGACGAAGGAGCCCATGATGACCGGCGTGCCCGGATGCACGAGTTGGGTAAGCGCCATACCGGCTAGGCATTCCGCGAGCAGCTCGGCCATACAGCCGGCGGCCGTCACCGGACCCATCGCCCCGGCGAGAACCGCGGGCACGACGATGACGCCTTGGTGGTGTTCGGCGAAGACGCGCAACGCGCCGAGCATGCGACCGTCGAAAGTCAGCGGTGAATTGGAATTGATGTTGCCGAGGACGACGGCTTCACGAGCAAGCGTGTCCTCACCAAACACCAATCCCGCCATCCGCACGGCATCGAGCGCATGTCCAGGGGTTTCCGGGGTGGCCTCACAGGCCATATCGGTGTGTCGGAAGTACGCATACTGGACATCCAGGTGTCGTTTGCCCTCGGGGATGTCCATCGGTTCAACCGCGGTGCCACCGGCGAAGTGAATCGGCGGGGCTGCATGGGCGAGCTTCACGAAGCGGACGAGATCGTCCAACGTGCCGTAGCGACGACCGCCGTCGAGATCCGATACGAACGGTGGGCCGCCCACGGGCGAGAACACCGTAGCATCGCCACCGATCCGCACCGAGCGTGCTGGGTTGCGAGCCGTGATCATGAACTCATGCGGAGCGGTGCGCAGGATCTGGCGCGCCAAGCCGCGCGGGATGCGCACGCGCTCGCCTTGCACGTCGGCACCGGCCGCCTTCCACAACGCAAGGCTCGGCGGGTCGCGCCGGAATTCGATACCAACCTCCTCGAGCAGCGTCTCGGCATTCGCCTCGATCACCTCACAGGCTTCGTCGGAGAGCAGTTCGACAGCGGGAATGCGGCGCCGCAGATACGGCAGTTTGGCCAAACCCTGACGGGCTCGAGCCGCACGGCGGGTATCACGGGCTTTGCCTCGGGGAGCGTCCTGATCGGCCATAGTGTGAGTCCTCTTTGCTGATTTATAACACTTGTTATGCGAAAGTCGATAGGGGAAGTCGGCGTGCAGACACCGGCGCGAGGCTGCGGTATCGTCAGGGTTGAGTGCGAGGATTGAGATGCCCAAACGAGTCGACCCCATCCGCCGCCGTGACGAACTCGCCGCCTTGGTCGTGCGGGTCTTGGAAGCCGAGGGAGCCGAGGCGGCCACTTTCCGCCGTATCGCGGATGCGGGGGAGTTCAGCATGGGCGTGCTGACGCATTATTTTCGCGACAAGGATGAGATGATCGCCACTGCCTTTGATTGGCTAGCGCGCACATCTTTCGCAACGCTCGATGCGCGGCTCGTCACGGCAGCGCCCGGTCTTGACCGCGTCATGGCGGCCTTGTCGTTCATGGTGCCGACGCGCGGGGAAGTCACGTACCCCGGCGTTTGGTTGGCGCTGTGGAGTGCCGCACGCCACAACCCGAAGCTTGCTGACGTCCATCGCGACTACTACGCCCGATGGCGCCGGTTGATTGCGCTGAACCTGAAGGTCGCGCATCAGTTGGGTCAAATCAGGACGACCACCGCGCTGTCCGATCTGGTGGATCTCTTGATCAGTGGTGTCGACGGCTTGTGGTTGGGTGTTGTCATGGAGGCGCGGCGGTATCCGCCGGCTCGACGTCGTCGGCTCGTCAATGCGCTGATCGGGTCGATCACCCAGTCAGCGACTGATTTCGAATGACGCTTTTGCAATTCCGCGAGTGGGTCGGCCGGTGTATCCTCGCAGGGGGCGCATCCCTGGGTGATCGAGCCCGATTTTTATTCGAAGGACAGAGCACCGCATGAAGGGTCCTACCCCCCGTTACTCGGCCTTGGCGCTGCTACGGGCTCGTTTCAAAGGCGCCGGCTTCTGGATGCCATTGTGGACGGGTCGGACACTGAAGGATGGCTACGATGTGGTCGTCGTCGGCGCCGGTGGCCACGGCCTAGCCACCGCATTCCACCTGGTTCGGGACCATGGCCTGAAGGTCGCGGTGCTGGAGCGGCGATTGGTGGGTTACGGCAACGTCGGTCGCAACACCACCATCGTGCGCTCAAACTATTTGCTGCCGGAAAACCACTATTTTTACGAAGACTCTCTCCGGCGCTGGGAAACCTTGTCGCGAGATCTCAACTACAACGTGATGTACAGCCCACGGGGTGTTGTCGATATCTGCTTGTCTGACGGCGACATGATCGATGCGGCGCGCCGGGGGAATGCCATGCGTCTCGCGGGCATTGATTCGGATCTGATGGAGATCGATGCGCTCGAACGCTTCGCCCCAGAGCTCGCGCCGCGCCGCACGCGCCGCTTTCCGATCGTCGGTGCGCTCGTGCAGCGTCGCGGTGGTACGGTCCGGCATGACGCGGTGGCATGGGGATACGCGCGGGCGGCAACGGCGTTGGGTACCGACATCATTGAAAATTGCGACGTACAAGGGTTGCGAACTGAAGCCGGCGTCGTGACCGGCGTCGAGACCAGTCAAGGTTTCGTGCGTGCCAACCGGGTGTTGTTTGCCACCGCCGGCCATACCGGCATGGTGGGCAAGATGATCGGCGTGCCATTGCCGATCGAAACCCATTTGCTGCAAGCGATGGTGACCGAGCCGATCAAGCCGCTGATCAATTCGGTCCTGGTCTACGTACACCCAGGTCACGGCGAGACTTATATCCTCCAGTCAGATCGCGGTGGCGTCGTGATGGGGGGGCATCTGGACGGCTTTCCGTCCTACACGCGGGAAGGTCAGTGGCACCGCATGGAAGACGTGGTCCAAGGCGCGGTGGAGCTGCTACCGCAAGTCGGCGGGCTGAAGATCCTACGCCAATGGGCGGGCACCAACGATATGACGATGGACGGCAGCCCCATCATGGATCGCGTCAAGTACGACAATGTTTTCATCAATGCCGGCTGGTGTTACGGCGGCTTCAAGACGATTCCGGCGTCCGGCGCCGCCTGTGCAAAATTGGTCGCGACCGGCGAGGCCGCCGACATTGCGCGCGGTTTCCGACTCTCGCGCTTCGCGACGGGTCACCTGCTCGATGAGCGGGGCGGTGGTCCGTTCCCGGTGCGCCTATGAGCCGTCTGATCTGTCCGTTCTGCGGACCGCGCGAATTGCGCGAATTCGAATTCCACAAGACGCTGCCGAACGCCGGCGAGAGTCCGTTTGAGCGTGTGTATCTGCGTGTCGATAGCCTGACGCTCAGCGTCGAGCACTGGCAGCACGTGCAGGGCTGTCGTGCCTGGCTGCAGATCGAGCGCAATCCCTCCACCGGTGAAGTGCTCATGACACGTCTGGCCCGTAGCGGAGAGGCCCCATGAGTGCACGACGCAAGGGCACCCGTCTGAGTGCCGACACCCTTCGTTTCAGCTTCGATGGCCGCACCTTCACCGCACAGGTCGGCGATACGGCGGCCTCGGCGTTGCTCGCCGCGGGCGTCAAGGCCATGGGTCGCAGCGTCAAGTATCGTCGTCTGCGCGGCGTGATGACGGCAGGTCCCGAGGAGCCCAATGCGTTGCTGACGGTGGGTGCGGCACCGGCCAATATCCCGAATGTGCCCGCGACGCAGCTCAAGCTCAGCGACGGCATGGTGCTGCAGACGCAGAACCGCTGGCCGAGTTTGCGATTTGATCTCACAGCCCTTCTGCAGTTGGGCAGTGCCTATTTCGGCGCCGGCTTCTACTACAAGACGTTCATCCTGCCGAAGTGGCGGTTCTGGGAAGGGATGATTCGCCGCCTCGCAGGTTTGGGTAATGCGCCCGGGCGCAGCGACCTACCTGCGCCCTCGCTGGAGCACACGCACTGCGATGTCCTGGTCGCAGGCGCGGGACCGGCCGGTCTGGCGGCAGCCCTTGCGGCGGCGCGAAATGGTGCGCGCGTGGTGCTCGCTGAGCGTGAACCCGCGGTGGGTGGTGAACTGGAGTTTGAAACGGCGAAGATCGAAGGCCGCAGCGCCGGTGAATGGACCTGCGCGGCCTTGGGCGAACTGACCCGACTGGGTGCGCGAGTCCTCACCGACACGACGCTGGTCGGCGGCAGTACGGGTGAAATGGTGTTGCACACCGAAACCGCGGGCATGCCCGGCCCTGCACGCCTGATCAAGATTCGTCCTACGGCGCTCGTGATTGCCACCGGCGCGGTCGAACGCATGATCGCCTTTACCGACAACGACCGGCCGGGCGTCTATCTGCTCGGTGCGGCGGAGCGTTACCTGGCGCGTTACGGGGTCGCGGTGGGGCAGCGTCTGGTGCTGTTCGCGAATCATGATCGCGTCTATCTGGCGGCCGCCCGCTTAGCGGCTGGCGGTATGACCATCGCGGCGATTTTGGATACGCGCGTCAGTGGCGCGCAGAGTGATGCGGCACGCAGCGCAGCGGCCGAGCTGACGGCGCGAGGTACGGCGTGCCTCGCCGGCCATGCGGTCATCGCTGCACGCGGTCGCCGTGCGGTGTCCGCTGCGGTGGTGGCTCCGGTCGCGGATCCTGCGCGCATGCAGAGCCTCGCGTGCGATGCCATTCTGGTCAGCGGCGGCTGGGGTCCGGTGATCCATGCGGCGTTACAGGAAGGTGGTACCAAGCGCTTCGATGAAACACTCAGCGCCTTTGTGGCAACGGACGCGTCGGACTGGCGCGTGACGGCTGGAAGTGCCAATGGCGCGATTTCACTCGCGGCGGCGCTCAAGGAAGGTGTGAACGCCGGTGTCGCCGCGGCTGCCCGTGCGCAGCGCCGAGGGCCAATGGCCGCGGTGCCGGCCGCAAGCGGTGATCCAGAGCCGCATCTGCAGGCGTACTGGCGTACGCCGTCGGATGAGCGCGCGGAAAAGACGCAGTTCGTCGATCCGCAGAACGATGTCACTGTCGCTGACCTGCGCTCGACGCTTGCCGAAGGGTTCATCGACATTGAACACGTCAAGCGTTACACCGCACTGGGCTTCGGCACCGATCAAGCCAAGTTCGGAGGCCAGCTCGGTGCGGCGATCGTGGCGCAGTTACGGGGTGAGCCGGTCCCGGCCGTGGGTACGTCACGACTGCGGCCGCCCTACCATCCGGTCACGCTACGATCGCTTGCCGGTCATCGGGTCGGCGCGCACCTGCGTCCGGCGCGGGTGACACCGCTGCACGATTGGCATTTGGCGCAGGGCGCGGAAATGGAGGCGATGGGCCTGTGGATGCGGCCGCGGTACTACCGCGCCAACGGCAGTAACGCGACGGATGCCGGTATTATCGAAGCCGGTCGCGTTCGTACCAAGGGCGGTATTGTCGACGGCTCGACGCTCGGCAAGATCGAGGTCGCCGGACCCGACGCGGCCGCGTTCCTCGATGCGATGTACTTATCCAAAGCGAGCACCATCAAGGTGGGTCGTTCGAAGTACATGGTGAATTTGCGCGAAGACGGCATGGTGCTCGATGACGGCATCGTCTTGCGCTTAAGCGAAGAGCGTTTCCTCGCCACCGTCAGTACCGGTCATACCGACCACATGGTGTCGCACTTCGAGCACTACCGGGAAACCGAGTGGGCGTCAGCGCGATTGACCCTGACCGATGTGACGGATGCGTGGGCCGTGATCGTGGTCGCAGGTCCTGAGTCACGTGCGGTGCTCGCCTCGCTCCTCGGTGCTCAGTGGCAGGAGTCGCTGGCGCGCCTGCGTCACATGGACTTCGCGACGGGCTTACACGATGGGCACGATCTTACTGTGCTGCGTGCGAGTTTCTCGGGTGAGCTGGCGTTTGAGCTGCATTGCCGTCCGCTCATCGCCAAGGGGCTCTGGGAAGCCCTCGTGGGCGCGGGCCTTGCCCCGTATGGCCTCGAGGCGCTTGATATCCTGCGGCTTGAGAAGGGGTATCTCGTATCGTCGGAGCTCAATGGCCAGACGACACCCTTTGATCTCGGGTTGGACGGACTGGTGGCCTTGGGTAATCCGTGTGTCGGACGTGATCTGCTGGATCGCCCTGCGTTCCGCGAACCCCACCGACCGCGTCTCGTCGGTCTGCGTGCCAGCGATGGCAAGAGCCGATTCCTCGGCGGCGCACAGCTGACCGAAGATGCCGTGTCAGCGGTGCCCGTCGGTTACGTCACCTCGACCGCTTACAGTCCAGCCTTAGGCGAGTGGATTGGCTTGGCGTTCGTGTCGCGGGCCGTGCCAGAAGGGGCCACGCTGCATGTGCGTGATCCGCTGCGCGGTGATAACACGACAGTGAAGGTCGTGAGCCCTGTGCATTACGACCCGAAGTCCGATCGGATGAAGTCATGACGTACGAATGTCAGATCACGATCCAGGGCAACGCCCGCGACATTGAGTTCGTGGCGTATGCCGAGCTTTCCGCAGCTGCCGGCCTGCCGATGGCGCCGGGGGCTGTGAGTGTGGTCGGCGCGACGCCGACGTTGTTGCATGTGGCACCGGACCGCTGGTTTGCACCGGCGGCGAGTGCGCAGACCCGTGCCGATCTCGCATTGCTGACCGACCGCGGCAGCGTGATTGAGGTGGAGGGCAAATGGCAACGCGTGGACCTACAAGGGCCCGGCGCCACGGGTGTGCTCAGTGAAACCATCGATATTGTTGCCGTGCTGAGCGAGCGTGATTGTGCTGCGGTGACGCTGTTCGACTGCCCCAGTTGGGTCGCCCGCGTGGCCGGCGGGTACATCGTCTGGACTCGCGCGAGCCATCGGCTGCACTTGCAGGCTGAGTTCGCGCGATTGACGGGTCGCTGAGATGAGTACATCGCTGCGGGTGCCGCGCCAAGCGCTGCTCGATGCGCTTCGCGCTTTTTCGATTGCCGGCCGCGAGCTGTCGTTTAAGGCGGCGGCGGATGCGCTTTTTCTCACGCCGTCGGCCATCAGTCACCGCATCCGTGACCTCGAAGAACATCTGGGGCAGCCGGTGTTCGTACGCAAGACGCGTGCTGTCGAACTGACCGATGCCGGTCGCGCGTTGCTCGATGAAATCGACCCCCTACTGCTGTCGCTGGACGCCGCGCTCGACCGCGCCGGTAAGCGGGCGCGTCGGCGCGTGCTGCGCATTGCGGCACCGCCCTTTATCGCCACCGATCTGCTGCTGCCCAATATCGAGAGTTTCTACGGCATGCAGCGCAAGATCGACCTCGACATCAACAGCGCCACGGCGCGGCCGAGCGCGCACTCGCCGCAAGCGGACGTGTCGATCGTGATTGCGCCGGAGCCACCGCCGGATGTGATCGCCATGAAACTGCTTTCGCCCCGCTTTGTGGCCGCGACCTCCGCCTCGCAGGCTGGCGTTGCGCGGGAGCTTGGGCCGCATGTGTTTGAGCAGATGCGCCGTATCATTTATCGGCACCGGTCGGACCTGTGGACGCAATGGTTCAAGATGAGCGGTATACCGGCGCGTCGCTCGGGTTCGATCATCCAAGTCGATACATTCCCAGCCTCCATTGCCGCGGCAGAACGTGGATTGGGCGTCGCGCTGGTGCCGACGTTCGTGTGTCAGCGTCGCCTGCGTCCGGGCCGTGTGCAGCGCATATCCGATATTGAAGTGGAGTCCGGCGATAACTACTACCTCGTGTTCCGCACTGAGGATCGTGGTCGTCCGGAAGTGCGTGCCTTTGTCAGTTGGGCGTTGGCGGAATTACGGCGTTAATCACCGATCATTGGGTTGAAATCGCCGCGCGCCGCACCCACGACGGGGGTACCGGCGCCGGTGGGTGTCCTTGGGTGATCACCTCATGATGGAGCCGCGGATCGAGCGACTGCCCGTGGCCACGGTTGCCACGGCGCGATTGGCTGGCGAGGTCACGCTCGTCTTGCAGGCCATCGGCATCAGCAGCCTGGTCGAACGCCTTCTGGACGGCCGCCACGTCGTGTGGGTTGCCTTCGAGGATCGCGACGCGGCCGAAGGCGCGCTCGTCGATTACGTGCGCGAAAACCCGCCCCTGCCGCCGCCACCACCCCCTCGACCCCTCGCCGTCGGCGCGGTGCGCGCGCCGCTCGCCTATCTGGCCGGTGAACTCGTGGTTGCGGGCGCGGCGAGTCGCAGTGCTTTCGGTGCCGCCTGGGTCGATCGGGGCATTCTCGAGGGCCCGGCCTTTCGCGCAGGGCAATGGTGGCGCCCCGTTACATCTCTCACGCTCCATGCGGATTTTTCCCATTTGCTCGCCAATCTCGGTTTTGGCGCCGTGTTTCTGGGGTTGGCAGCGCGGGTGTATGGCTGGGGCGTGGCGCTACTGCTCGCGCTCGCGGCCGCGGTGACGGCGGGGACGCTGGAGGCATCCGGGCTGCCGGCCGGCAGCAGTTCGCTCGGTGCCTCGACCGCCGTCTTCGCGGCGCTCGGGCTGCTCGCGCCGGTGCGCTGGCCGCGCCGCGGGCGGTTGGAACCGTGGATGGGACAGGCCGCGACCTTTGCCGGTGCAGTGTCGTTGCTGGGCCTGCTTGGTGTGGGCGATCCGCGGGTCGATGTCACGGCACACGGGCTCGGCTTCTTGATGGGCGTGCTGTTTGCCTGGCCGCTGCGGACGGCACCGATTGCTCGTGCCGCGATACAACGAGGCTGCGCCACGCTGGCCTTACTCGTGCTCAGCGCCGCTTGGGCGACCGCGCTCTTGGCTTGAGCGGGACGCGAGGTTCATTGATCGGGTGCCCTCACTCGTTCATAGTCTCCCGACCCGGGGGGGCCCGAGGTCGTACAGGGGAGAGCGACGATTATGAGTTTTGAGACTGCCCAGGCATCCACGCGGTCGTCCGAGAGCGCAGATACCGCCGCTGCGCCGTGGGTGAATGCCCCCGATCTGCGCATCTTCGTGATCGTGCTGTTCTTCGTCTTTGGCGGCATCACCAGCCTCAACGACGTCATCATCCCCAAGCTCAAGGAGCTGTTCACGCTCTCCTACGCGCAGGCGATGTTGGTGCAGTCGGCGTTCTTCGCCGCGTACTTCGTGATCTCGCTGCCCGGTGCCGCGATCGTGCGACGCTTTGGCTACATGCGCACGGCCTCGATCGGACTCCTGGCCATGACGGCGGGGTGCCTGCTGTTCGTGCCGGCCTCTGCGTCCGGCAACTTCAACGTCTTTTTGGCGGCCCTGTTCGTGCTCGCCTCGGGCATCACGATCGTGCAGGTGGTCTCCAACCCGCTGATCAGCCTCCTGGGCCATCCGCGCACGGCCCACAGTCGCCTGACCTTTGCCCAGGCCTTCAACTCCTTGGGCACGACGGTGTTTCCGTACGTGGGCTCGATCCTCATCCTCGGTAGCCTCTCGACGGTGGATCCGCAGTCGCTGACGGGTGAGGCCTTGAAGGCCTATCGCGTGGCGGAAACCCATACGGTCGTGACGACCTATGTGGGCCTTGCGATAGCACTCACGGTGGTTGCAGCGGTGGTGTGGCTGCGTCGCAATCGCATCCAAGATCAGCACACGCATGGCGGCAGCATCTTCAAGGCCTTCGAGTTGCTGCGCCAGACGCGCTTTGGCTGGGGCGCGCTGTGCATCTTCTTGTACGTCGGCGCCGAAGTGGCCATTGGCTCACTGCTCGTCAATTATCTGATGCAATCCGAGGTGCTGGGTCTGACGGCCGAAGCGGCCGGCAAGCACGTGCCGTATTACTGGGGAGGCGCACTGGTGGGTCGCTTCATCGGCTCGGCCGCGCTGCGCGTACTCTCACCGGGTCGTGTGCTCGCCGCCGTTGCGACGGGCGCGATCGCGCTGATCGCGATCTCGGCGAACAGCGTCGGCGCGACGGCCGCCTGGACCTTGCTGGCCGTGGGTCTCATGAACTCGATCATGTTCCCCACCATCTTCTCGCTGGCTTCCGAGGGGCTCGGTGTACGGGCTGCGGAAGGGTCGGGCGTGATCTGCGTCGCCATTGTGGGCGGTGCGCTGATTCCGCCGGCCACAGGCGCTCTGGCGGACGCGCATGGCCTGGCCTATGCGCTCGGCTTACCAGCGTTGTGCTACCTCGTGATTTTGGCTTACGGCATTTACGCGCGCCGACCGGCCGTTTAAGCGCGCAAACGGCAACGCAGACAGTCGATGGAAGGACGATGACGGACACGAAAAAGGATGGTGGCCCCACGGCCGAGCACGCGCGCGAGGCGCTCGCGTATCACGAGTTTCCCACCCGCGGAAAACTCGCGATCACGGCGACCAAGCCCCTGGTCAACCAGCACGATCTGTCGTTGGCGTACTCGCCGGGTGTCGCCGCAGCCTCGAGTGAAATTGCGCGTGACCCGTCCGCGGCCGAGCGCTACACGGCCCGCGGCAATCTGATCGGCGTCATCACCAACGGCTCGGCCGTGCTCGGCCTCGGCAAC
Source organism: Gammaproteobacteria bacterium (assembly GCA_947455595.1). Lineage (GTDB taxonomy): Bacteria > Pseudomonadota > Gammaproteobacteria > Steroidobacterales > Steroidobacteraceae > CAIKZZ01. The sequence goes on from CANGOP010000005.1 coordinate 15,505, forward strand.
ATCGGTCCGCTGGCCGCCAAGCCGGTCATGGAAGGCAAGGCCGTGCTCTTCAAGAAGTTCGCCGGTATCGACGCGTTCGATATCGAGTTGGCCGAGCAGGATCCCGACAAGCTTGTCGAGATCATCGCCGCGCTGGCGCCCACCTTCGGGGGCATCAATCTCGAGGACATCAAGGCACCGGAGTGCTTTTACATCGAGCGCAAGCTGCGCGAACGGCTCGATATTCCGGTCTTCCACGACGATCAGCACGGCACGGCCATCATTGTGGGTGCCGCGTTCACCAACGGCGCGAAGGTCGTGGGCAAAGCCCTACGCGACATGAAACTGGTGGTGTCCGGTGCCGGCGCGGCCGCACTGGCCTGCGTTGAGCTACTGGTTGACATCGGCGTCGCGCGCCACAACGTCTGGCTCACCGATCTGGCGGGCGTTGTGTATCAGGGCCGCACGGAACTGATGGATGAAAAGAAGGCGGGGTTCGCGCAGCCGACCGAGGCACGCACGTTGGCGGAAGTCATCGACGGTGCCGATGCTTTCTTAGGATTGTCGGCCGGCGGCGTCCTGAAGCCCGAGATGCTGGCGCGCATGGCGCCCAATCCGCTCGTATTCGCACTGGCGAACCCGACGCCCGAGATCATGCCCGAAGAAGCGATTGCGGCCCGACCCGATGCCATCATCGCCACGGGGCGCAGTGACTATACGAACCAGGTCAACAACGTCCTGTGCTTCCCCTATATCTTCCGCGGCGCGCTCGATGTGGGTGCACGCACCATCACGCGCGAGATGGAAGTCGCCGCGGTCAATGCGATTGCGGAACTCGCCTACCGTGAGCAGAGTGACGTCGTCGCCAATGCCTACGGTATCCGTAGCGCCTCGTTTGGACGCGACTACCTCATCCCTAAACCCTTCGACCCTCGCCTGATGACGAGCATTGCGCCCGCCGTCGCGCAGGCGGCGATGGACTCAGGTGTCGCGAAAGTTCCGATCATCGACTTTGAGGCCTATCGCCATCGTTTGCAGGAGTTCGTCTACCAAAGCGAATCCCTGATGAAGTCGCTGTTCGTGATCGCGCGGCGCATCGAACCGGCGCGCAAGCGTATTGCGTTCGCAGAAGGCGAGGACCGACGGGTCCTGCAGGCCGCACAGATTCTCGTCGATGAGCAGATCGCACGTCCGGTGCTGGTCGGGCGTACGGAAGTGATCCGGCATCGCGTCGAGCAGCTGGGCTTGAACGCGCAGTTGCTCGAGAAGATCGATATCGTCGACACCAACCACGATCCCCGCTTCCGGGAATATTGGATGGCGTACTTCGATCTCATGAAGCGCGAAGGCGTGACGCAACAGTACGCCAAGATCGAGATGCGGCGTCGTGGCACCTTGATCGCCGCGATGTTGCTGCGCAAGAAGGAAGTCGATGGATTGGTGTGCGGTACGCTGCCCAATACCCACCGGCATCTGCGCTATATCGATGCGGTGATCGGCAAGAAGCCCGGTGTGCGCGCGTATGCGGCGATGAATGCACTGATCTTGCCCGGACGGCAGATGTTCATCGTCGATACCCACGTCAATACGGATCCGACCGCGGATGAGTTGGCCGAGATCACGCTGATGGCGGCCACCGAAATTCGTCGTTTCGGCATCGTGCCGAAAGTCGCGCTGCTCTCGCACTCCAATTTCGGTAGCAGTGCCTCACCGTCGGCGTTGAAGATGCGCGAGGTGCTGGCGCTGGTGCAGGCACGCGACCCCAGCCTTGAAATCGACGGTGAGATGCACGGTGACTGCGCACTCGATGAGACGGTGCGCCGCGCCACCATGCCCGACTCGACGCTGTCCGGTAGCGCGAATCTGCTCGTGATGCCGAACATCGATGCCGCCAACATCGCCTACAACCTGTTGAAGACAGCGGCGGGTAATGGTGTGGCGATCGGTCCGATTCTGCTCGGCTGCAATGGCGCTGCTCACATCTTGACGCCATCCACCACGGTGCGGCGCATTGTGAATGTGGCCACTCTGACCGTCGTGGAGGCGAACGCGGTCGTGGCCCTCTAAGGCTGATTGCTGCGCGGATGCCTACTCGGGGTGCTGCAGGGCTTCGGTGAAGCGCGCCAGAAAACGGTTCGCGTGCTGACCATCCATCACACGATGGTCGATCGTGAGTGCCACATAGCAGCGCGGGCGGATCGCGATCGTGTCTTGGCCGTCATGGTCGAGCACCACGACCCGTTTTTCCAATTTGCCGATCCCGAGAATCGCGCTTTGCGGTTGGTTGATGATGACTGGCGTGGCGACGAGGCTGCCGCTGACGCCGTAATTGGAGAGCGTGAAGGTGCCCGGCGACACATCGGCACGCGTCAATTCACCGGCGCGCGCTCGCCGCGTGAGTTCGGTGAGCTGCTCGGCGATGGCCAGCACGGTGTATTGCTCGACACGGCGTAAGACCGGCACGACCAACGATCCGTCCTCAAGCGCGGTCGCAATCCCAAGCTCGAGATGGTCGAAGAGTTCAAGGCCATCGTCATGCCAACGTGCATTGGTTTCCGGTACCACCTGCACGGCCGCCACGCAGGCTTTTGCGAAGTAGGCGGTGAGTGTCAGTTGAATGCCGCGACGTTCGAGCGCGGCGCGGTGGCGCGCACGGTGGGCGAGTACAGCACCGAGGTCGGCCTCGAACACCGAGGTCACGTGCGGCGCGGTGTGCAGCAGACTCTCCACCATCCGTTGCGCAATGCGTCGCCGCACCGCGGAATGCGGGACTCGCTGTGAGCCGTCGCCGTTGGACGGCGTGGTCATGGACGGCGCGACAGGCTGCGAAGCTATGGGCTGCTGTGCGACGGGCGGTGGCGATGGCACGGCCGGTCGGCTCGCAAGATACGTCTTCACATCAGCAGCCGTGAGACGGCCATCGCGTCCGCTGCCGACGATGAGGGCAGGATCGAGGTGATGCTCGTGGATGAGACCGCGCACCGCTGGACTGAGCAGGGTTTGGGGGTCGCGGCGACCGAGACGGGGCGTGTGATGAGTGGATGGCGCAGCGGCCTTTGCAGCCATCGCCACCGGCTCGCCGCTGGTGGAGGAGGCGAGGCGCCCGACCACGGTGCCTGCCGGACACTGTGCCTGCGGCGCACACAGTATTTCCACGAGCGTTCCGTCGCACGGCGCCGCAACTTCAACCGTGACCTTGTCGGTTTCGAGTTCCAACAGCGGTTCGTCTTGCCGGACGGTATCGCCGGGCGCCTTAAACCAGCGCAACACCTGTGCACGGGTTCCTTCGGTCAGATCGTCCGGCACGCGGATGTCGGTGGTGGTCGCCATGCTCAGGCCTCAATGAGCTGACGGATGCGGTCAGCGATCTGCGGCACGTCCGGTAGGGCAGCCTCGAGCAAGACGGGGCTGTGAGGACTGGGAATATCGGGCATGGTGAGTCGCTCGATCGGCGCATCGAGTGAGTAGAACGCCTCACGCGCGAGCACCGCCGTGATCTCCGCACCGAATCCGGCCGTCAGATTGTCTTCATGCACGATCAGACACCGACCGGTCTTGCGCACGGAGCACAGGACGAGTTCGCGATCCCACGGCGAGACGGTGCGTAAGTCGATCAGGTCGACATCCAAGCCCTCGGACTCGACTGCCCGTTGGCAACGCTCGGTCATCGCCCCCCAGGTCACCACCGTGGCTCGTTGGCCCTCGCGGATCAACTTGCCGTGGCCGAAGGGGATGACATAGTCGTCGCCTGGATAGGGACGGCGGGCCCACGCGGCGTCGAGCATCGCGCGGTGTTCGAAGAAGATGGTCGGCTCATTGGAGCGCAGAGCACTGCGCAGCAGGCCCACGGCATCTTCGGCATTGGACGGCATCGCCACCTGCCAGCCGATGGCGTGCACGAACTGCACCTCGTTCGACTGGCTGTGCCACGGATCACCGCATTTGAAATAGCCGCCCGGCATGCGCACCACAACCGGTGCGGCAAAGCGGTTGGCGGTGCGCCAGCGCAGCGTGCCGATATCATGCAGTTGCTCGGCGGCGGGGTCCGCGTACTTACGGAACTGGATCTCGGCAACCGGCAGTAGACCGGCTGCCGCAAGGCCGATGGCGCGTCCGATGATGCCTTCTTCGTTGAGGCTGGTGTCGGCGACACGTTGCGCGCCGAAGCGCTGCTGCAGGCCTTGCGTGACGGCATGGACGCCGCCTTTGCGGCCCACGTCCTCACCGTACACGAGCATGCGGGGATTGGCGGCGAGCTCGCCCTCAAGCGTGCGGCGGATGGCCGTCACCATGTTGATGCGCGCACCACTGGGTCGCGGTGTCGGCTCACCGGCCGGCAGGACGACGCCTTCCGGGTGAAGTCCGCCTTGCTGTTGCCACTGCGGTTGGCCATCGGCATCGGTCGGGGTAAAGACGGCTCGTGTGACGTCCGCGGCGCGCGGGTCGGGCCGTTCGCTCACCTGCGTGAGCGCCGCGTCCACACAGGCGGTGGCCTCCGTCTGCAGAGCGCTCCACTGGGCGGGTGTGAGCGTGTGGGGTACTAACCAGTGCCGCAGAGCCTGCAAAGGATCGCGCGCCTGCTCGGCCGCGATCTCATCGGGACTCTTGTAGGTTTGCGTGTCCTGGCCCGAATGACCGGACAGGCGCGGTACGCGCAGACGCAGGAGTGCAGGCCCTTCGCCTGAGCGCACATGCGCCACGGCCGACTGAATGGCGTCTAGGGCACGCGCGCAGTCCTCACCTTGGGCGCGGTAGACCGCAAGGCCCGTAAAACCCTCGAGGTTCGTGGCGATATCACCGCCCGGCGTTTGCACGGTCGACGGTACCGAAATGCCGTAGCCGTTGTCTTCGATGTAAAACAGCATCGGCAGTCGTTGCGTCGTCGCGATATTGAGCGCCGACCAAAATCCATTCGAGGCGGTCGAGGCCTCACCGCCGGTGGCCACGGCGATGGCGCCTACGGCAGCCGTATCGCCCAGCACTTGCGCGCGGTAAACAAGACCCTGCGCCCAACCAATGGCCGGGGTGTATTGCGAGCCGACGCCACCGGCACTCGGTAGAACGCACACGCCGTCACGACGCGGTAGGTTGAACATCACGCCGATGTCCCGACCCTCGGTGACGCTACCGGCGCGCATCATTGTGCCCGCCAGTGCGTCGGCGACGGACAAGCCGAGCGAGAGCACCAAGGGTCGGCAGCGGTAGTAAGCGACGACGGCATCGCGCGCGCCAGTTAGGGCGGTGCCGAGCAACGACTGGGTGACGTCATGACCGCGCGCGGAGAATTGGTAGAGCACCTGACGGTTCGGGTGCAGCTTGGACTCTTCGAGATCGTCCAGCGCACGCGAAATGAGCACGTTGCGAACGACGGCACGCCAGTCGATGCGCGTATCCGGTTCGGTTACGAAGCCGGGGGTGTTGATGCGTCTAATCAGGTTCGCGGCCATCGTCGCCCCTTTAATCGTCCTGCGGCGTCTTCTCACCGAGATAGTAGGTACGGTAGCGGAGGCGAGATCGCTAAAAGTAGGCGTCTGAATGGGTTTTAAGGTTAAATAATCACTCCGAAAGTGTTGAATGAAAGTGAAAATCACTATGTCGCTCGACAAGACGGATGTGCGCATCCTGGCGGAGCTGCAGCGGGACGGTCGCCAGTCGGTGGTCGACATCGCAGAAAGAGTGGGGCTCACCCACACCCCGTGCCTACGCCGGATTCGGCACTTGGAAGATACCGGCGTGATCCGCGGTTACACGGCGGTCTTGGATCCTGCAGCCGTCGGCTTGCGCGTGACGGCCTTCGTACAGGTCAAGCTGGAGCGCCATGTTGACGACACGATGACCCGGTTCATGCAGGCGGTGGAGAGCATTGACGATGTGGTCAGTTGTCACGCCACCACCGGCAACTTTGATTTTCTCCTCACCGTCCTCGCAACGGACCTCGATAGTCTCGGTACGGTCGTCTTAAAACGGCTCGTGGCCTTACCCGGAGTGCGCGACATCCAGTCCTCCATCGCGCTGCGGACGGTGAAGCGGGTGGGGCGGGTGCCGCTCGATCACGCGGGGGGTCATCGCTAGTCCGATGCGGCGGATGATCAGGTTAAGATGGGCGTACGCGAGTCTGCCCAAGCGCGGCCGGTGCGGTCAGTCGGATGGGCGGTAGTCTGTGGGGGAGGGTGTATGAAGCGCGATGTGAACATCCCGGGATCCGAGTCGACACCGGTAGACGGTGGACGACGGGCCCTTCTGAAGGCTGGTGGCAGTCTCGTCATTGGATTTACGTGGATTACGGGCTCTAAGGCCCTCGCATTTGCGAAACCTACCCCGCAACCGGGTGATGCGGCCTTGGCACGCGCCGATGGCAACCCGGCTTTCGCGCCGAACGCCTTTATCCGCATCGGCAGTGACGGCAGCATTCGCCTCGTGATGCCGCAGGTCGAGATGGGGCAAGGGTCGTATACCGGGCAGGCGACGTTGCTTGCCGAAGAACTCGGTGTGGATCTCGACCAGGTCAAACTGGAACACGCGCCGCCCAGCGATGATCTCTACGGACTCGAAATCCAAGGCGGTGAAATCACCGGTGGCTCCAACACGATCCGCGCGTGTTGGGAACTGCTGCGACAGGCAGGTGCTGTGGCGCGCACGATGCTGGTAGCGGCGGCCGCCAAGCGCTGGAACGTGCCGGTCGAGCAATGCCGCGTGGAGCGCGGCGTCATCCATCACGATGCCTCGCACCGCTCGTTAGGCTTTGGTGCCGTGGCCGCGGACGCTGCCCGTCAGCCGGTGCCGACGGCGCCGGTGTTGCTCTCGGCCAAGACATACCGCTTGATTGGCAAGTCGTTGCAGCGCATCGACACACCCGCGAAGACCGATGGATCTGCGACCTTCGGCATCGACGTCCACGTGCCGGGGATGAAGGTGGCGGCGGTTGCGCTCTCACCGGTGGTGGGCGGCAAGGTGGCTCATGTCGACGATCGCGCCGCACGCAGCGTCCGTGGGGTCGTCGATATCGTGGTCCTCGAGGATGCCGTGGCGGTCACGGCCGGCGACTACTGGACGGCACAGAAGGCCGTGGCGGCGCTCAAAGTGCGTTGGGACAACGGTGCGAATGCCCAGATCTCCAGTCCGCAGATCGTCGCAGAGTTGGCAGAAGTGTCTCGGACGGGCCACGCAATCGTCGGTAAAGAAACCGGTGCCGGTACGAAGCCGGGCAGCAAGCAGATTGCGGCGATGTATCAGTCGGCGATGCTCGCGCACGCGACCATGGAACCGCTCAATACCGTGGTGTCAGTCCGCAAGGACGGCTGCGAAATCTGGGTCGGCACGCAGGTGCCGACGCTCGTCGTCGCAGCGGCGGCCAGATTGACCGGCCTTGCGCCTGAAAAAATCACCGTACACAACCAGTATATCGGTGGCGGCTTCGGCCGACGACTGGAGACGGATTCCGTGCAGCAGGCGATTGCGATCGCCCAGCGTGTGAACTACCCGGTCAAGCTCGTCTGGTCGCGTGAGCAGGACATCGCCCGCGACTTTTTCCGGCCGCCCTACCACGATCATCTCGTGGCCACCGTCGATGCCAAGGGCCATCCGGTGACCTGGGCGCATCGCGTGACGGGCGACTCCGTGCTCAGTCGGTTCGCTCCGAACGACATGCCCAAGGATGGTCTTGATCCCGACACCATCGACGGCGCCGTCGAGCCGCCGTATGCCATCCCGGCCCTCAAGGTCGAGTGGTGCCGCCATGATCTGCCGAAGTCGGTCAAGATCGGCTGGTGGCGGGGCGTGGGCGCTGCGCACAACCTGTTTCCGGTGGAAAGCTTCATCGATGAGCTCGCGCATGCCGCCGGTCAAGATCCGGTGGCCTATCGCCGCGCGCTGCTCAGCGACAACCCCCGGGCGCGCGCCGTCTTAGACCTCGCCGCTACCAAGTTCGGCTGGGAGCGACCGCTTGAGAAGATCGACGGACTGCGTCTCGGGCGCGGTGTGGCGCTCGGGACCTCCATGGGCACATTGATCTGTGCGGTGGTCGAGGTCGGCGTGACCGCGCAGGGGGATGTGCGTCTGCGCCGCGCCGTCGTCGTCGCCGACTGCGGTCAGGTGGTCAATCCCAACACGGTAGAAGCGCAGTTGCAGGGCGGTCTTGTGTTCGGGCTCTCCGCGGCGCTGTGGGGCGATGCGACGGTGCGCGACGGTCGCATCGAGCAGAGCAACTTTCACGACTACCGCGTGCTGCGTCTCAACGAGACGCCGACCATCGAGGGTTACATGGTGCCGAGCACGGCCTCGCCCACGGGTATCGGTGAGCCGCCGACGGCCATCGCGCCACCGGCGCTCGCAAACGCCGTGTTCGCTGCGACCGGCGTACGCGTCCGTCGTCTGCCGATCGCACACGCCACACTGGCGGTGGCAGCGTCGGCCTCGAAGCAGGTGGTGATCTGACATGCGCAAGCTGAAACTTCTGCTGCTGGTTTTGGTAACCCTCGCGCTCGCGCTGGGACTCACGGTACATCGCCATGACCAAACGGCGCGCCTTGACCACGGCGCTGCGGACGGGCCGCTCGAACTCACGGGCACCCCGCTTGAGCGCGGGCGCTATCTCGCCGCGGCCGCCGACTGTATGGCTTGCCATACCGGAGCGGGCGCCGAGGACTACTCGGGAGGCGTGGCGTTTGATCTGCCGATCGGTACGATCTATTCGAGCAACCTCACCGCGGATCAGGAGACCGGAATCGGCGCGTGGAGTGAGGACGAGTTCGTCGATGCGGTCCGAGCCGGTGTCGCTCCCGGCGGTCGACATCTCTACCCGGCACATCCATATACGAGTTATGCGGGATTGGCCCGCAACGACGTGCTCGCGATTCGCGCCTACCTGATGAGTCTGCCGGCCGTGCGTCGCGAGGTCCCCGCGACTACCCTCGTCTGGCCTTTCTCGCAGCGCCGCCTGATCGGACTGTGGAACACGTTCTATCAGCCGGCGGTGGGCTACCGCGCACAGGCAGATCATGACCTTGCGTGGAATCGAGGTGCGTATCTTGCCAACGCGCTTGGACATTGCGGCGAGTGCCACACGCCGCGAAACCTTGCTTACGCGCCGGCACCGCGCCATACCTATCAGGGCGCGATCACGCGCGGCTGGAAGGCGTACGACATCACGCCCAAGGGTCTGGCCCACTGGCGTGCTGGGGACCTCGATCGCTATCTGGCGACCGGTCATGCCCCGGGTCACGGCAGTACGGTGGGGCCGATGAAGGAAGTGGTTCTGTATAGCACCGCTCAACTCACGCCGGACGATCGCGCAGCGCTGGTCGACTACTTGCTGGCCGGCCGCACAGGTGAGGTTGTCGCGCAACCCGCGCCTCAGAGCGTGGCGAATGCCCAGTCGCTGGGCGGGTCGCTCTATGCCGGCGCCTGTGCCGGTTGTCATGCGCTGACGCCAACGAGCACTGCGCCGGCGTATGCAGATCTGACGGGCGCGAGCACGGTCCGTGATCCAGAGGGCACAAATCTGCTCAAGGTACTCGCAGAAGGCTCGCCACACGGCATGGGGACGGACATGGCCATGCCGGCGTTCGGTCAAGGCTACAGCGATGCGGAGCGCGCAGCGCTGGCGAACTACGTGTTGGCGCAGTGGGGTGGCCTGCCCCCCGCCTTGACGCCCAAAGACGCGCAAGCGGCCGCACGCTGAGCGCGCGACGTGGATCGAGGGCACGTTCGCCCTCGATCCACGCGATCGATGCTCAGTTGAACTTGATGCTCAGCGGATCGAGGTAGAACCACTTGCCGTCTTTGCGCTCAAAGCGGCTGATCTCGTGCAGTCGCATGCGCCGGCCGCGCTGCTGACTGAAGGCGACGAAGTCCACCGTGGCGCGATTCTCGTCGATCTGATCGACGCCACGCACATCCAAGCGTAACCAACGGATACGCGGCTCGTTGAGATCCAGCGTCGCCGGCCGGGTCGACGGATCCCAGGTATCCATTAAATAGTCACCGAGGCCCAGCACGAACGCGCTGTAGCGCGAGCGCATCAGCTTTTCGGCATCCGGCGCCATGAGTCGCTCAGGACCGGTGTGCCAACGGCCGCAGCACTCTTCATAGGCGACCTGCAGGCCGCAGTAGCAGCGTACCGGCTCGGGGTTGGGTGTGGGATTTTCAGGTGAGTTGTCGGGTGTCGTTTCCATGGCGGTGATGTTGGATGACGCGGGAGCCGTCGGCAAGAGGTCGACGCGCAAAACTGCCCCCATCACGACCCGCGGGCGCCAACCGTCGAGTGGCCGTTGCAGGTGCAGTGGTGACGGGTTTGCTCTAAAAAGGCGTCTGGAGACCGGCCCATGTGCACCAAATACTTAAGCCCCGACGAGCGCGCCCTCGAGCGCCACTTCCACGTGGTGCCGGCGGGCGGTTGGCACGGCGCGTCCATGTATCCGCGTGCGCCAGGCGTGTTTCTGCGTCCGCAGCGCACAGCGGCTGGACTGGAGTGCCTGATCGGCCGATGGGGGTTGATCCCCTCGTTCGCGCGCGATCCGGACGTGCGCTTTGCGACCTACAACGCGCGTTTCGAGGAGTTGCTCGACAAACCCTCCTATCGCCAGCCGTGGCTGCGTGGACAGCGGTGCCTGATCCCGGCGGATGCCTTCGACGAGCCGTGTTGGGAGACGGGCCGCAACGTGTGGTGGCGTTTCGAGCGCCGGGATGGGACGCCCTGGGCCTTGGCCGGGTTGTGGAATGCGTGGCTCAACCGCGCCACCGGTGAACTCATCGAGAGTTACACGATGCTCACGGTGAACGCCGACGCGCATCCGCTGATGCGGCGCATGCACAAGCCCGATCCGAATTTTCCGGCCGATGCGCAGGACAAGCGTTCGGTGGTGGCGATCGAGCCGGACGACTACGAACGCTGGCTGGAGGGCTCGCTCGACGAAATCCGGCCTCTCGTCACGGCGCCAGCGCTGGAGATCCTCGAGGCCTATCCCGTCGCGAAGGCGTCCTAGGCCGCCGGTCGGCTTAAGTTGAAGAGACTGCTCGCCAAGAGCGTCATCACCTGCGTGCCGTGCTGGGTATGGACTTCCCAGCGCCATCGCACGATCCCGTACTCGCCCTTGGACGAGACCCGAGTCTCCAACACGTGCAAGGTCAGGTGCAGGATGTCACCCGCCCGCACGGGTGCGAGCCAACGCAGTTCGTCGATGCCCGGTGAGGCACTCGCATTGGAGCCGTTTAACACGTTGTCGACGGCGAGTCGCATCGCGATCGCGCAGGTATGCCAACCCGAGGCGATCAGGCCGTTCCAGCGGGAGGCTTCGGCGGCGGCTCGGTCGACGTGGAACGGCTGAGGATCCCATTGACGTGCAAACTCGATCAACGCCTCTTCGGTGACTTCCGCGGAGCCAGCATCAATGACGCGGCCGGGTGTGAATTCTTCGAACGTCATGCTTCCCATATCCTCGCGACGATCACCGTGGTGGTTTTTTAAGCCGGATCGTCCCAGGCGATCACGGTGTGTCTCTGCTGACCTAAGCCGGCAATGCCAAGCTCCACCACGTCCTGTTCACGCAAAAAACGCGGCGGCGTTTTCGCCATCCCAACGCCCGGGGGCGTGCCGGTGGTGATGATGTCACCGGGCAGTAGCTGCATGAACTGGCTGATGTAACTGACGAGCGTGGCGCAGTTGAAAATCATGTTCGACGTCTGGCCGGTCTGCATGCGCTGACCATTCACATCCAGCCACAGATCGAGCGACTGCACGTCGGTGATCTCATCCGGCGTGACCAACCATGGGCCCACCGGGCCGAAGGTCGCACAGCCCTTGCCCTTGTCCCAGGTGCCGCCGCGCTCGGTCTGGAACTCGCGCTCGGATACATCATCCACGATCACATAACCGGCGACGTGCGACAGGGCCTCATCCGGTTCCACGTAATGCGTGTACTGACCGATCACGATGCCCAGTTCTACTTCCCAATCCATCTTCTGCGAGTGCCGCGGGCGACGCACCGGGTCGTTCGGCCCTTGCAAACAGGACACCGCCTTCGTGAAGAGGATCGGTTCTTTGGGGACCCGCATGCCGGCTTCTGCTGCGTGGTCGACGTAATTCAGGCCCACTGCGATGAATTGTCGCGTACCGGTGAACGGCACACCGATTCTCGGGTTGCCTTCGACCGGGGGTAATGCGTCGATATCGAGTGCCCGCAGCGCGTCGAGGCGCTGCGGCGAGAGCGCAGCGGCATCGAGATCCGTGAGGTGGGCACTCAGATCACGCAGCACCCCTGCCGCATCCAAGATGCCCGGACGTTCGTGTCCTACAGGTCCATAACGCAAGAGTTTCACGGGTGACCTCGCAAGACGCGTCCCGTCAGAGTACGACGCTGGCGGGTGGGCGCAAGCCGCCGGCGCCAAACAGCGCATCAGCTGTCTGGGTATTGCGCGCCCACTCGTAACATAGCCCCTTCACCCGAACTACTTCAATGCCAAACGCCCGCGCACGGTCCAGCCCGAATGCGTGCTCGGGCGTCGGCGAGGCGGTGGCATCAGCCACGATCACCGCTCGGAACCCGAGATGGGCAAGTCCGAGTGCGGACTGCAGCACACACACATCGGTCTCAAGACCAATCAGCACAGCCGTGCGCCGCGGCTGGGCGAGCAACGCCTGCGCGATTGCCGGTTCGTCGGTGACGCTGAACGCGGTCTTGGGATATTCGACGGTGTCCGGCGGCAGTGAGGCCATGAGTGACGTCACGGTCTGGCCATGTTTGCTCGGCTCCTCGACGCTGACGATGCTTGGAATACTCAGACGGGTCGCCACGTTGATGACGAAGTCCATGGTTGCGAGGACGAAGTCACGGCGTTGTGGCTCGAGCTTTTTCAGGAAGCCTTCCTGACAGTCGACGATCACGAGTACACAGTCATCGCGATCAATGAGGGTAGTGGGGGTTTGCATGGTGTCCTTAAGGAGCCTTGATGGCCTTGATATGACCCGGTCTTAACTCGCCGCGACGGACCACGAGTTCGAGTTGTTGCCAGTTGACGATGAAATGCTCGGTACGCTCCAAGCCGATCCGATCGATGAGCGTATCGCGCATCGGGCCCGCTAACGCAGAGGCTTCTGCTTGGGCGATGGGCAGATACCAGGCGTTGCGATCGCGCACGTCGACATCAGCGAAGCCGACCTCGCGCAACACGCTCGCCGTCTCATCCAGCGTCGCCATGTTGTAGGTGATGCCCTCGAGTCGAAAGTACTCCAGCATCTGCGCGGAATAGTCTCCCGCGCCACCGCGCAGCCAGTCGCTCGCGATGAAACGTCCACCGGGCCGTAGCACGCGATGTACTTCGGCGAAGAACGACGGCTTGTCCGGAATCTGCACGATCGAGTCTTTGGAGAAAACGACGTCGAAGGTCGCATCCGCAAAGGGGAGTGGACCCGGTTCGACGAGCGTGGGCGTGATCCGGTCGCGCAGTCCGGCGCGCGTAATGCGCTCGTCCATCCGGTTCAGCATGACCGGATCAATGTCGATGCCGGTGACGTGTCCGGCGCCGTGTTGCGTGACCAAGAGCTCATCGACCGCACCGAGTGCAGCGCCGATATCCAGCACGCGGCAGCCGGTGATGTCGCTGCCCTCGAGGAGTTCGGCGACTTCCGCTGCGCCCCCGGGGGACAGAAAGCCATCCCCCCAGAGCAATTGCAGCAACAGCAGCATCGGCTCGTCGTATTCGCCGACCTCGCTGGCTTGGTTGGTCTTGATCGTCACGGCCGTTCGACAGTGGCCTTACTGAATGGCGCCGAGGTAGTCGCCCTTACCGATCGCCACGCCATTCGCGCGCAGGATCGCGTACGCCGTGGTGACGTGGAAATAGATGTTCGGAAGCGCGAACTTGGTCAAGTAGTCGCGGCCGATGAAGCGCAGCGTGATCGACGGGTAGACGATCTCGATCGCCTTATCGTCGGCGGCCGCGATGGCGTCTGCCGGGACCGAGTCGATGAAGTCGAGCGTCTTCTGGATGCGTGCCTTCAGTTCCTCGAGCGTCGTCTCGTTGTCGTCGTGCTTGGGTGCTTCCACGCCCGAAAGGCGAGCGGCTGCACCTTTGGCGGTGTCGCATGCGATCTGAACCTGCTTGGTTAGCGGGAACATATCCATCACGAGCCGCGTGCCGGCAACGACGGCGGAATCGAGATTCTTGGTGCCTGCGTGTGCGATTGCCTTGTCCAGAATGGCGGACAGGTTGGTCAGCGTGAGCTTAAAGGCGGGAATCGAGGCATCGTAAAGGCTGAGGGACATGGGAGGCTCCGAAGCGGATGACAGGGGGCTGTGAGTGTAGCGCGCCCGAAGAGCGCCGTAATCGCCATCGCGTATGATGGGGTCCTCACCTGCAGGAGACTCGCATGACCGCCTGGCACGATGACACCGTACGCGCCGCTTTCCCGGCCCTTGCCCTTGTCGACGAGGGTGTAGCGCGCCTCTACGCCGACGCCCCGGGCGGTACGCAGGTCTGCGGTCGCACGATCGAGCGCATGCGGGAGGCCATGGTCGACCATTGCGCAAATGAAGGCGGCGTTTTCCGGACCTCTCGGGCGACCGATGACTGGATGACGCGGGTGCATGCGGCGGCTGCGGAATTTTTTAATGCGGATGCTGATGAGGTGGTTTTTGGCCTCAACACGACGAGCCTCGTGTTTCATTTCTCGCGCATGATGGCGCGAACTTGGCAGCCCGGTGACAACATTCTGGTCACGCGCATGGACCATGATTCCAATATCGGACCTTGGATGTTGGCGGCGGCTGAACGGGGTGTCGACGTCCGCTTTCTGGACTTTGATCCGCTCACGTTTCGCTATCGCTACGATACGCTCGGCACGTTGGTGGATGCCAGAACCCGCCTGATCGCGTGCAATCACGCCTCGAATTTCCTCGGCACCATCAACGATGTGCAGGCGATCGTGAGCGCCGGTCGTGCGGTCGGTGCGATGACCGTGGTCGATGCGGTGCAGTCGGCCGCGCATATGGCCTTGGATGCTCGTGCGATCGGCTGCGACATCCTGTCCACCTCACCGTACAAGTACTTTGGTCCCCATGCGGGCGTGATGTACGTGCGTCGCGACTTTGCCGATGCACTCGTCCCGCCGCTCAAGGTGCGCCCCTCGCCGATGACCATGCCGCACCGGCATGCGCCGGGCACGCCGTCATTCGAGGCGCAGCTCGGGACCTATGGCTGTTTTGAGCATGTGGCTTGGCTCGGTGAGCAGATGGGCGGCGCCGCTGTGGGCAGTTCCCTGCGCGACAGGATGGTGGCGGGCTTCGCCGCTGCGACCGTGCATGAGACGGCACTCTCGTGCCGTTTTCTCGCCGGTGTGGCGGCACTGCCGCATGTCACCGTGCATGGCATCACGGATCCCGCGCAGGTGCACGATCGCGTGCCGACCTTTAGTTTTTCCGTGCGCAATGTCGCTCCGCAGGCGGTCGCCGAGCGTTTTGCGGCACGCAATCAGTATGTCTGGGCCGGATCCTTCTATGCGATGGAAGCGGCGATGCGTCTGGGCGTGTGGGACTCGGGAGTGGTGCGCTTCGGCCTTGCGCATTACAACACGGCGGCTGAAGTCGACGCCCTGCTGGAGACCCTCGACGGGCTACGCTGACTCAGACATGTTGCGCGCGCTGTCCGAACAGGCGCCAGATGAGCAGCATGGTGGACAGCAGCAGGCTGTAGGCCAATAGCCCATAACCACCGAGTCCCGGCATGACCCACAGCAACAGGACGTCGTTGCCGCCCGGGATGCAGTGCGCGGCGCTTTCCATCACAAAGCCACCGGTGAGGCAGCGTGCGGCGCCCATCCAGGTGGGCGCCGCCGGCGCCCACGTGCCGGCCGCGATGCAGCTGGCAACGGCGCCGAGGAAGAGTGCGGCGGCCGGCGCCACGAGCGTGGCGTCAAACGGGGCGATGCCCCAGCGACCGACCGCATTGAGCACGGCGGCATAGCCCCAGCCAGGTGAGTGGAGCATGAGGGTGCCGGCGAGCACGCCCGCGAACAACGTCGCCCCCATGCGAGCATCCAAGCTCACACCATGCGTGCGGCGCAGCGTGCGCACCGCCAAGAGGACGATGACCGTGAAGCCTAACGTCGCCACGCCGAGCACCGAATTGCCGGGTTGTGGCCGAAGGGATGGATGCGAGGCGATTCCCCAAGCGCCCGGGAGGTCAACCCGCACGGCGAGTACGATGCCGAGGAGCGAAAACAGGAAATTAGCCTTGCCGCGCCCCAGATACATGATGCTGCCGAGGTAACAGCCCCCGTTCAGCATTGCGCCTAAGGCCATGATGCAGGCGGCGAGCGCAACCGTGAGTCGCGTCCCGCCGTCGCCGGGAAGTCGGCCGACATCGCCTATCCAGAGTGTCAATCCCAGCAGCACCACCGCGCTAGTGCCCAGCGCGATGACCTGCAGCGTCAGGCCCGTCGGCCGCTGGGCCTGAATCGCCTCTTGAGTGGCCGCAACGGCGCACAAGGCGGCCCGGGCCAGATACCAGCCAAGGCCCGCCGCCAGACCAATCGTCCACAGATCTGTCACGAGTGAACTCCCAGTCGCGTGGGCGACAGATGCGCTGTTTGAATACCGGCGGTAGTCAGTGTGTCGGGCAAGGCGCGTCCGAGGAGGGTGTGGGCGGCAAAAAGACCGAGTGCCGGGCTCGTCTGAATTCCGTAACCACCCAGCGCGCAATGCCAGTAAAAGCCGGGCAGGTTGGCGTCAAAGCCCGATACCGGATCCCGGTCTGACACAAAGCTGCGCAGACCCGTCCACGCGCGCAGCAGTTTTTTGATTTCAAAGTCGATGACCTGCTCAATGCGGTCAACGGCAATCGCCACATCCAGATCATCGGGCTGAGGGTCGCCGGCGTGGGTGGGGTTTTCCTCGGCAAGCGAGCCCAACAGGCGTCCGGCTTCGGGCTTGAAGTAAAACGACTCATGACCCCACACGGTCATCGGGCATTGGGTGAGATTCGTGCCGGCCGGCACATCGCATACGAAGGCAGTGCGGCGGTGTGGCACCACGCCCAAGGGGCCGGCGCCCGCCAGAGCCCCGAGTTTATCGGCCCATGCTCCCGCCGCATTCACGATCACCGCAGCGCGTACGTCGAGTTGCTCGCCTTGCAGCCGCCAGCCGGCGCCGTCGCGACTGATCGCGTCTACGCCTGTCTGCGTGCGCACCACGGCGCCGTGCTGACGCGCACCGCGCAAGTAACCTTGCAGCATGGCCTCGACGTCCATGTCTTCCGCGCTCATATCCAGAAGTCCCCAAGACACCGCATCCGGTTTCAGAAATGGAATGCGTGCCCGAACTTCCCCCGGCGTGAGCGGGATCAGGGTCTCGCCGGTCGCGGCCGCCTCGCGTAGCGCATCCTCGCGTGCCTCAAGCTCCGCGTCGTGACCCATGGTCAGAAAACCACGCGGTGACAAGAGACGCGTCGCGGCGAACCCCGGCGTAGGCTGCCGCAAAAACGGTCCGGCGGCGGCCGTCAATCGTCGGTTGAGCAGGCTGCCGTACTGCGGTGAGTACACGGCCGCCGAGCGGCCGGTGCTGTGATATCCGACCTGCGCTTCCCTCTCGAGGATCAGGACGCGGGCATGGGGTGCCGCGTAGAAGGCGACGGATGCGCCCGCTATGCCACCGCCGACGATGCAAATATCGAATTGCTCCACCCGCGATCTCCCGGACACCCACGCGCCCCCGGCCATTATCCGGGCTTCGTCACCGGACGCCAAATGTGCGTGATACCTTAAGTCGAGTTCGGGAGACACAAAGCATGACGCGACGCGGGTCTGGGGTGCTGGGGCTGATGCTGGCCTTGGGCAGCCTGAGGGTTGACGCCGGCGAACCGGTGCGTGTGCTTTTTGTGGGGAATAGTTTCTTCTACGGCGCCGTCTCGGCGGCCGAGCAGTATCGACCGGCGTCTGTGCAGGATCTGAACGGCAGTGGCTATGGCGGCGTGCCGGCGATCTTTAAACGATTCACGGAAGAAGCCGGAATCGAGACGGCTGTTTCGTTGGAGACAGTGCCCGGCGTCGGTTTTGATGAGCATTACGATCATCGTCGCGATCGACTGGATGCCCCGTGGGACGACGTAGTGATGAGCACCTACAGCACGTTGGATCGGGATCATCCCGGTGATCCGACCGCACTGCTGCATTACACGCCACTGTTGGCGCAACTGTTCGCGCAGCGCAACCCACACGTTCGTATCCACTTGAATGCGACCTGGACACGCGCCGATCAAACCTACGTCGCCGAGGGTCATTGGTTCGGTCGTCCCGTCGAGGCGATGGCGGAGGACGTTTGGGCAGGCTACGTCGCTGCTCAGAAGGCGGAGCCACTGGTTCGAGATGTCGTGCCTACCGGCACGGCTTGGAACCGTGCCTTTCATGAAGGGATCGCCGATACGAATCCCTACGACGGCATCGATGCGGGGAAAGTCGATTTATGGGCGATTGATCACTATCACGCGAGCGTCGCAGGCTACTACCTTGAAGCGCTCGTCATTTTCGCGGCCGTGACCGGGCGCGATCCGACGTCACTGGGTAGCGAGGAAGGTGCAGCCGCCGACCTCGGTATCCCGAAAGAGTTGGCGATACGTCTACAACAGATCGCAGCCGCGGAGATCAAGGCCCACTGAGGGCCTCGCAAACCTGGGCCGGCGAACCGACTCGATTAGGCGTGAGTCAGAAGGGCGAACAGTCCCGCCACGGTCATGAGCAGACCGGTCGCTAGGATGATGCCGTCGGCAATGACGCCAAGTCGACGCAACATGGGAAGCCTCCCGAGGACGCGGGTTGCGACCTCTACAGCGGAAGCATCCGCCAGGCCTCCGGTGGCTCCAATTGGGTGGATGGCCGATTTTGAGATGAGGACCTCACCCCAGTCGTCGGGTCAAACCCTACCTGCGACGACTCTCAACGCTCGATCAAAGACGGACGCGCGTCGGCTAACCCTCGGCTCTCCACGCGACGCGTTGAGTGGTCGTCTGAGCGCGCACCGTGGCCGCAGAGACAACATGCCCTGCAGCGGTTGCTGCTTTATCGCGTCCTGTCGACCGTTGCGCAGGCGGTCTTCGCGGACCAGAGATTCGGCGAGTCGATGCTCGACAGACGACAGCGCGGCCCCCATTGTCAAGCTGCGCTGTTGCAGACCGACCCCATAACAGGCGCCTGATCAAGATCGCCGACGTTTTATGGGGTTCTACGCGCCCTCTCCTTAATGCGCCCGATAAACGGTCTTGCCTCCGAGCACTGTCTCACGCACCTGCACATGTGCAATCTCATGCGGGTCGATCGACAGGGGATCGCGGTCCAGCAGCGCGAGGTCAGCGATCTTGCCGACTTCCAGTGAACCGACCGCATCGTCGCAATGCAGTTGGCGTGCGGCCATGATCGTAATCGCGCGCAGCGCCTGCACGGCCGTGAGGCCCGGATCGTCACCGAGTCGTCCGGCATACGCGGGGCCCGCCGAAGGATCGTTTTCGCGCGTCACCCCGACTTTGAGCGCAAACCATTCGTTCAACGCATCGACTGGCCAGTCACTGCCATAGGCAATCGGCGCACCGGCGCGGGCCAGAAAGCCCGCCGGCTCCAGGATCGAAAATCGCGCCGGACCAAAATAGTCCCGCGACTGGTCGATCGTATCGGGTGCGGGCTTGCCCCATTGCAAGGAGAGCACCGGATACACGCCGAGTGCTTTGAAGCGCGGATAGTCATCCGGATGGACAATCTCGTCATGTGCAAAGGCAACGCGTACATCGCGCGCTCCGATGGTTTGACGCATCAGCGCGACGGCATCCAAGGCCGTGCGCACCGCGCGGTCGCCATCGACGTGTAAATGCGGATCAATGCCGGCTTTACCGAGGCGAGTGAGCAGGTCGCCCAGCGGCACGGTGGCGAAATAGGGCTCAGGTCCGCGGCTGGGACCCGCTACCCAGCGCGGTGCTTCCGCGGTGCCGGCATTGACGAGATACGGATCCAGCATCGCGCCGGTGAACGCCGGACCTGAGATAACGCCATCGATATAAAACTTGGCGTTGCGCAGTGTGAGGCCGGCGGGAATGCCGATCGGACCGCCGTCGAAGCGCTTGCGCAGCGCCATCACGCGTTGTACGGCCGCTTGGGGGTTTTCCATATCGGCAATGTCGATCTGCGGTGCGAAGTGCATGCGGAGGGTGAGTCCACCGCGTTTCTGTACCGCTGCAAAGGCGCGCATGGCGTATTCAGGTGTGTCGGCATCCAGCACCGTCGTCAGACCCTGGGCGGCCATTTCAGCCAACGCGGCCCGCGCGGCGGCTTCGTATTCAGCCGGTGTTTTGGCAGGGATGAGTTTCTCGAAGACCGCATGGGCGCTGTCCTCTAGGAGACCGTTGGGTTCACCCGTCGCGTCACGATTGATCCGCCCACCCGGGGGATCCACGGACTCGCGCGTGATGTGGGCAGCTGCCATGGCCCGAGAATTTGCGAGCACCGTGTGACCGAAGGCATCGCGGATCACGATGGGGCGACGGGTCTTCAGTGCTTCGAGCATGGCTTTGTGCGCAATCGTGCCACTGGGCAACATCGCTTGCTGGAACCAGTTGGTGGCTTCCAACCAACCATCGGGCTCGTGCTGACGGTCGGCATCCAAACATTGCTGCAGGCGATGCTGGAATTCCGCCACCGTCAACGGGTCGTATTTCAGATTACAGCCGATTGCGCGCACACCACCTTCCATCGGGTGCATATGCCCGTCGACGAGGCCCGGCATCAGAAAGCCTCCCGCCAGATCCTTGACCGTCGTCTTCCTGCCGACAAATTCGGCCACACCCGCATCATCACCGACGTACACGATGCGCCCAGCGCGAACGGCCAGTGCTTGCACGACGCGGTCGTTCGCGTCGGCGGTATAGATGTGGCCGTGGCGATAGACGAGATCTGCGGGCGCAGCAGCGACTGCTGCGGTGGCAACGAGGGCCCACAACAAGGTCAACCGTCTCAGGATTCGTGACATGGCAGATGACTCTCACTCTACGTCGATGACCGCCATGATAAGGTCAGCGCCAGAAAGGGGACAGGAGTATTCCAATGCGGGCGATCGGACTGCTGGGACTGATCTGGATGGCCGGTGCCGGGGCCGAACGGCCTGCCGATGATGTCTATGTGCACGGGCGCGTGTACACCGCCGAACAGCGACAAGAAGCGACGGCGTTCGCCGTACGTGACGGTGTCATTCAATACGTGGGCGATGAGGCCGGTGCCGATCACTGGCGCGGCCCCCGGACTCGCCAGCATGACTTACACAATCGACGGGTCATCCCCGGCCTTGTGGACGCGCACATCCATCCGATCGATGTGGTGGATTTGGGGGAGTGCGACTTGGGTGCGCAAGCGCGCTCTCTCGAGGAGATCGTCGCGGTGGGGCGCGCCTGTCTCGCCCACCGTCCCCTCCCACCTGGCGCGTGGTTCTCCTTACGTCAATGGGCGGCCACCTCCGGCAATACGCCGAGCACCCGGTACCCCACGGTGCGAGCCGCCCTCGATGCGATTTCCAATACCCACCCGATCGAGATGCTGGGAGATGACGGGCACCATAACGCCTATAACAGCACCGCATTGGCCATGGCTCGTGATGCATCGGGCAGCGCCGTGGGCATTACGCGTGCGACGCGGGCGGGGGTTTTCGCCTCTCACGCGCTGTTCATCGGCGTCGATGCCGCGGGTGAGCCCGACGGCCGGGTCGATGAAGACACGCGCCGCTTGATTAGTGACCGGCATGCGCACTACGACAATGACGTCGACGAGGTCCTGAAAGTCGCCGAGCGTGTACCGCAGTCGCTGAACCGTGCCGGCATCACGGTGGCGCTTGAGGCTGCGTTCTCACCCTCGGCACTGCCTATCTACGAGGAGTTGGTGCGGCGCGGAAAATTGTCTGTGCATATGACGCTGGCGCAGCACCACGATCCGGCGCATGTTTTGAAGCCGGATGGCACACCGGACTATGACCTTATGGTCGCGCGTGCCGTTGAGATACGCGATCGCTTGGCCCACCACCCGCTGATTCGGGCGGATTTCGTCAAAATGTTTGCCGATGGCGAGGTGGAGGGTAATCCGTTCGCCGAGCCACCGCTGCACGGCAATGCGGCGATGTTGTCGATCTATCGATCGCCGCGTTTTGGCCGTGATGCGCAGGGCCATGCGGTCGTGACCGGCTATGCGGCGCCTGGCTGTGATGTGCAAGCGGATGCCGCTGACGAACGGTGCCCAGGCTCGCGCGGTGTGCTGCAGTACCCGTACAGCGTCGAGTTGGAATGGGCGCGACGCATGCATATGGCCGGATTCAATCTGCATATTCACGTCATCGGTGACCGCGGCACGCGCACCGCGATTGATGCGATCGAGGCAGCGCGAGCGGCGGACGGGAATGCGACCACACACGATTCACTGGCGCACATTCAGTTCGCGCATCCGGATGATGTGCAACGGATGGGTCGGGATCACCTGTACTTGGCGTACACCTATTCTTGGGCATCGCACGACCCCGCCTATGATCCGTCCGTCTTTCCGTTCTTGAGTGAGCACTCGCCCGACGCTTATTTCGAGGAGCAGATGTATCCGGTCCGGAGCAGTCGCGATGCCGGTGCGGTACTCGTGGCCGGTTCCGATGCGCCGGTGGCAAGCCGCGACCCGCGGCCGTTCGTCAACATGTCCATGGCGGTGACCCGCCATCTTTCGGGTCTGCCCGTCTTGTCGACTGCTCAGACCATCCCGATTCGCGATGCGCTCGATGCCTACACCATCAATGGGGCTCGCATGTTGGGGCGAGACGGAGAGGTTGGCTCGATCAGCGTCGGCAAGAGCGCCGACTTTGTGGTCGTGGATCGCGATTTTATCGCGCTCGGCGACAAGAGGCAGGGCGATGAGATTGCGAAGACGCAGGTGTTAGAGACCTGGTTTGCCGGCAAGCAAGTCTATCGTCGCCGCTAGGCTTGATCGAGGGCCGCGGTGCTACCATGCGTCGCGACCGGTGCAGCCGCAGCGAAGCAAGCGCCCAGAAGGGCGCGCAGGGGAAGTCAGATGAACATTACGCCATTCGCCGTCGAACAGTGGATGAACGAGTTCGAGACGCAATGCAGCCATAATCTGGCGGAGACGTGCGTGGCGTCGCTCACGGTGTCGGAGTTGCTCGAACTATCGGGTTCGTCAGCCGAGGTCTTGCAGCAGCTATTGCCCATGAAGCTCACCTACGGTGCGATCGAAGGTTCCGAGCGGCTGCGCAGTGCCATCGCGCGGTTGTACGTCCAGCGCCGGGCGACCGATATTCTCATCGCCCACGGTGCGATCGGTGCCAACGCCCTCGTGTACCAGGCCTTGGTCGGGCCGGGTGATCAGGTGATCACCGTGGTGCCCACGTATCAGCAGCACTACTCGATACCCGAAAGCCTCGGTGCCGACGTGATCCGTCTGCCGTTGCAGTTTCGCGATGGCTATCTGCTGAATTTGGATGCCCTGCGTGCGCAGGTGACGCCGAAGACTCGCCTCATCGCGTTTACCAATCCCAACAATCCGACCGGTGCGCTCATGGACCGCTCGACGCTGGAAGCAATCGCCGCCATCGCCGATCAGGTCGGTGCGTACGTGCTGTGCGACGAGGTATATCGCGGCACGACGCAGGTCGGCGATGCGCTCACGCCCTCCATCGTCGATGTCTATCCGCGCGGCATCGCGATTGGCTCCATGTCCAAGGCATTTTCGCTTGCGGGGTTACGCCTCGGTTGGATGTGTGCGCCACCCGAAGTGCTGAAGCTTGCCGAAGTGCATCGTGACTACAGCACGATCAGTGTCGGCATGGTCGATGATTTTCTCGCCGCGATGGCGATTGAGAATGCGGACGCGATTCTAAGTCGCAGTCGTCACATCGTGCGCACCAATCTCGCTGTGCTCGATCAGTGGGTGGCGTCAGAGCCGGCAATATCCTGGGTACGACCGGCTGCCGGGACGACCACACTGCTGCATTACGCGTTTGATCTGCCTTCGCGGGAGTTTTGTGTGCGCCTGTTAAACGAGACCGGCGTGATGTTCACGCCGGGCAGCGCCTTTGAACTCGAAGGCTGTGTGCGCATCGGCTATGCCAACAGCCCTGCCATCTTGGCGGAAGGGTTGGAACGGGTCCGTCCCTTTCTGCGCACATTCTCCGGTTGATCTGAGAGTTAGCCGCGCACCCGTCCGGCGAGGTACGTCCAGACGAAGTGAGCGGCGGCATTGGAGGTCAATTGAGCATGGTCGTAGGGCGGAGAAACTTCGCTCAGGTCCATGCCGATCCAGCTCAGGTCCACCCATTCTTCGAGTAGGGTCAGGACTTGTGCCGACGTCAGGCCACCGGGTTCGGGTGTGCCGGTGCCGGGCGCATAGGCTGGGTCTAAGCAGTCGATGTCCAGCGTCAGATAGACCGGCTGATCTTGGAGTCGTGTCTTCACTTCGTCGATGACGGCTGCCAATTGCTGGCGATTGATCAGGCCGCGGAGATCGCGGGCGGTATAGATCAGACCGCCACGATCCTTGACGTACTCGGCGGTGTCACGCTCGGCCGATGAGCGGATGCCGAGCTGTACGGTCAGCGCAGGATCAATCAGGCCTTCCGAGATTGCTTCATGCACCCATGTTCCGTGGCCGGACGGCTCGCCGAAGTGATCGGTCCAAGTGTCGCAGTGCGCATCGAAATGCACGATGGCGAGTGGTCGGCCGTGATGTGCGCGATACGCCCGCAACAGCGGCAGGGTGATTGAGTGGTCGCCGCCAAGCCATACCATGTGATGTTTTGCGAGCAACGCATGCGCCTGCGGCATCAGCGCCTCCCGCATGCGCTCAAGCGCCGTGTTCGGCAACGTAAGATCGCCGGCATCGGCGATGTGCCCTAACGGCGTAACGGGCCACAGCGTGTGGGTCCCATCGCACAGCATGTGGCTGGATCGACGGATCTCATACGGCCCGAAACGTGTCCCTGGCCGGTTCGTTACGCATCCATCCCATGGAATGCCGGCGATCACATACGGCGCATCCGGGAAGGCGTCCAATGAGGGGCACTTGAGGAAGCCGGCATGTGTGGTCGAAGTTTGGAATGCGAACGTGTAATCGGCCATGGTCGGATCTCGTGAGGGAGCGGGAAGGCTAGCAGAAAGTGGTGGCGTCTTTAGTGTTCGAGGTCGCCGATGACTTGGAGTTTCGGCGCCGTCTGGCGCAGTTCAACGGCAACGGCTTCGGCGCGCGCCAATACGCGCAGAATGTTGTCTCCGGCGAGCTTGGCCAAGTCGTCATCCGACCAGCCACGGCGTGCCAGTTCTTCCAACAGCGCCGGGTAGCGGCTGACGTTGCCAAGGCCGACCGGAGCGTCTTCGATGCCATCGAAATCCGAGCCGATCCCGACGTGGTCGACGCCTGCGATCGCGCGAATATGCTCCACGTGATCGGCAACTTGCGCGAGTGTCGCCTTGGGGGCGGGGTGCTTGCGGTACCACTCCGCCATGGCAGCGGCGGCACGTTCTGGCTGGCCGATATAAAGGCCGGCATAGGGTGGGCTGTTGTAACGGGTTTTCTCGGCCTCCTCGTCCGCATTCCAGTGGAAGAGTTCTTCGGAGACGTAGCCCGGCGCAAAGTTAACCATCACGACGCCGCCGTTGGCCGCCACGAGCTTTAGGATGTCATCCGGGACATTGCGTGGATGATCGTCCAACGCACGCGCCGAGGAGTGCGAGTACATGACCGGAGCCTTGGAAGCGGCCAGTGCCTGACGCATGACGTCCGGTGACACGTGACTCAAGTCCACGAGCATTCCCAAGCGGTTCATTTCGGCGATGACCTCAAGCCCGAAGGGAGTGAGTCCATGGTTCTTTGGCGTGTCCGTCGCAGCATCTGCCCATGGCAGCGTGGCGGTGTGCGTCAGCGTCATGTAGCGGGCACCGAGTGCGTAGTACTGGCGTAAGGTCGCCAGTGAGCCGTTGATCTGATGCCCGCCCTCGACGCCGATCAGCGATGCGACCTTGCCGGCGCGGTGGATCCGACGCACATCTGCAGCGGTGTAGGCCATCTCAAGGTCATGAGGATAGGCATCTACCAAGCGGCGAGCGATGTCGATTTCTTCGAGCGTCAGCTGTACGGCCTGCGGCCCTGTGATGGATGCGGGAATCCACACCGACCAGAACTGCCCACCGACTTTGCCCGCGTGCAGGCGTGGCATATCCGTCATCAGTGCAGCGCGGTCTTTCGGAACCGGTTGCTTCGACTGGTCGAGTTCAAGATGGGCAGCGACCGGGTCGCCACCATGGCGGATACGCACCTCATACGGCAGATCGTTATGACCGTCTACGAGCGGGGTGTTGGCAAGGACGCGGGCGACGCGTGCTTCCGGTGAGAGATCGACGGGCTTCTTCGCCGCGGCAAGGCCAAGCGGCGAGAGACTGAGGAGGACGAGGCCCAGAGGCAGCAGGCAAGCGGATCGGGTCACGGCAGGACTCCAGCACGGTCGGGACTCGCAGTGTGGCAGATCGGTGGGCCGGCGATCCATGCTCTGAGCGGCTATAGTCGACGGACGCGAGGGGAGGGGCCTTGAACGATTCGCAGCCGATCCAAAGTAGTGACCGGGTGGCGCCGGGCGGTTTTCATGTCCGCCTCGCCATTGCCGGCACCGGTGGCGTCTACGCCGATGGGTACGGGCTCGGTATCGTGGGTATCGCGCTGGCTAATGCTGGGGCGGATCTTGCGCTCGGACCGCTTGCGACGGGGCTCGCCGGTGGTGCGGCGCTCGCAGGGCTCTTTGTGGGTGCGCTGGCAACCGGACCGTGCGCTGATCAATTCGGTCGTCGTCCGGTCTTTGCGGTCAACATGATCCTCCTGCTGGCGCTGTCACTCTTGCAGTGCGCGGTAGGTTCCGCGACGACGCTCATACTCATGCGCTTTCTGATCGGTGCAACGCTCGGCAGCGATTACGTCGTCAGCAAGGCGATGCTGGCAGAGTGGATGCCGGTGCGCGTGCGGGGTCGTGTGTTAGCGGGTCTTGCGGTGGCCTGGGCGGCGGGTTATGCGAGCGCGTATTTCGTTGGGTTCGCGTTGCAGTCGATCGGCCCATCGGCGTGGCGATGGATGCTTGCGAGCAGCGCGCTACCCTGTCTGATCGTCCTACCGTTACGACAAGGGATTCCCGAGACGCCGGTGTGGTTGATGAGTCGGGGTCGGTCGCGTGATGCGCACGCCGTGGTGACGCGCGCGTTGGGACCGGGCTACGTGCCGCCGGTGACAACGATGCAACCGCCGGCGCGCTGGTCGCAGTTGTTTGGGCCGGCCTTACGCCGCCGCAGCGCGGTCGCTTGCACCATCTTCGTCTGCCAGGTGATCCCTTATTTCGCCTTGGGGACGTTTGTGGCACGCGTGCTCGCCGCGCTACACGTGGGCAGTCCTACGGCAGCCGGTGTGACCTACAACGTTGCCTTGTTGGGCGGTGCGATGCTCGGGCTGTGGGTGGTCGAGAGGGTGCCCAGGCGAACATTTCTCATCGGCAGCTTCGCCGTCGCAGCGGCGGCGATGGCAGTACTCGTGCCCAACATTGAGTGGCCGCGCTGGACCATCGTGACCTGCTTTGCCGTATTCGCAGGGACGGTCTCGGGTGCGTCCAACATTCTCTACGTCTATCTGCCTGAACTCTTTCCGACCGAGCTGCGCGCGTCGGGCATCGGCCTTGCCGTCGCGGCCAGCCGGATCGGTTCCGCCCTGGCCACCTTCTTGCTGCCGGTAGTGGTGGCCGACTGGGGTGTGCGGGTCGCCCTAGGGGCGTGTGTGGGTGTTCTGTTATTGGGGGGCGTTGTCTGTGCGCGCTTCGCGCCGGAGACACGCCCCGACCCGGGGGCCTAAATCCAAGTGCAAAATGGTCTCATTCCGCTGTGGGTGTCGTGTATGCGTCTTTTCGGATGGTTGGTGTTGATGCTGAGCGCGACCAGGGTTGCGCAGGCAGGACCGGCTAGCCAGTGGTTGCCGGTCGCGAGTTTCTCAGTGCCCGTGACTGCGCCGGTCGCGAATGCTGCGTTTGCGCCGTCGGACGACGCACTGCCCGCGCCGCCCTTCTTAGCCGTGATCGATATTGACCAGGCGCTGATGGTCACGCAGCCCGCGCTCGCAACTCCAATCGTGCAAGATCGGGACGCGCGCCTGTTTCCAGCGATCCGGCTGACGTTGCAGACATTGGATGGTCGTCTCGTGCCGCGTGAACGAGGCTCGATCGTCTCTGAGCAGGGATCGGTCAAGACCCATAGCTATTGGTCTGTCATCGCAGAGAGTGGTCGCGTCTGGCGCGAGGCTGCCGATAGCGGCTGGAGCCGTGCCGCCTTACCCATTAATCTCGTCAATGACACGGAGAATGCCGCGCTACAAGGACTGCTCACCTTTCTCTATCGTGGCACGCAGGTGTCTTCGGTACGTATCCAACTCGTGCAGCAAACCGCGCCTTATCTCGTGAAGCCGCATTTCACCGCCGCAGCGCTCGCCGCGGCACACGCGACAGTGGTAGCCGCATCGCCCGACGATGAGCATCAAGCGACACTGGAATGGTCGAAACGCCTTCCCGTGCAGCCGCTGAGTGCGTTGGCCGCACGGGTGCCGGCGGGGACATTGGACGGCCTCGGTGGGCCCTTGCTACCCATGTGGCGTGTGGCCGTTGCGGTCGTTGACCATGACACGCTGTGGCAGGCGCCGGTTGAAACGCCCTTCGGACCCTATCCGTATCCTGAAGGGATGCGGTTTGGTGTGCGCTCGGTCATGAAGAGTGTCGCAGCACCGTTGGCACTGCTGCATCTGGCCGAGCAGTACGGGCCGTGGGTGTTGGATCTCAAGATCGGCGATTACGTGTCGGGACTGGACCCGAAATACCGTGACGTTCGCATGATCGATGCGGCCAGTATGGCCACCGGTTTCGGCGGGCAGGGCACGCTGCGAACCAATCCGAATGATATGTACGACGGCTATCTCGGCGGTGATTACGATGCGTGGTATGTCGCGCCATCGCATGCCGAGAAGCTGGCGCAGATCCGTCGCACGCTCACGCCTTATCCATGGGCACCTGGGAAGGTCGTGCGCTACCGTGATCAGGATTTCTATCTGCTGGGCATCGCCATTGACGGCTTCCTAAAGCAGGTCCGCGGTGACGCGAATGCCGATCTTTGGACCATGCTGGCTCGCGAAGTCTTTGTGCCGATCGGCATCTTTCACGCCCCGGCCGTGCATACACGGGAACCCGACGGTCATGGCCACGTGTGGGCGAATGCTGGTTATTACCCGACGTTGGATGATCTTGCGAAGATCGCACTGCTGTATCAGCACCGTGGCGACTGGGGCGGCCACGCGTTATTGCATCGAGGACTCGTTGAGGATTTGCTGGGCGCCAAGGGAGCGCTTGAAAAGACCGGCGATGCGACGCGCCCCTCTGGCGCCACCGGCCCGATTCCACGCTACCGCATGGGCTTTCACTTCTTACCCTATGCCGCTCCGCTGACGGGTCGCGGGTACGAAGTACCGTCGATGCAAGGGTCGGGTGAGAACGAAGTGATCCTAGCCCCCAATGGTTTGATCGCGATCCGTACGGCCAAGGCAGCCGGTTTGCCAGAAGGCACCCCTCTTTTTGATGACGACACTGTCGCGACCCTGCGGGTGCTGGATCGCCTGGAGGCATTTCATCCATGAGTCACGACGAGGCACCCCGTCGGCGCGAAGGCGGACGCGCCCGCCGTCCATCGGTCAAGACCTTGCGTCAGCCGCCTTGGCGACAGGTGCGAAATCCGTATCCGCCCTTGTGCATTTTGTCGGCAGATGAGATCGAGGCTATCCACGAAACCTCCCTGCGAGTGTTGGAGGAACTCGGCATCGAATTGATGTCGGCACCGGCGCGGGAATTGCTCGCCTCCGTGGGCGCCGATGTGGATGACGCGACGGGGCTTGTGAAACTCGATCGCGGTCTTGTCGCCGAGATGCTTTTGAGTGTGCCGTCATCCTTTACATTGGTTCCGCGCAATACGGAAAAGCGCCTCGAGATCGGCGGGAATCATGTGGCTTTTGGTCTCGTGGCGGGTCCGCCCAATGTCCATGATTGCGAGCGCGGTCGGCGACCCGGCAACTATCGCGACTATTGCGACTTCATTCGGCTGGCACAACACTTCAACGCGATTCACCTGATCGGCAATCAGGTGTGTGCGCCGATGGAGTTACCTGCCAACAGCCGACACCTCGATACGTATCTGGCGAATCTGCGCTGGTCAGATATGGCCTTTCATTGCAGCGCGATCGGCGCGGGGCGTGCCTTGGATGCGATCCGCATGGCCGCTATTGCTCGGGGAACGACGCCTGAGGGCTTGTCTGAACATCCAGCGGTGATGTCCATCATCAACGTCAACAGTCCACGGCGATTCGACGAGGCGATGGCGGACGGCCTGATGGCCATGGCGGGTCTGGGTCAACCCGTCGTGGTGACGCCGTTCACACTCATGGGTGCGATGGCGCCGGTCACGTTGGCAGGCGCGTTGGCACAGCAGAATGCCGAGGCACTGTTTGGGGTTGTGTTGACACAGGCGGTGCGCAAAGGCACGCCGGTGATGTACGGCGCCTTTACGTCGAACGTCGACTTGCGTTCAGGTGCGCCAGCATTCGGTACGCCGGAAAATGCCAAAGCCAATGTGGCCAGCGGACAGTTGGCTCGTCGATATGGTCTGCCCTATCGCAGTTCGAACGCCAGCGCGTCGAATGCCGCCGATGCGCAAGGTGCTTACGAAACCCAAATGTCGCTATGGGGCGCGGTGCTCGGGCATGCCAACCTGGTCTATCACGCGGCCGGCTGGCAGGAAGGCGGCTTGACGGCGTCCTTTGAGAAACTCGTCATGGATGTGGAAATGCTGCAGATGATGTCAGCATTTCTGACGCCGATGTCGGTGACGGACCCAGATCTGGCATTTGCAGCGATCGCTGAAGTGGCGCCCGGGGGGCATTACTTTGGTGCCGCGCATACCCTGGAGCGTTACGAGCAGGCATTCTACGAACCGCTCCTGTCCAATTGGCAGAACTATGAAAGTTGGCAGTTGGCCGGTGGTGCAGATGCCACGGCGCGGGCCACAGCGATCTGGAAGCAGGCGCTCGTTGACTATGAAACGCCCGCGATGGACCCGGCGATTCGCGAAGCGCTCGATGCGTATGTGGTGCAGCGCCGGGCCGAGATTGGCAGCGACGATCCCTGACAGGCGTCAGGACAGCACGTGGATCTGGTCGAGTGTGTGCGCAACGGCGAGGAGATCCGCGCGATAGCCTGGCGCGATTCGGCCGTGGGTGGCGGATAGACCGAGGAAGTCGGCCGGATATTCACTCGCCATCCGAAAGACGGTGGCCAGTGGCAGAGAGAGTGTCTGCGCGGCCGTGCGTACGCACGTGAGCATGTCTACTGCGCTCCCCGCGAGCGTGCCGGTCTCATCGCGGCAGACGCCATCTGCGACAGTGATGGTGCGGCCGAGCAGTGAAAAAGACGTCAATGCGCTGCCAACGCACTGCATCGCATCGGTCACCAACACGAAGCGAGTGTGTGGGCGCGCGGCCAGTGCTACGCGCAAGGCAAGCGGATCGACGTGATGGCTATCGACAATGAGACCACACCACGGACGAGGGTCGAGCAAACTGGCGCCGACGACGCCTGGGGCGCGTGCCTGTAGCTGCGACATCGCGTTGTAGAGGTGGGTGACGCCTGTAGCGCCGGCATCAAATGCGGCGAGCGCTTCGTCGGCCGTGGCGTTGGTGTGACCAAGCGACACCAGCACTCCCCGCTGAACAAGTTGTTGGATCTGCGCCTGAGTGGCGCACTCAGGCGCTAGTGTGACCAGCGTGCGGCCACCGGTGGCGTGACCCAGCAGCGCGATCGCCTCGTCATCGAGCGATCGGAAGAAACGCGCATCGTGGATGCCGCGTTTGCTCTCGGCGAGAAAAGGCCCTTCGATATGCAGGCCCAAAATACCGCGCACACCGCAGCGGATTGCCTCGGTGACGGCATTGATCGCGCGTGCGACGACCGCAAGATCATCGCTGATGAGTGTCGGCAGCATCCCCGTGGTCCCGAACGCACGATGAGCGCTGGCGATGGCCGCCAAGCCTTCTACCGTGGGGGTGTCGTTGAATAGGACGCCGCCGCCGCCGTTGACTTGTGTGTCGATAAAGCCCGGTACGATGTAGCGTCCGTCCACATTGATCAAGTCACAGCCCGAGGGCAGAGCGTCGGACTCATCGCGCAATTCCGTGATGAGGCCGTTGTGGGTGACCACGACGACGCCATCGGCGAACCCATCCGCGAGTAGAACGCGGCCACCGGCGATCGCACGTGTCATCAGTGAGTCTCCGTCACCTTGCGCAGATGAGGTGGGCTATCAGGATTGTGGCCGCGGCGGATCGACAAGCTTGCGAGCATGCGGTACGCGCTCGCTGCGACGATTGCCGGCTGTGCTGCCGGGTGACGTTCGATCATGGGCAATTCCTGGCCCTCCCGAATCCCGAGGCCAGCGTGCAGTGTGGGCACGCCCCGATGCAGCAGTTCAGGCACCAAGGCCGCGAGGCCTGGCCGGGTCACGTCGTTCTGACCCAAGAGCAGTGCCGGAAAATCGGGCCCCAGCAATGAGTATGGACCGTGTCGGACCTCGGCGCCGCTGAAGGCCTCGGCATGAAGCGCGCAAGTCTCCTTACATTTCAGGGCGACTTCTTGTGCAACGCCAAGGCCAAGCCCTCGGCCAATTACATAGAGATGGCGGGCAGCCGCCAATGATTCCACGGCGTCCGACCAGTCCAACGCAAAAGCTTGATCAAGATCGTCAGCCAGACTCTCCGTGGCGTCGACCAGATCCGCTCGCTGCGTCCAAGCAGAGACCCAGCGGAGAAAGACCGCAATTGAGGCGATGTAGGATTTGGTCGCCGCCACACTCAATTCCGGTCCCGCACACAGGGGAACGGACAGGTTCGCTAACTGGGTGAGCGGAGCTGATGGGTCATTGCACAACGCCACGACGAAGGCGCCGCCGCTCTTGGCGGCTTCGACCGAACTCAGTAGGTCAGGACTGCGACCCGACTGCGAGACGGCGACATAGAGACATCCCTTGAGATGAGGCGCCACCTTGTACATCGAACTCAGCGAGGGAGCGGCCGAGGCTACGGGGATGCCGGTCTGCGTCTCAATCACATACTTGCCATAGGTGGCAGCGTGATCGGAACTCCCCCGCGCACAGGTAATGATGGCCGTGGGCGGGTGACGACGCAGATGGGCACCGAGGTCTTCAAGGACCTTCGAGGTTTCCGTCTGTTGGCGCCGGACGACCGTGCCGCACTCCGCAGCCTCGCTGAACATCTTCGTTCCGCTCGCGGAGGCGGGCGTCGCCGTCAGTGATTGACTCATAGGGACGACAGCTCGGCTACGAAGTCGTAGGTATCGCCGCGGTAGAGCGAATGAGACATTTCAACGACGCGACCATCCCGCAGTGAACCGATGCGTTCGGCGAGAAGTCCGGCATCACCCGGATTGGCGTTCAATAATTTCGCCTGTTCGTCACTCAGCAGCACGGCTCGCAGGCGCTGTAACGCGCGCACGGGACGATGATCATTGGCTTCGAGCGCTTCGTACAGCGAGTCGCCAACGTCGTCTAAGGAGGGCAATGCGTAGGCGAGGATAGTGGCGTGTTCGAGCGCCATGGGCGCTCCGTCTGCGTATCGCAAGCGCTCGAAGCGGTAGACCGCAGAGCCTGGGCTGGCCCGTAGGGCCAGAGCTTCTTCGGGGTTCACGGTGCCACTCGAGCGGCGCAGCCAGGAGCTTGTCGGAACGCGTCCGCGCGCGCGCATGTCTTCCGAGAAGGACGTCAACGCGGAGAAATTCTTCTCGACGCGACCGGCCACGAAGTTGCCAGAGCCTTGGCGGCGGTTCAGTAGGCCTTCAGCGACCAAGCCGTCCAATGCTTTGCGCACCGTGATGCGAGAGACACCAAAATCAGTGGCGAGATCGCGTTCGGCCGGCAAGGCGTCGTCTGGCAGCAGTAAGCGACGGTCGATCGCGGTCTTCAGGGTGCGCTGCAGCTGGCGGTACAAGGGCAGAGCGCCGGACGGATCCAGCGTGCCGATACGGGCGGACAGAGAGGCATGCTGAGGCACGTGCGCGAATTCCGATGGAGATACCAAAAAAATACCATTTCAGCGTTTTGGCCGCTAGAGCATTCCTTAAAAGCCTTGCAATACAGCAGCTTCTGAGGAGCCGATGAGATCAATGGATTCCGTAGGTCCATTGGTATTATATTGGATCGACAACATCTGGACAAAGGCAGGACCCATGCAGGATCCCCATCAACGCAGTCTGGCCGTGGATTGTCTACGTGGGCTGACGTTGGCGCTCATGATCGTTGTCAACATGGCGATCGATGATGAGCGCTCGTACGGGCAATTGCTGCATTCAGTGTGGCACGGATTCACGCTCACCGACGCCGTTTTTCCGGCTTTTCTCTTCGCGGTCGGGGCGTCGCTCGCGCTTGCGATTGACCGTCAACGAGCTGACGGCGATAGCGCCTTCCGTGCCCGAGTGCTGCGCCGGACGGTGTTGTTATTTGCGATCGGCTTCCTGTTGTCGTGGCTGCCGTTCTTCAGATACGACCCCGCATGGGCTGATCTTCGATTTGTTGATCTTTCGCATACACGCGTCCTCGGTGTCTTGCAGCGCATTGCCCTGACCTATGGGTTGACGGCGCTCTTGGTACAGCGGTTTGGGTCTCGTGGTGCCTGGATCGGTCTGTCGTCGAGTTTGCTGCTGTACCCGCTGCTCTTGCAGTTCAGCGGTGATCTGACGCTGGAGGGTAACGGCCCGCGTCGTTTGGATCTCTTCTTATTCGGGGCGGATCATCTGTACAAAGGCGAAGGAATCCCCTTCGATCCAGAAGGTCTGCTCTCCACACTGCCGGCGCTGGCCAACGTGCTCGGCGGCTATCTCGCAGGGCGATGGTTGCAGTCGCGCGGGACGACGTCATCGTCACTCGGCGCTCTCCTGATGACCGGAGTAATGGCAACCGTCTTGGCCTTGGGCGTCAGTGGGGTGATGCCGCTGAACAAGAAGCTCTGGACGAGTTCCTACGCGCTGCTCAATCTCGGGATCGACGCAATGGCGCTAGGGGTCATGGCCTACCTTCTTGATGTGAAGCGACTGCGCCGCGGCTCTTCGTTTTTCACGGTACTGGGCCAAAATACGCTGGCGATCTACTTGTTCAGCGAGATCGGTAATCTCGCCCTGAGTCGCACCTATATCGGTGACAGTACGACCTTTGAATGGGTGCACGCCCACGGATTCGCGCCTTGGGCGGGCGCGAAGTTGGGATCGCTGCTGTATTGCCTTGCCTATCTCGCGGTGTGCTGGGGTGTGGCTCGCGAACTGAGTCGTCGGCACATTCAATTCAGGCTTTGAGCGCTATGGGGCACCGACGATTCCTCTGCTCCTTGCTGGCGCTGCTGTGGGCCTTGCTGACCTGTCACACGCTGGCTCTTGCCGCCGAAACCCCTTTCTCGCTGCGCTGGGAAATCGCGAGCCATCAGTATCGTGATACGGCTGCCGGCGGTACGACGCTGGCCATCCTCCGCTTACAGAATCGGGGGCCCGCCTTGCCGGCGGCCGGTTGGTCGCTGTACTTCAATTGCCCCTCGGAACTGCAGCTCGGCGCCTTACCGGGACATCTCCTTGCCGAACATCGCGGTGGCACGCTGTTTCGCATTCGGCCGCAACCGGGTTTCCCAGGACTGCCATCGGGCCAGACGCTGGATATCGAGATAGAGCATCCGGAAGTGGTCGTGAAGGAGAGCCGCGCGCCGATCGGTCCGTATCTCGTCTTCGACGATGCACCAGCGTCCGGCGTCGCGATTACAGATTACGCGGTTGCGGCACCGCAGCGCGCTGACCAAGAACCGCGTGGTGTGCACGGTCATCCTTATCGTGAAACAGCTGCGGATCGGTATGCCGTCAATGCGTCTATTCAGGATCTCAGTCTCGCGCAGCTACCACCGGTTTTGCCTACACCACGGACTTACCGACGCACGGGCGATGATATTCGGTTTTCATCGAGACCGATCGTCACGGCAGAGGCAGCGCTCGCGCCTGAGAAGGCGCTCGTTGAAGCGCTCTTCGAGCATCGCTTGCACACGACCGCTATAGACCGCGAAAACACGGTAAGCCTCTCGATTGATTCGCAGTTGCCGGCCAACTCGCCAGAAGCGTATCGGATGGACGTCTCTGTCGCGCATGGGGTTCAGATTGTTGGACGCAGTGCTGCTGGCGTGGCCCGAGGCGTTGCGAGCCTTCAGCAGTTAGTGCGCGTGACGGCCGAGGGTGTTTCGATGCCCTGCGTCGTCATCGAGGATGAACCACGCTTTACGTATAGAGGTCTGCACGTTGATGTCGCGCGAAATTTCCAGCCGAAAGAAGTGGTGTTTCGGCTGATCGACCTGATGGCTCGTCACAAACTCAATACCCTGCATTTTCATCTGACCGATGACGAAGGGTGGCGTCTTGAGATTCCAGAGCTACCGGAACTGACGCAGGTGGGTGCCCGCCGCGGACACCACACCGATCCTCTGGCCATGCTGCCGCCCGCCCACGGCTCTGGCCCGGACCCGTCCGATCCCCATGGCAGTGGCTATTACACGGCAGATGACTATGTAGCGATTCTGCGTCATGCGGCGCAGCGTCGGATTGACGTGGTACCGGAGATTGAGATGCCCGGTCACGCGCGCGCCGCGGTGAAAGCCATGGAAGCGCGTTATCGTCGTCTGCAAGCCGCGGATCCGGAAGCGGCGAATGCCTACCGACTGTCGGATCCTGAGGATCAGTCGCATTACGTGTCCGCGCAGGGTTTTACCGATAACGTGATCAATCCTGCGCTCGAAGGACCGTATCAGTTTGCCGATCAGGTCATCGCGACGGTCGCGGCGTTACATCGTAAGGCGGGTACGCCCTTGCAGATGATTCATTTAGGCGGTGATGAGTTGCCGCGCGGGGCCTGGTTGGGTTCACCGGCGGTGCAGCACTGGATGGCACAAGACCACTTGCCCGATCGTCAGGCCGTCTGGGATCGCTTTTATGCGCGCATGGCAGACATCGCAGCGCGCCACGGTCTGCGAGTTGCCGGCTGGGAAGAAATCGGTGCGCGACGCTCGGCGGCGTCCGGTGTGTTGGAACCCAATCCGGTTTTGTTGAAGTACGGCTTTCAGGCTTTTGTTTGGAACGATCTGGAAGGCGCTGAAGATTTGGGACTCAAGCTGGCCAACGCCGGCTACCCAACCGTATTGGCGCCTGTGACCGCTTACTACTTCGACATGGTGCATAACCGGAACCCGGAAGAGCCCGGGGCTACCTGGGCGCCACCTGTAGATCTCTATGCCGCGTTCGATTTTGACCCGATCGACTACGCGCGCCACCTGCCGGGCGATCCGGCGCACCGCGTGCCCCTGAGCGTGGACGGTGCCGCTCATATCGTGGGGTTGGAGGGGACGCTCTGGAGCGAAACGATGCGCGACCCACAGCGGCTCGAGTATCTGCTGTTACCGCGAATGTTGGGGCTGGCCGAGCGCGCGTGGGCACCAACACCGGTCGTGAACATGCAAGACCCTCGACCGGGTGATCGGGCAGCGCAGGCTTGGTCTGTCTTTATGAATCAAGTGTCGCGCATTGCGCTACTTGCCTTGGATACCGACGGCGCAGCCACCTATCGGATCCCGGCTCCCGGCCTTCGGTTGGACGGCCAGATGGTCTTGGCCAATCACGAGTATCCGGGCTTTGCTCTGCGCTACACGTCGGATGGTCGTGACCCGGACGCCAACAGCACACCGGTACACGGACCGATACCGATGACGCCGGGCCTGCGAGTGGCGGCATTTTCCAATTCCGGTCGACGTGGATGGATTGCCACGCCGCTGCCGTGAGCCCAGTAGTGGAGATGATGTGACGTACCCAGAGTCAGTCGAGTCGTTGGTGATTGGTGCCCCGCTGGACGGCTGGGTGGTCGCGCTCGCGGATGTGCCCGACCCGGCCTTTGCTGCGGGACTGGTTGGCGCCGGTCTTGCCATTGATCCGATCGGCGAATCGATTGTCGCGCCGTGCGACGGCATCGTCCGCATGGGCGGCCATCGGCACGCGGTGACGATCGAGACGTCGGTCGGTGAGATTTTAATTCATGTTGGGATTGATACAGTCGCTCTCGGCGATCGGGGGATGCATCGACGCGTCGAGGATGGGGCTGTCGTTCGCGCGGGCGATCTGTTGCTCGAACTGGATCTAGATGTCATCGCGCCGCAGGTACCGAGTCTGATAACACCTGTGCTGGCAATGGGGCGGCCAGCGGCGGCCCTGTCCAGGCTGCACGTCGGTGGTCGAATCCGTCAGGGTGAACCGCTCTATCGATTGACCGCTGTCGCTGCGGCATCGACGGTATCCACGCGTCGCGTGGCGATAAGTCGGCAGGTACGCATCCGCGGTGAACACGGGTTGCATGCGCGACCAGCGGCCATCCTCGTCGCCGCCTTACAGACGACGCAGGCCGAGGTCATTCTCGAGTCACGAGGTCGGCGGGCGAATGCTCGCAGCGTGACGGCATTAATGGCGCTAGCCACAGAACGTGGTGAGGCCGTGACGCTGTGGGCGTCGGGTGATGATGCGAATGAAGCCGTCGCCGCGGTCGAGCACCTCTTCGATACCGATATTCCAAAGTCTAACGAGGTGTCCGCGGTCACAGCCCCGTGCGCTGCGCCCAAGCGCCTGCAGGGACTGACGGCCGTTGGCGGTGCCGTGATAGGTCCCGCACATCTGCTTGCGACCCAGGAATTACCCATTCCCGAAGCGTGCGGCACGCCGCAGGAGGAATCCGAGCAGTTCCTGCGGGCTGTACAGACGGTGATGCATGCCACTCAAGCGTCGGTCGAAGTCGCCACTGGCGCCCGTCGCGACGTTTTGCTCGCCCACGTAGGCTTGTTGGCCGATCCGCAATTGCGCGAGAACGCATTGGCGAGCATTCGCGCCGGACATAACGCTCCGGCAGCGTGGCGTTCAGTCTGCCGTGAAGCGGCAGCTGTCCTGCGTCTGAGCGGTGATCAACGCATGGCCGAGCGGGCCGCAGATCTCGCAGATATTGAGCAACGTGTGTTGGCGAGTCTGCTCGGCGTCACTCTGCAGGCTAGCGATACGCCCGAAGGGGCTGTGTTGCTCGCCGATGATTTGCTGCCATCACAGTTGCTCGCCCTCGATCGTCAACGCGTCGGAGCGATCGTCACGGCGCGTGGGGGTGTTACAGCCCACGTATCGATTTTGGCTGCCGGAATGAACCTGCCGATGCTGGTGGCGGCGGGTCCTGCCGCCTTGCAGATCGCAGCGGGCACGCGCCTGATTGTGGATGCGGACGCCGGCGTCGTGGAAGTCGAGCCCGATGAGTCACGACAGGCTGCGTTTGCGCTGCAGTTGCAGGTGCGGTCTCGACAGGCCGCTGATGCCGAACGCGTTGCGACCGAGCCTGCCCGTCTGCGTAATGGTGAGGCCGTATTAGTTGAGTGCAACCTTGGTGGGGCGACGGAAGCGGCGCCTGCGGCTCTGCGAGGAGCGGATGGTGTGGGTCTTTTGCGAACGGAATTTCTGTTTCTTGATCGGGCGAACGCTCCGACTCAGGATGAACAGTTTGCGGAATACGCAGCGGTAACCCGAGCTTTTGGTGACCGACCGGTGACGATTCGGACCTTGGATGTCGGCGGCGATAAACCGCTGGCCTTCATCGAACTTCCGAAGGAAGAGAATCCGGCGCTGGGTCTTCGCGGTGTGCGGTCTGGTCTCGCGCACTTGCCGCTTCTGCAGACACAACTCGACGCGTTGGCGGCGACGCCGGGCAATCTGCGCGTGCTCTTGCCCATGGTGAATGATGTCAGCGAATTACGCGCGATCCGCGCGCTATTGGCAGCGGAAGGTCGGCACGTCTCGTTGGGCGTGATGATTGAAACGCCGGCGTCTGCGCTCTTGGCAGCCAGCCTGGCTGCAGAGGCGGATTTCTTTTCGATTGGCAGCAACGATTTGGCGCAATACGTATTGGCCATTGATCGTCTGCATCCAACGCTCGGTCGGTCACTCGATGGACTGCATCCAGCGGTGGTCCGCGCGATGCGTTTGGCGGTGGAGGCTGCGCACGCCGCGCAACGGCCGGTGGCGGTCTGCGGGGGTCTCGCTGCAGATGCGGATGCCGTTGCTGTGCTCATTGGGCTTGGGATTCGTGAGTTATCGGTCGCGCCGGGCGCTGTTCCTGGCGTGAAGCAATGGATCCGAACACTAGATCCTGCCGAGTGCCGGCAGCTCGCTGAACAGGTCATGAACGCAAGCGACGCCGAGTCGGCGCGGCAGCTTGCCCGCCAATTTCGTGAAAAGAGCCGTGGTGAACCAAGATGAAGCGCGCGATGGATCCGTTGCAACGATTGGGACGTGCGTTGATGCTGCCGATTGCGGTGTTGCCTGTCGCCGGCTTGCTGTTACGGCTTGGTCAACCGGATCTATTAGGAATCGCGGTACTGGCGGCTGCCGGGGATGCCGTGTTTTCAAACCTCGGCTTGGTGTTCTCGGTCGGCGTCGCCGTCGGCATTGCTCGTGAAAATCATGGTGCTGCAGGGCTTGCGAGCCTTGTCGGCTTTTTGATCGCGACAAAGGGCGCGGAAACGATCCTGACGGTGCCGCCTTATGTGACTGAAGGCTTGGCAGAGTCTGCGGCTGGCGCGGCGGCCGTTGCTTGGAAGACGGCGCAACTTGCGAAGTTGACGATGCCCGTGGGCATCCTGTCGGGTTTGATTGCTGGGGCGGCCTACAACCGTTGGTCGACGATCCAATTACCCAGTTATTTGGCCTTCTTTGCAGGACGCCGCTTCGTGCCGATCGTGACGGGCTGCCTCGGCGTTCTGGTCGCGTTGGCCTTCGGTTGGGGGTGGCCTTGGTTGGCTACCGGAATCGATGCGATCTCCCATGTGGTGACCAGCGCCGGCGGATTTGGGCTTTTTCTCTACGGGTTCTTAAACCGTTTGCTGATCGTCACCGGGCTGCATCACATCCTGAACAACCTTGTCTGGTTCCTGTTGGGTGATTTCCACGGAGTGACTGGCGATCTGAAACGTTTTTTTGCCGGTGATCCGAATGCCGGTGATTTCATGAGCGGATTCTTCCCGGTGATGATGTTCGGCCTACCCGGCGCGTGTCTTGCGATGTATCGCTCGGTCAGTGTCGCGCGTCGTCAGCAGGTGGCGGGACTTCTGCTCTCAATCGGTCTCACCTCATTTCTCACCGGCGTGACCGAGCCGATCGAATTCACGTTCATGTTTCTCGCACCGCTCTTATACCTCGTGCATGCCGTATTGACCGGACTGTCGATGGTGCTGATGCACGGCTTGGGTGTGCATTTGGGCTTCAGTTTTTCGGCGGGCCTATTCGACTACGTCCTCAACTTCGGCAAATCCACACACCCATGGCTATTGCTTCCGGTGGGGGCGGGGTACTTTGCCCTGTACTACGCCGTATTCCGCTGGGTCATCGGCTATTTCGATTTGCCGACGCCCGGCCGCGAGCCGCAGCCGGTAGACATCGCCACAGTCGATTCCGGGGCCTCCGTGTCGCGAATTGATCAGTTCATCGCAGCGCTCGGTGGTCCCGCGAATCTGCGGTCAGTGGATGCTTGCACGACGCGGCTGCGCCTAGGCGTCAGTGACTCTGCACAGTTGGATGGTCCTGCGTTGGCTGCACTCGGCGCAATGGGTGTGGTGAAGCCCAGCACAACGGTTGCTCAGGTCATTCTAGGACCCATTGCCGATCAGATCGCCGGTGAGATCCGCGCTCGACTAGGGGAGAGGTCCGCGACCGCGGAGCTCACACCGCCGTCCGTTCCCACTATGTTGAGTGCCGCGGTGCCGGTTGCACCGCTACTGGCCCTGATGGGAGGCCGCGACAACCTCGAATCGGTGTCCGCCACGAGTGGTCGACTGATGGTGCGGCTGCGTAAGATTCCAGCGCTGAGTGATGCGGCTTGGCACGAGGCCGGTGTCCGGGATGTGGGACTGACCGCCAACGGAACGCTGCACCTTTTGATTGGAGATGCGGCTATGCCGACAGCGCAGGCACTGCAAAAGCGTTGACCGTGGCGGACTGTTTTTCCGGCGTTGCGCGCTTTCCGATCTGTTCAGCACACGGATCGGGTGACGGGTCAGTGCGGGTGTACTTGTCCGTCCAGAACGCGCACGAGGCGCTCTTCTCGAGGCAACTTGGCCTCGTGGGAGAGTAGATTGAAGGTCGACTGCACCCCAAGGCGCGTCACGAGCAGGGTGCCGGTGTCGAGAGGCTTGCCTTTGCGAGCGGTGCCAGAGACCTCATGTACCCAGGTCGTACCCACTTCAGGGTCGTGGCTGTAGACCTTCGCATCACCGTTGGGTAGTACGGCTAAGGCCGTTGCTTCATCGATCCCTAAGCCCTCGACGTCACCACCAACTCGGGCGGCCATCGAATCGGCGCGGATCATGAAGGCGATCAGGCGACCGAGTCGTGAGCGTTTGTCGAAATGTGAATCT
This sequence comes from Gammaproteobacteria bacterium, assembly GCA_947455595.1. Classification (GTDB taxonomy): domain Bacteria; phylum Pseudomonadota; class Gammaproteobacteria; order Steroidobacterales; family Steroidobacteraceae; genus CAIKZZ01. Next base: position 58,115 of record CANGOP010000005.1, read on the forward strand.
GTGAGATAGCCCTTCAACACCTCGAAGTGTAGGAAGTCGGATTCAATGGTGATATCGCGACCCAGCGGATTGTCGAGCGCGAGGTCGCTCGTGACGTGCGCGGGCGTGCGTGCCGAGAACAGGTACTCTCCCATGATCGCAAGGCCGGCGCTGGTCCCTGCGAGGGGTTTGCCGGCGGCCACATGGGCATCCAACAACCGCGCCACGGGTGAGTGTTTCCAGTACTTCACATACCTCGACTGGTCGCCGCCGGCGATGAACACGCCATCGGCCGCCGCCAAGCGCTGCAGCATCATCGGATCCAGCGCAGCTTTACTGTCGTGGAAAACGAAGGTTTCCACCGAGACGGCGCCGTGAAAGCGTCGGTAGATTTCGTCCGCGACGTCCGTGGTCATGGAGGCGCGTAACACCACGATGTGTCCATGACCAGCCCGCTCCAGAAACCACGCCATCGCATCCGGGTCATGGACACCGCCGCCGATCAATAACAGCCCCGGCTGCACCGGCTCAGGTGTCGACGCGTCGATATCGCCCACCACGAATCGCTCCAGCGGCGGCAGCCGGGGAGGACGTGTCGTCGGTTTCGGCACCAATGCGCCGGCCGTACTCAGAACGCACCAGGCGCTGAGTACAGCCAGTGCGCACCGAGCCTTACTCCGCAACGGCAACCGGCGCCCCGTCGGCCTTGTACACGGTGCCTGCCTTCATCACGAAGGCAATCGAGCGGAGGACCGAGACGTCGGCAAGAGGGTCACCAGCCACTGCAATGATGTCGGCGTAGTGCCCGGCGGTGAGCGAGCCTAAGTCCTTCTCGTGATGGAGCAGCGTCGCCGCATTCACGGTTGCCGACTGCAGTGCATAGGCTGCTGGGATACCCGCACCCACCATCAATTCGAACTCATGGCCATTCTGGCCATGTGGGTAGACGCCAGCATCGGTGCCAAAGGCGATCCGCACCCCGGCGCGATACGCGCGACCTGCCGTCGCTTGAATCTGCGGACCGATGTCGAGCGCCTTGCGCGCCACCTGAGGGGGATAGAACCCGGGTACCTTTGCCTTCTCCGCAACGTAGGCCCCCGCGCTGATGGTCGGCACGTACCAAGTACCGTGCTCTTTCATCAGCCGCATCGTTTCCTCGTCTAAGAAGGTGCCGTGCTCGATGGAGTCCACGCCACCCAAAACGGCGCGGCGAATCGCCTCTTTACCGTGGGCGTGGGCGGCCACGGTGAAGCCGTAGTCGCGCGCGGTCGTCACCAGCGCCTTGATCTCCTCCAAGGAGAGCTGTGGATTTTCACCGCTTGCCCCTTCGTCAAGCACACCACCCGACGGCATGATCTTGATGGCATCCACCCCCTGTTTGTAGTGCAGGCGAATGGCCTTCGCGGCGTCCTCAACGGAATTGATGATGCCGTCGCTCACGCCAGGGTCGCCCATGAACTCATGAGCCAGACCGTTCGTCGGGTCACCGTGACCACCGGTCGATCCAATGGCGGCGCCCGCTGTGTAGATACGCGGTCCGACAACCAATCCACCGTTGATGGCGTTGCGCAGGGCGACGGAGTCTTGGCCGCCATGATCGCCGAGGTTGCGGACGGTGGTGAAGCCCGCCATCAGGGTGCGCCGCGCGTACACCGTCGACCGAAAGGCATAGTCAGATCCGTTGAGGCGGGTCCGCTCAAGCGCAGCCTTGGGCCCGGTTTCCATCATGAGATGCGTATGGGCGTCGATGAGTCCCGGCAGACAGGTCAGCTTGGATAAGTCGACCACGTGTTCAGTGCCGCCAGTGGCGAGCCCGTCACGGACTTCACTGATCCGCTCGCCGTCGAGGATCAAGGTGCTGGCGCCGCGCATCGTGGCGGTAGCGGAGTCGAAGACATGACCGCAGGTGACGGCGGTCCGACCCTCCGCGAGGGCTGAGCCTGCCAAGAGAGTGGTCAGCAAAAAGGCGAGGCGCTGCGTCGTCATGGATCGCTCCGGGAGTCGGTGAGTTCGGGAGCCTGAGAATACGGCGTCCGAGGAGCGGCTGCTATGGAATCCCGCGTTCCTAGAAGTGGGCCAGTCGAACCGTCGGCAAGGATTATTTATACATACAGCGTTCGTGTTGTTGGACAACCTTGCTGTTCGCTTTTCAAGAATGTATGGTGTATGTATATGTTGCCTGATGAATACGAACAGGTCCGTTTGCGCGTCGCTGCCGGGGTGCGCGCATTGGAGCGCGCGCTCAGCGAACTCACGACAGCGCTATCGCACCGGGAGACATGGATCTGTGGGCAGGCTGCAACTGAACGGGCGAACCGCCAGGCGATCTGTGATGCCTACGCGACCATCGATCTTGGAATGGAAGACGCTCCCAATCAGTCCGTGGTGGTCTTAGGCGCCGCCGCAGTGGATCGAACCGTGCTGAAGCTGGCGGAACAGGTCAACCAACTGAAGGCCGAATTGCGGACTGAATGCGCACCTTTGCAGCGTATTCGGCGGCGCGTGCCCCGCAAGGAAGGTGGTACGGAAGCCATACCGGTGGTGCGGGCTATCCTTCGGTCTATCCAACGCAGTGAATTGAATCTGCTCGCGGCCTACCGAAAAATTCCGATACTTGGTGCCCAGCCCATTAGCATTGCGTACACACGCGCGCGAACCCGGGCGGTATATCGCAAAACCGTCGCCCAAATCGGCGACCTACTGCAACAGAGCGACGCCCCAGCGGCGGTTCGGGACCGGGCGCGACTGGAAGGATTGCGTGCATCGGAGACGCACCTCGCGCTCGTCAGAGACCACTACGAAAATATCCGCGCGAACATTGTGTACGACGGGCTCGATCGTCGAGGCCGCGGACGCATCATGATCTCCGCAGAACTCCCCATCCTCTTTCTACAGAAAACGGGCGCTGCCCCACCCCGGATCCAGTTCCCGGAAGACGTCGCCGATGGTGGCAAGCCGGCCCGCAAGCCGCGTCGTTCGTTGATCGAGCCGGAACCGTGGCTCGAATCGTTGCCCGTACACCGATACAACGCACCGACAACGCGAACTCGGACCTGAATCGGAAACGGCCATCGCAGGGCCAACTCGCCTCGATCAGAGATCAATAATGCGGCGGAATCTCGAACTGGGTTGCCGACGCAGCGCCTGAGTCGCCGCTCAGGTGATCCATCAGCCGGCGATAGCGATCCACCTGCCGCTCGAGCAACTGCTGCTGCGTGACCAACTCCTCCGACAGCTTTATGACGGTGTCCTCTAGATGCGCAATGCGCACCTCGAGCATCTCAATCCGTGCGTCTAGTCCATCCGACATCTGGTCTACCTATCCCGCGAGTCAGCGCAGTTCGATCTCCACGAAAGCGAATTCGTGGTCATTGACGTTAATGACATTGTGAGACACACCCGCCGGCCGGGCATAGGAAGCCCCTACTTGCAGGCTCACATCACGGATACCTGCAGGCTCCACGAGTCGCAACGTGCCGGCCGTCAGCGGCACGACCACATAATCGTGCTGATGCACGTGCGCGCCGGTCTCCGCACCCGGAGCAAACTCCCAGCGAGTGACGATGACTCTCTCGTTATCAACCTGAACGGTGCCGACAGCTTGCATGGGTTGCCTCCTCGAACCGTGCCCACCGTACCACGATGGGTCCGTCGCAGCTCAGACGATGCAATAGCCTTTATCTATCACTGGGATCGTAAAGATTCATTTCATTAATTATTCCGGTCACGCCAAACTCTCTCCCGCAAACACTTTGCACCCCCTCAAAACGGTTTCAGTTAGGAGTGATTCAAATGTCGATCATCAACAGCACGATTAAGCCCTTCAAGGCAACCGCCTTCCACCAGGGCAAGTTCGTCGATCTCACGGAAGCCTCGTTGAAGGGCAAGTGGTCGGTCGTTGTGTTCTACCCAGCAGACTTCACCTTCGTTTGCCCAACCGAGCTCGGCGACCTCGCCGACAACTACGCGCACTTCCAGAAACTCGGCGTTGAGGTATACGGCGTCTCGACGGATACCCATTTCACCCACAAGGCGTGGCACGACACCTCGGAAACCATCAAGAAGGTGCAATACCCGCTCGTCGGCGACCCGACCGGCACCCTGGCGCGCAACTTCGACGTCATGATCGAGGAAGAAGGCTTGGCGCTCCGTGGCACCTTCGTGATCAACCCCGAGGGCCAGATCAAGGTCGCCGAGATCCATGACCTGGGTATCGGCCGTGATGCGTCGGAACTTCTGCGCAAGGTCAAGGCAGCTCAGTACGTTGCCGAGCACCCGGGCGAAGCCTGCCCGGCCAAGTGGACTCCGGGTGAGAAGACCCTGACCCCTTCGCTCGACCTGGTCGGCAAGATCTGACGACCGCACAGGCCCCGGCCAATCGGCCGGGGCCCTTGATGACTGTAGAAGGTGACCACCATGTTAGACGCCACACTCAAAACCCAGCTCGCCGGCTACCTCGGGCGTCTCACGCAGCCGATTGAACTCGTCGCCAGCCTTGACGACTCCTCGACGGCTGATGAGATCCGTACCCTGCTGGCTGATATTGCGGATTCGTCACCCATGGTCCAGGTCATCGAATCCTCGGACGCCGCCGAATTCGTGCCATCGTTTGCTGTCCGCACCGTCGGCGGGGAGTCAAGGGTGCGTTTCGCCGGTGTTCCGCTCGGTCACGAATTTACATCCTTAGTGCTGGCGCTTCTTCAGGTGGGCGGCTACCCGCCGAAGGTAGACGCCGCGTTGATCGAACAGATCCGCGGTATCGAAGGCAACTTTGAATTCCAGACCTTCGTGTCCTTGTCCTGCCATAACTGTCCGGATGTGGTGCAAGCGCTGAACGTGATGGCCGTGCTCAACCCCCGAATCCGACACACGATGGTGGAGGGCGGTGCGTTTCAATCCGTCGTGACGGCACGGGATATCCTGTCGGTTCCATCCGTCTTCTTGAATGGCGAACTGTTCGGCTCTGGGCGCATGACCCTGGAGGAAATTGTCGCCAAGATCGACACCGGGGCAGAGCGCCGTCGTGCGAGCGAATTAAGTGCTCGTGCCCCGTACGACATCCTCGTGGTCGGCGGTGGACCCGCCGGGTCTGCCGCGGCGATCTACGCGGCGCGCAAGGGAATCCGCACCGGAATCGCCGCTGAGCGCTTCGGCGGCCAGGTGCTCGACACGTTGGGCATCGACAACTTCATCTCGGTGGCGCACACGGAAGGTCCAAAGCTGGTGGTCGCACTCGAGCAGCATGTCCGAGAATACGGTGTGGACATCATGAACCTCGAGCGCGCCGAGTCGCTGGTCCCCGGCGAATTGATCGCAGTCAAAATGAAGAGTGGTGCCGTCCTGAAGGCCCGCTCGGTGGTCCTGTCCACCGGTGCACGTTGGCGCGAAATGAACGTGCCGGGTGAGGCGCAATATCGCAACAAGGGCGTCGCCTACTGTCCGCACTGCGATGGCCCCTTGTTCAAGGGCAAGCCGGTTGCGGTCATCGGCGGCGGCAACTCCGGGGTTGAAGCCGCCATCGATCTCGCCGGCATCGTGAGTCACGTGACCGTGTTGGAGTTCGCCTCCACGTTACGTGCCGACGCTGTGCTGCTCCGTAAACTCAAGAGTTTGCCAAACGTCACGATCTTGACCGACGCGCAGTCCACCGAAGTGGTCGGCGACGGCGAACGCGTCACGGCACTGCGTTATATTCAACGCACTGACGGCAGCACGCACGAGATCTCGCTCGCGGGAATCTTCGTCCAGATTGGACTGGTCCCGAACACGGATTGGCTGAAGGGCACCGTCAAACTATCGCCGCGCGGAGAAATCGAAGTGGACCCGCGTGGAGAAACGTCCGTTCCCGGTGTGTTCGCCGCCGGAGACTGCACCACCGTTCCGTACAAGCAAATCGTGATTGCCGTAGGCGAGGGCGCGAAGGCCGCTCTGGGCGCCTTTGATCACCTGATCCGCGTGCCGGTGGCCGAGTCCGCAGCGGCCTGACGGATGGCGCCCGCGCCGAAATCCTCGGCGCGGGCCTTGGCATTACTGCAACGTTGGATAAAGCGACTGCCAAAACGCGCAGCGATGGGCCGCGGCGGCGTCGAACGGACCCAAATGTCCCGGTTCCAGTCGATAGACATCGCGGCTGTTGGCGAATCGAGACCATGCCGGAACCTTCGCCGCAGATGGACGACCTGTGCGAACAAAGGACGCCCAGAAGTCGATCATCACATCCGACAACGCCTGTGATCCTGGCGCCAGTGCCGGTCCTTCCCACTGCGAATGATTGGAAAAGCCGGGAAAGAAATACGGCAATTCCGCGGAATGCACCGCCCCGAGTTCGATTCCCGGGTCATCCATCACCGGCGGGGCCTGTCGATCGGCAAACTCGAACTGATAGACCGGCGTGTGCTGGGCCAATGTCTGACCAAATTGCAGATAGCCACAGTTCGAGAGCGGAAAACCGGGACTGTAGTCGGACAACGCGGTACCCAACGCCGCGGACGGTGACGAATACTGGTTTGCTGGATACTGCTCTTCAACCGTTGCGGCGTGTACACCATAGGTTGCGGCCAATCGTTTGGCGTACTCCGTCTCGCTATACGCATGCCCGATCGCCAGCACCTCATAGCCCACATACAGACGCATCTCGTCCGTGGTGCCGCCGTACAACACCGGAACCTTGATTCGACCTTCCGCGACAGCCACCGACGCATCCCGCGGCAAAACGTGGGAACCCACGGCCGGTGACCACACGGAGTTACCGGCTGCCGCCATGGACGTTTGTACGGAGAGCACCTTCGCTAACGGCGCACGCCGCAGACAAGCCAACGGTGCCGCTCCTTCGCATTCCATCTGGGCGATGAACGAGGCACCCACCGACGCTGCCGCCACCTCGGTCGTCTTCCAAGGAACGCCGCAGGCAAGGCTCTGCACAATGGCTTGCGCATATAGACCGTCGCGCCGTTCCGGTGCCGCGATGAGCGCGCACACACTCGCCGCACCCGCGGACTCACCGGCGATGGTCACACGCTTGGGGTCACCCCCGAAGTGCGCGATATTGGCCTGCACCCAACGCAGCGCCGCTTCCTGATCTGCGATCCCGAAGGCGCCCGACGCTTCGGAATCCATCTCCGGCAAGGATAAAAAGCCGAGTGCGCCCAACCGATAATTGACGGACACGACGATGATGTCGCCCCGGTCCGCCAGATGGTCGATGCGGTACAGATTGGCACCACCGCCGACATAAGCGCCGCCATGGATCCAGAACAGCACTGGCCGTGGACGGCCATCGGCCGCCGCCCGGGCAGGCACCGCAATGTTGAGATAAAGACAATCCTCGCTATCACTCGCTTCCGTGAGATCGAAGCGGCGCACTTGCGGACAGGCATCTCGGAAATGATCCGCTGGCCGTACGGCGTGATGGGTGAGCGGCCGCTGGGGCGCAGCCCATCGTAACTCGGCGATCGGCGCCGCCGCGTAGGGGATACCCAGAAACTCCTGAACCTCACCCACCCGCGTGCCCCGCACAGGGCCTTCGGTCGTCCGGATGACCGGTGACTGGGTACCGGCCCTAGACCCGATGAGAGCCGGGACGGCCCAGGTGTTGTTCATCAAGATCGCCGTCCCCACCAGACATAGGGCAGGCATTCGAATCCAGCACGACATCACTCGTCTCCCCCGCATGCGACAGCTAGTCGCGACTGAACACTGGCGCCCGCCTCGCTGGTCGCTCGCCAACCCGAATACCGCGGGACTATACCCGAGCGCGACTGATACGCTCACGCAAGGGAGGAGAGAACGTGAGTCATTCGATCGCAGACTTGGAACAGCGCGCCCGGCGTTACCTGCCACGGGTGCTTTACGACTGGATCGCGGGCGGCGCCGAAGATGAGATCGGACTGCGCAGTTCAACTCGCATCTACACCGAGCATCGTCTCGTGCCGCGCTACGGGCGCGCGGTCACCACCCCCAACCTCGCAACCCGGCTCTTTGGCCGCACGTACGGACGGCCCTTTGGTATCGCGCCCACCGGCTACACAGGCCTCTGTCGGCCTGGAGGTGAGTCCATGCTGCGTGCCGCGGCGGCTCGGGTGGACATTCCCTACGTCCTGTCGGGTGTCAGTGTGCCCTCACTGGAGGCAATCGCCGCCGAAGAGCCGGGGCGAAGCTGGTTTCAGGTCTATCCGGCACGTGACCACGCCATCACGCTCGATATCGTCCGACGGGCCCGCGATGCCGGCTACGCCACGCTCGTCGTCACGATGGATATGCCGAAAGAGGCCAAGCGCGAGCGCGATTGGCGCAATGGTTTTTCACTTCCGTTGCGTTTCAATCTCCAGCGCCTCGTTGACGGCATGACCCATCCCGCTTGGGCGCTCCGGTTCTTGGCAACGGGTGGTCTGCCGACACTCGGCACCTGGCAAGCCTACTTGCCCGCGGGCACCGCGCCGATGGAGGTGCTGCGCTTCCATACCGAGCAAGGGTATCCGGTCGTCACTTGGGAGCACCTGGCGGACTTTCGCGCCCTGTGGCCCGGACAGATGGTGGTGAAAGGACTCCTCCATCCGGACGACGTCGCAACGGCACTGCGAATCGGCGCCGACGGCGTCATTTTGTCCAACCACGGTGGACGCCAATTGGACCGTGCGCCGACGACACTGGAGATGTTGCCGCGCGTACGGGAAAAGGTCGGGCCGACGGTGCCGATCATGCTCGATGGCGGTATACGGCGGGGTTCGGACATTGCCATCGCGCTCGCCTTGGGCGCCGATTTCGTCTTCTGCGGACGGGCCATCCTCTGGGGCGTCATCGCCGACGCACGCGCAGGCGCCGATCAGGCGATCGACATCCTGACCGATGAGCTTGTCCGCGTGATGTGCCAGACGGGCACGGACTCTGTGCGAGCGTTCACTCGGGATTCTCTGCTCTAAGGCCGCAACCCATCACACAGCGCGAGCGTGGCACCGGCACTTCAGGTGGCGTAGGAGGGGTCTAGCGCATCTAATCCAAGCTTCAGTTCCGCAAAGTGGGAAAACGCGGATTGACCGTAATCTTCCCACCCGCGTGCGGTGCGTTCGGCAACCTCGTGAGTGAGCACTTTGAGCGGCTGACCCGTCGAGTAGGCGAGTATGAGCGTCCGTGCGGCCCGCTCCAGAAAATAGAGCTCGTCAAACGTTTCAGCGACCGTCGCCCCTGTGCACAGCACACCGTGATTACCCAAGATCATGTGTCGATGAGAGCCGAGGGCTCGCGCCAAGCGCTCGCCTTCCTCGGCAAAATCAGCGAGTCCAGCAAAGTCTCGATCAATCGCCACGCGGTTGTAGAACTTTGCCGTCACCTGATCAATCGGCAGAAGCGTGGGATCTGCCAAAGTCGCCAAGGCGGTGCCGTACGGTGGATGCAGGTGCAGCACGCAGCGCGCGTGGGGGACGTGGCGATGCAGATGCCCGTGAATGCACCACGCCGATGGATCCGGAGCATCGGCGCGTTGCATCGTCTCTGCATCATCGCTATTCACCAGCAACAGTTCACTCGCACGGATGGTGGAGAAATGGCGCCAGCGCGGGTTCAGCAGGAATTGCCGACCGTCATCGGAGACGGCCAGACTAAAATGGTTGCCCACCGCCTCATGCCAATCCATCTGGAACGCCAGTCGGAAGGCGGCCGCCAGATCGACCCGTGACTGCCAGTGGTTCATGGGCGCCGTCGCGCGGATTGCAGATACCGTCATGTTCGTCACCTCACTCCTCGACGTCGGAGCCGATACTAAGCTCCGGAAACAATTTCCAAGCGCCCACGGCCGCCAGCCACGGCTGCGAGGGATAGTCAGTGATGGTCAGGCCACCATCGACCACCAGCGTTTGTCCCGTCACGAAACCGGCACTCGGGGAGGCCAAGAACTGCACGGCCGCTGCAACTTCCTCGGGCGTCCCCATCCGATGAAAGAGGGACGCCGATGCATCCGTTTCGGGGGATCCACCCGTGACCTCGGTAGCGATCCAGCCCGGTGATACGCCATTGACCCGTACCTGGAGCGGCGCACCTTGGACGGCCAAAGAACGCGTCAGGGCATCCACGGCCGCCTTCGCGATACCGTAGTTACCCCAGGTGCCGTGGAAGGTGGCGGTCGACGAGATATTCACGATCGCGCCGCCATGACCAGCCTCGGCCCAATATTGCAGCGCCGCGACCGAAACGTGATAGGCGGATTCCAAGTTATTGGCCAGCATCACTCGCAGACGCTGCCCAGCCCCGTCTTCCGTCGTAATCGGCGCACGTCGCGTCCCCATCCCTGCATTGTTGACGACCACGTCGAGGCGTCCAAAATGCGCGATGGCTTCACGGACTGCCACCTGCGCGATGAGTTCCTCACTGAGATCAGCGGCGATGAACTGCACATCACCACCCTCCGCGGCGAGCGTTGCGCGGGCCCGCTCACCCTGCTCGACGTTGCGCCCGATAAGTGCGACAGGCATCCCTGCGGCCACGAAGGAGCGGGCGATTCCAAAACCGATCCCCGACGCCCCTCCCGTGACCAAGGCAACCCGTCGCGCGTCGCTCACGGGGTCTTGCTCCGCGCCGCTTCCTGAACACGCCAGCCTTTCCACGCCTCATCGATGATGTAGGCGTGGATGGCATCGACCTCGGCCGGAGAGAGGATGTCTGCAAAACTCTCCATCCCCGTCGGCGCCACGGCACCCTTCAGAAGGATGTCCCGGAACATCGCGTGATAGGCCGGGCTGAGCTTGCGCAGATCTGGCGTGATGCTCTGACCAAACACGTGGCACCGACTGCATTCCTGAACGAAGAGAATTTCTCCCTGATGAATCTTGGCCGCCTTCGCGGTCTGCTTCGGCGGTTCAACGAAGGGCGGAATCACGGCCTTCGGCGGTGTCGGCACCGGGCCACCATCGAGTTTGAAGGCGATGACACGGTTCACATTCTCGTACTGGCTCGCGGCACTGGAGGCGGGAATCGCGCCCACCGTAATCGCCGCGCCACCGTAGCCGACCTGAACCGCGACATACTGCTCGCCGTTGACGACGTACGTGGAGGGCGCTGCCATGATGTGGCTGCCGGTCTGCAACACTTTGAGCACCCGTCCGGTGTCCGCGGCATAGACCCACAGTTCACCGTTTCCGCGACCTTGAAACACCAGGTTGCCGTCCGTGGAGAGAATGCCGCCGTCATAAGAACGATTACCTGAGCCCGTTTCGTGTTCCCAGACAACGCGCTGCGCCACCGGATCCCAGGCACGAATAAGTTCCCGGATCATCTTGCCCTTGCGTTCACCCTTCAACGAATCCAGAGACGGCATCGGACCATATAAGCGCTTCAGGTCCGCCGGCTCGTAAGCTTCATCGGGCATGATGCCGTTGACCGTGAAGAAGCCGTCGACGTATTTGACCTCGCCACCGTTGTGCGCAAGGTCCACCCAAATATTGGGCACATCGATGACCGGGATATACATGAGACCCGTCTTCGCATTCCACGACATCGGCATCCACGTGTGCCCACCCGCCCAGGAGGGATAGATGTTGCTCGGCTTGGCGTGCCAATTCGCCTGCTCGTTAACGATCGGTCGACCGGTCTTGAGGTCAACGCCCTTGGCCCAGTTGACGTACGTGTAATTCTCGGCCGATAACAATTGACCGTTCGCTCGGTCAATCACATAGAAATAGCCGTTCTTGGACGCCTGCATGATGACTTTGCGGTTCTGTCCGTTGACGCTGAGGTCGGAGAGCACCAATTTCTGGACAGCATCGAAGTCATATTCGTCATGCGGCGTCGTTTGGTAATGCCACGCGAGCCGACCCGTCTTGCCGTGCACCGCGAGGATGCTGGCCGTGTAAAGCGCGTCGAACTGTCCTTTACCGACCACTGAAAGATCATAAGGCGCTGCGTTTGCAGTGCCGAAATACACGAGATCCAGCTCCGGGTCGCACGCAAAACCATCCCATGCCGTGCCGCCGCCTTGGCTTGACGGCGGGCGCTTGGGGTCCCAGGTTTTGGCCGCAGCCGCCAGCTCGGGATGTTCAAATGCCTTTCCGGGCGCCGGTGGGACCGTCCAGAAACGCCACACGAATTGACCACTGTCCGCGTGGTAGGCAGCGACGTAACCGCGCACGCCGTCCCGCCCCATATCCGACCCGCTGTTGCCGATCACCACCTTGTCGCCGGCGATGATGGGAGCGCCGGTGCTGGAATAGGGCAGCGCATGGTCGACGATCGTGTCCACCTTCCAAACTCGCTGGCCGGTCTTGGCATCGATCGCGTGCAACATGCCATCCACCGCCGCCACGTAGACACGACCCTTCCACAACGCGACTCCTCGATTGACGAGGTCGCAGCAGGGATTGCGCGCGGCGCGGTAATCGGGCTTGGGGTCGTACCGCCACAGCTCCCGACCGGTGGCCGCGTCGAGGGCATAGACGTAGCCGAAGGTCCCTGAGGTGTACATCACGCCATCGACCACAATCGGGGTCGCTTCCTGACCCCGGCGAGGGGCACCCAGATCGTAGGTCCACGCAAAGCCCAAGCGTTCGACATTTGAGGTATTGATGAGCGTCAACGGCGAGTGGTAGGTCTGATCACCGTCGCGACCACCGGTGAACCAGTTACCAGGCTCGGCGGCAGCCTGCGCCAACCGTGCAGCATCCACGTCAGCCGGTGCGTGCTCGCCCGACGCGACCGCCGCGAGAAAGGTCCCGGCGAGAAGTACGGACCAAAGCGTGTGTGCAATTTTCATAGATGCGTCCAGTCCAGGCCGCGACGGCCATTTAAAGGGTCAACAGTTGTTCCACGAAGGCACCCAACCCAGCACCTCGATCGACGAAATGAATTTCCAAAATCCAGTGACGCGCAAGACCGTTCGCATCGCGCGCGTGGATGCCGACGGGATTGCCGCGCTGAATCACGAAGCCAGGCTTGCCCGGGCTGCGTTCGTGAGGGAAGTGTCCGATGAGGTGCCCGGCCGAAGATGCGCCGAACTGCCATCCGTATTCTTTGGCAAGACCCACCACATAGTCATACAGCGCCCCAGCGGTGATGTCCGGATCGGCCAACGCCCGGGCCTTACCGCGGGCAAAAGCCGCCTCGACGTCGGCGATCAAACGCGCTTTGACAGGGTCCTCACCCACGAGGTAGGTCCGCCCGTAATCGGCCTCCCACTCACCGAAGACGGGGCCGAAATCCAACACGACCAAATCGCCATCCTCAAGGACACGGTCTGAAGGCCCGTCGTAATAGGTGAGCACGGTGTTCGGCCCCGAACGGACGATCCGGCGATGCCAATGCCGTCGTAAGCCATAGTGCTGGCGGGCGAGGGCGTCGATCGCTTTGGATAACTCCGATTCGAGGATGCCGGCGCGCATCACACCGCTGGCCACGACCGCATCAAAAAGTGATTCGGCGCGCGCTTGGGCGGCGAGGAGCGACTCAGCAGTACTGTCCATCGGCACGCTCAATCCATGGGGATACCCAAGAGTACCGAATATAGACCCCTCCGCGCACGATCTTCCCGGCGCTATACTGACGGCGCGTCGAAGGGAGGATGCCTCATGACCTGGTGGATCTGGGTAATCGCTGGAGTTCTGCTCCTGGTGGCCGAACTGACCTACATCAGCGCCGAGTTTTATCTCTTGTTCGTCGGCATTGCCGCCGCCATCACGGGCGTCTGGGTCGCCTTGACGCCCGCCTGGCCCATCTGGTCGCCCTGGGTAATCTTCATTCTCCTCACGCTCGCCGGTGTGAAGTTTTTCCGCCGCTCGTTGGCGGAGCGCTTTCGCGTCCGGGGATTGCCGCCTCCCGGCCTCTCCGCGATCGGCCAGAGTATCCACGTGACCGAAGGACTCGCCCCGCTGGGTGAAGGCCGAGCTGAATTCCGCGGAGCCTCCTGGGGCATCCGCAATCGCACCGAAACCGCCATCCCCGCCGGTACGCTTGTACCGATCGTGGCAATCGACGGCCTTACCCTGATCGTTGAACCGCCTCCTCACAGGTAACCGCTATGACTGCTTTTCTGATTGTTTTGTTTGTCATCGCGCTGTTTGTCGTCTTCCTATTGGCGCGCACGCTGCAGGTCGTCCCGCAGCAAAGCGCTTATGTCGTTGAACGACTGGGAAAATACAGTCGCACGCTGCACGCCGGCTTTCACATCCTCGTGCCCTTTCTCGAGCGCGTGGCCTATGGGCACAGCCTGAAAGAGCAGGCTGTCGATGTCGCCGAACAAGTGTGTATCACCCGTGACAACGTGCTCGTTGGCGTGGACGCCGTGCTCTACATGCAGGTGATGGATCCACACCTGGCCTCCTATGGGATCACCAATTACGCCTTCGCCATCGGGCAGTTGGCGCAGACCACCCTGCGCAGTCAGATCGGCAAGATTGAACTCGATCGGACCTTCGAAGAGCGTGGCGCCATCAATGCACACGTGGTGGCGGAACTCGACAAGGCGTCCGCGGCCTGGGGCGTCAAGGTGCTGCGATATGAGATCAAAAACATCAATCCGCCGCATGACGTGGTCTCCGCCATGGAAAAGCAGATGCGCGCTGAACGAGAGAAGCGCGCCGTCATTTTGACCTCCGAGGGCGAACGCGATGCCAAGATCAATTCCGCAGAAGGCGAAAAGCAGCGGGCGATCAAGGCTTCCGAGGCGCAGCGCCAACAACTCATGAATGAAGCCGAAGGTCAGGCGCAGGCGATTCTCGCGGTGGCCAATGCCACGGCCGAGGGGCTGCGGATGGTGGCCTCTGCGCTGTCGGTCGAGGGGGGTGCACAAGCCATGCAGCTGCGCATTGGCGAAGAGTATGTCAAGCAGTTCGGCAAGATCGCCAAGGAATCGACCACCTTGGTCGTACCTTCGAATTTGGCGGATCTCGCGTCAGTCGTCTCCATGGCGACCAACATCACCAAACGCAGCTGAAGATGAGCGGGTCGTACCGACGCTCCGTCGGTACGACCTTCATATAGCAATCAGGTCTCAAGCCCCTGCATCTGCAGGTACTCATCGTACGTGCCACGGAAGTCGGTCATCGAGCCATCCGGCTTCAATTCGAATATTCGGTTGGCCAGACCGCCAACGAATTCGCGATCGTGGGACACAAAGACGAGCGTCCCGGCGTACTTCTCGAGCGCAATCTGCAATGACTCGATCGTTTCCATGTCCATGTGGTTGGTGGGTTCGTCCATCAACAGCACATTGGGCTTGGTGAGGATCAACTTGCCGTAGATCATGCGGCCCTTTTCGCCACCGGAGAGCACCTTCACCGACTTCTTGATCTCGTCACCTGAGAACAACAGCCGACCGAGCGTACCGCGCACCAATTGATCGTCGTCCGCTTTGCCCGTGAATCGCGAGATCCACGCGAACAGGTCAAGCTTCTCTTCAAACTCCGCCTGCGGATCCTGCGGCATGTAACCGGGCTGGGCGTTTTCCACCCAACTGATGGTCCCTTCTTGCGGATGCAGCTCGCCGGCGAGACAGCGCATCAGCGTCGTCTTACCGACGCCGTTGGGCCCAATGATCGCGATTCGATCAGCCGCCTCTACCGTGAAGTTCAGGTTCTTGAAGATCGGCGTATCCGTGTCCGGGTAGCTGAACGTCAGGTTCTGCACCGTGACGGCTGTGCGGTAGAGCTTCTTGCCCTGCTCGAAGCGGATGTACGGGTTCTGACGGGTCGAGGGACGAATCTCCTCGATCTTGATCTTTTCTAATTGCTTCTTGCGGGAGGTGGCCTGACGGGCCTTGGAAGCATTGGCCGAGAAGCGACGCACGAACTCCTGAAGGTCAGAAATCTGTGCCTTGGCTTTGGCATTGGAGGCTTCGATCCGCTGACGGGCCTGTACCGAGGCCAACATGAAGTCGTCGTAGTTGCCGGGATAGATTTTCACCTGCTGATAATCAAGGTCAGCGATGTGTGTACAGACCTGATTCAAGAAATGACGGTCGTGGCTAATGATGACCATCGTCGCGTCATAGGCGTTGAGCGCGCGCTCAAGCCAACGGATCGAATGGATATCCAGATTGTTGGTCGGCTCATCGAGCAGCAACACGTCGGGCTTTGAAAAGAGCGCCTGCGCCAAAAGCACGCGCAGCTTGAGACCCGGGGGCACTTCCCGCATCAAACCGTGGTGACGCATTTCCTCAATGCCGGCATCGATCAAGATGGCACCGGCCCGAGCTTCCGCATCATAACCACCGTATTCTGCAAACTGCGACTCGAGTTCCGCCGCACGCATGTAGTCGGCATCTGTCGCCTCAAGGTTGGCGTAGATGCTGTCCCGCTCCTGCATCGCCTTCCACATCTCGACGTGACCTTGCATCACGACATCGAGCACGCGCTGGTCTTCGTAACCGAACTGGTTCTGGTTCAACTTACCGAGGCGGGCACCGGCTTGCAGCATGACATCGCCCGAATTGGGCTCGAGATCGCCACCCAAGACCTTCATCAGGGTCGACTTGCCGCAACCGTTGGCGCCGATCAGGCCGTAACGATTGCCGTCCGAGAACTTGACGGTAACTTTTTCAAACAGGGGCTTGGCGCCGAACTGGACGACGATATTGGAAGTCGAAAGCATGGGATCTGTGAATACCAATAGGCGCAGGTCCAAAGACCCGGCCCGTATCAGGTTAGGGAAGAGCCCGGCATCGGCAGGGCGACGCCCATTCTAATCGAAATGGCCCGAGCGCCGGGGTCGATCGCAGGGCGGCACCCGCCATGGCACCGGCCACCTTTGCCGCTCGTTATATCCGTTCGTATATATTGGCCGCTGTTTTGGCTATCATCAACGCCACCCGGCTCATCTTCCTTACCCCAAGAGAACCCTCACGTGACGCTCCGATTGCTCTGCTGGTGCTGGATGCTGGCCAGCGGCTTGCTCTCGTCTTCTGCGCTCGGTAGCGCGGCGCCGCCCCCCCTGACGGTCTATGCGGCCGCGTCGTTGACCGAGGCGCTGCAGGCCTGTGCCGACCGGTATACCGCGGAGACGGGTAAGCCCATCCGACTGTCCTTCGCTGCGAGTTCCGCACTGGCCCGGCAAATCGAGGCAGGTGCCCAAGCGGATCTGTTCGTGTCCGCCGATACGGAGTGGATGGACTTTTTATCGCAGCGGGCACTCATACAAACGCATACCCGTCGCGACCTCGTCGGTAACCGACTGGTGCTGATCGCTGCCCGCGACGATACGATCACCCTGCACATCGCGCCCGGGTTCCCATTGGCCGAACGGCTCGGCAAAGACCGCTTGGCGGTCGCTGATCCCGATGCCGTCCCGGCTGGCCGATACGCTCGTGCGGCCCTAACTTCCCTGCATGTTTGGGATGCCGTCGCCCCGCGCCTCGCGCGGGCGGATAACGTGCGGGCGGCGCTGCAATACGTCGCGCGTGGCGAAGCCAAGCTCGGCATCGTCTACGAGACGGATGCCCGGGCAGATCCGCGGGTGCGCATTCTGGATGGGTTTGGCGCAGACACGCACCCACCCATCCGATACCCCGCCGCACTCACGGCCACCGCGGCGCCCGGCTCCGCTGACTTTCTCGCCTATCTCACGTCCGCCGCCGCGGCCTCGATTTGGGCGAACTACGGGTTCTTGAAGCTGTAGCGACCGGGGCGGCCGCTGCGAGCAAGGACAGCAAGCGGGCGAGTGCCCGACCCGGCGGGCGGCCATCCCGGCGCACAAGGTGGGGGATGAAGCGATAACGCGAACCGCCCACGTAGTCGATCTCGCACAGGTGACCACACGCGAGATCCGCTTCGATCCGATCGCGGGGCATCCACCCGAAACCAACGCCTGCGAGTAACGCCTCACGCTTGGCGCCAAAATCAGACAGCAGGAAGACGCGCTCGCCGCCGAACATGTGACGGTCATCCGTGCGTGCCCCGGAGTCTTGCACGGAGAGTTCCACGTGCGCATGCAGATCGGCCAACGTCACACTCCGGACACCGACGAGCGGATGGCCGGCCACCGCGACCAACACACATTCAACCTCCGCCATGGCGACCGATGTCCACTGGGGATCGGGCGTGTAGTCCTTCACGAGCATCACGTCCGCCTGCTCGCTGACAAACCGACGCTGCACACCCCCCAGATACTCGACGCGCACCTGTACTCGGGTCGGCACCCGTTCATCCGCCAGCGTCTTCAACGCGGCGAGCGTCGGCGCAAGAGGAAGGATGCCGTCGATGATCAACGTGAGCCTCGGCTCCCAACCCCCGGCACACTGTGCTGCCACCGCCGCCACATGATCGGCTTGCGCCAAGAGCCGACGACCCTCACTCAAAATCAGTGCACCGGCATCCGTCAGCCGCACCCGATAACCGGAACGATCCAGCAGCGCAATGCCCAGTTGCTCCTCCAGTTTGCGGATCTGGTAGTTCACCGCAGAAGGCACCTTGTGCAACCGCGCCGCCGCCGCCGCGAAGCCGCCTTCAGACACAACGGCATCCAAAGCCTCGATCGCATCGATGTCAGGGCGCACGGCGGGTCCAATTTTTTGAATGAGTGGCTCGAGGATAGCCTAAATATTTCATGTGATCGGTCGACGCATTGACCCCATGAGGTCAGACACCTACTATTTGTCTGACCTTTTTATTCAGGGGATCGTCGTGTTCGGAATCACCCCGTCAGCCCGCCTGCGCCCGTCCCCCTATTACGAAGCCACCGTCGCCGAAGGCGTGACGGCATTCACCACCTACAACCACATGCTGATGCCCACGAGCTTCGGTGATCCCGAGGGGGAGTATTGGCGTCTTATGAATGGCGTATCGCAGTGGGATGTCGCCGTCGAACGGCAAGTGGAACTGCGCGGCCCCGATGCGGGACGCCTCGCCCAGATCCTGACGGCCCGTGACCTCTCGCGGTGTGTGCCAGGTCAGGGCAAGTATGTGCCGCTGTGCAACCACGACGGCGTACTCATCAACGACCCGATCCTGCTCAAACTCGCCGATGATCATTACTGGCTCTCCATTGCCGACTCGAACATCTGGTTCTGGGCCCAAGCCATTGCAGCGGAGAGGCGCCTTCAGGTCACCGTAGCGGAACCGGACGTCTCGCCACTGGCCGTGCAAGGCCCGAAAGCCGAGGCGGTTGTCGCCGCCTTGTGCGGCGACTGGGTCCGCGACCTCAAATACTTCTGGTTCAAGGAAACCACCCTCGACGGGATCCCGGTGGTAGTCGCCCGCTCTGGGTGGTCTAAACAGGGCGGCTTTGAGCTCTACTTGCGCGACGGCTCGCAAGGCACGCGACTGTGGAACCTCGTCAAAGAGGCGGGCAAGCCATGGGACATCGGCCCCGGCAATCCTAACTTTTGCGAGCGCGTGGAAACCGGCCTGCTGTCCTATGGCGGCGACACCGACGACCAAACCAATCCCTACGAAGTACGCCTCGGCAAATACATCGATCTGCATGTCGCCGATGATGTCGTGGGCATCGGCGCGCTGCGCCGTATCCACGCAGAGGGAGCCAAGCGTCACCAGCTTGGGGTGATCCTCGATGGCGACTCGCCAACGCAGTTAGGCTTTCTCTGGCACGAGATCCGCGTTGCTGAGCGCAAGGTCGGCTCCATGACCAATTGCGTCTGGTCTTGGCGTCTCAACAAGAACATTGGATTTGCGCTGATTGACACGGCCTGTCAACCGGGCGATCGGGTGACCGTGATCAAGAGCGGTCAAGCGCTCAGCGGCACACTCACGACGCTACCGTTCCTAGGCTGACGATAGCGTCGCGACACCCCATTACAGCAACAGAGGGTCCGCATCGATGACGGCACCCGCACCGCCACCGATCAAGCCCGCGTACCCGCGAGCCAGTGGCAGCAGGTGCTCGGCGTAGAATCGCGCCGACTGTAGCTTGCCTTTATGGAAGTCTGGATCCACGCCCGCCTCGAACAGCACGGCCGCGCGCGCAGCCGCGCGCGCCTGTAGCCATCCGCCGATCACGAGACCCGAAAGACGCAAGAAGGGAACGGCCACGGCACCCAACACGCGCACATCGCCGCCCATGGCCTGCAGATAATCCTGGGCACACTTCGCATACGTACCGACAGCCGCGAGGGCAGCCTGACGAACCGGCTCTGCGGCAGCCGCCACCGGCTGCGTCAATTCCGCTTGGATATCGGTCAACAACGACGTCATTGCGGCGCCGCCATCACGAGCGAATTTACGACCGGCCAGGTCGGTCGCCTGGATACCCGTAGTGCCTTCATAGATCGTGCCGATGCGCGCGTCGCGCATGGACTGCGCAGCTCCTGTATCTTCAATGAAGCCCATGCCGCCGTGGACTTGGATACCCGTCGAGGCCACTTCGAGCCCAATTTCGGTACAGCAGCCCTTGATGATCGGGATCATCAGATCCACGCGCGCCTGTGCCGCGCGCTTCACCTCAGGATCATCATGGGCCGCTGCGCGATCGAGCTGCGAAGCGCCGTACAAGGTCATGTAGCGACACGCTTCTATCTGCGAGCGCATGCCTAACAACATGCGCTTCACGTCCGGATGATTCACGATCGGCTGCGCGCCCGGCGTCGTGGCACCCAGCGGCGTGCCCTGCACGCGATTTCGCGCCCAATCGAGCGCGCGCTGATACGCACGCTCACCCACCGCATAACCTTCGAGGCCGACGCCTAAACGGGCGGCATTCATCATGATGAACATGTATTCGAGCCCACGGTTTTCCTGACCGAGCAGGAAGCCGATCGCGCCGTCCTTTTCGCCATAGGACATCTGCGCCGTCGGACTCCCCTTGATGCCCAACTTATGTTCGATGCCCGTGCAGCGCAGATCATTGCGGGCGCCGAGCGTGCCATCGGCATTCGGAATGAACTTCGGCACGATGAAGAGCGAAATGCCCTTCACGCCCGCTGGCGCGCCTTCAACCCGAGCCAGCACAAGGTGCACGATGTTCTCAGCCAGATCATGTTCGCCGTAGGTAATGAAGATCTTCTGACCAAATATCCGGTAGCGGTCGCCATCTCGAACGGCACGGCTGCGCAGCAAGGCAAGATCAGATCCGGCCTGAGGCTCGGTAAGGTTCATCGTACCAGTCCAGTGACCGGACACGAGTTTGGGCAAATACGTTGCCTTCTGCTCTTCAGTACCCACTTCGAGAATCGCTTCGGCGGCGCCAGCCGAGAGCAGGGGACAGAGGCGGAACGCCAAGTTCGCGCCGGCGAGAATTTCCTCAACCGCCGTACACAGCAACGAGGGCATCGACTGTCCACCGTACTCGGTGGGTCCATTCAACGTGGTCCAGCCGCCATCGATGAGCTGCGCATACGCCTCTTTGAAACCCTTCGGCGTCGTGACGCCATCCGCTGTCCAGTGCGCACCTTCACGATCCGCCGACTGCCAAACCGGATCGAGGACTTCCTCGGCGTACCGACCGGCCTCGGACAAAATGCTGTCCGCCAGATCCAAGGAGTAGTCAGCGTACAGCGGACATCCCGCCAATGCTTGCGGGCCGATGACTTCGTGTAGGGCGAACTGAATATCTTTTAGAGGCGCGCGGTACATGACGATGACCTTTTAAAACGCAGCGGTAGTCGATGGGACCAATTTGTCAGACAATAGCCCATGATGCTTCCGAAGAACATCACGGCTGGCCACCGGCGAGCCGCCGGTAACCTTCCCCGAGCACCCAACTGACGAGGAGTGGACGATGGCCGCACCCAGCCCACCGGGCTTTGAAACCCTGAGCCTGCATGCCGGACAACATCCGGACCCCGAGCATCGTGCACGGGCAGTGCCAATTTACCAGACCACGTCGTACGTGTTTGAGGATGGTGAACAAGCCGCAGCGCTGTTCAACCTCGAGCGTCCAGGATACGTGTACAGCCGCATTTCAAATCCCACCGTGGCGGTGCTCGAGGAACGCCTCGCCGCACTCGAAGGCGGTGTCGGTGCGATCTGCACTGCCTCCGGGATGGCCGCTCTCCACGTCGCCATCGCGACCTTGATGGGCACGGGCGATCATATCGTGGCCTCCGCCTCACTTTACGGCGGTACGGTCGGCCTGTTGGCGCAAACGCTGCCGCGTTTTGGCATCACAACCACCTTCGTCAAGCCACGCGATCACGACGGCTTCCGCGCCGCCATCCAGCCCAACACCAAACTGATCCTCGGCGAGACGATCGGCAATCCCGGCTTGGAGGTACTGGACATCCCGGCGCTTGCGCAGATCGCTCATGACGCGGGTATACCGCTACTGATCGACAGTACGTTCGCGACACCCTATTTGTGTCGTCCTCTGGACCTTGGCGCGGACCTCGTCATGCACTCAATCACCAAGTGGATCGGTGGACATGGGATCGCGATCGGCGGCGCCGTCATCGATGGCGGTCGGTTTGATTGGGAGAAATCGGGTCGATATCCCATGCTCACAGAGCCCAGCCCCGGGTATCAGGGCATCGTCTTCAGCGAGCAATTTGGACCCGCTTCGTTCACGATGCGCGCACGCACGGAAGGCTTGCGTCAATTCGGCGTCTGTCTATCACCGACCAATGCGTTTTATCTCCTGCAAGGTCTCGAAACGCTCGGGCTTCGCATGCAGCGCCACGTCGACAACACGGCCGCTATCCTGGCGTTTCTCGGCGCTCATCCTGCCGTCGCGTGGGTAACCCACCCGACGCTGCCGTCTCATCCGGACCATGCCTTGGCTGCCCGCATTCTTCCGCGCGGTGCGGGCTCGATGGTCAGCTTCGGTGTGAAGGGCGGTCGCACAGCGGGCAAAAAGTTCATCGACACGCTGCGCTTGGCGAGCCATCTGGCCAACGTGGGCGATGCAAAGACGCTGGTCATTCATCCGGCCACCACGACCCATCAGCAGATGAGTCCTGCGCAATTAGAGGCGGCGGGCATCTCCGAAGACATGGTGCGACTATCGGTCGGCATTGAGTCGGTCGCCGATATCATCCGGGATCTCGACCAGGCCCTTCGGGCCTCTCAGAAGGGTTAACCCATGGCTGTGCAGTACACGATCAATGGCCAATCCGTGCATGTCGCCACCGGTGGGCGCGCCCATGTGGCTGGGCGTCCGTGGGCGCTCTTCCTGCATGGCGCGGGTTTTGACCACACCGCCTTTGCGCTGCAGAGCCGGTGGCTAGCGTTCCGTGGCTGGAACGTCCTATCACCCGATCTGCCGGGCCACGGCCGTTCGGCGGGCACACCACTGACGTCGATCGGCGCAATGGCGCAGTGGAGCCTCCAACTGCTCGACGCTGCGGGCGCCGAGACGGCCGTTGGCATTGGTCACTCAATGGGCTCGCTCATTCTGCTCGAAGCGGCGGCGCAGTCCTCCCACCGCTTCACCCGTCTGCTGTTAATCGGTGCGGCCGGCAAGATGCCGGTGCACCCAGACTTACTCGATGCGGCGTTACGCAACCATCATGATGCGATCGACATGATGAATTTGTGGGGTCACGGCCACGCGGCTGGCATGGGCGGCAGTCGTGCACCCGGGGTGTGGATGGTCGGAGCCTCGGAACGCATCCTGGAACGGGCAGCGCCCGGCGTACTGCATGCCGACCTGTCGGCCTGCGCTGCCTTCGATGGCCTTGCCGCGGCAACTCGCGTATCGGCGCCCACGCTGCTCGTCAGCGGCGAACGCGACATGATGACGCCGGTGCGCAACGCGAAAGCGCTCGTATCCCAGTTGCCGCATGCGTCGCTGCGCATTTTGCCTGGTGCCGGGCATATGCTCCTCGCAGAGTGTCCGAATGACCTCGTCACGGCCATGGGCGATTGGATCGTGGCCGGCGCCTCACGCGCATGACGCGAGGGCGACACCTCATCGCGCTGTGTCTACTCGTTGCCGGATGCGCCGCAGCCGCCGGCCGCAGCGGCCTCGTGCCCATTGGAGCTGCGCTGCCCGAAGCACGCCTCGATGCACTGAACGGTCCGGCCCATCGTCTGTCGGATTATCGGGGCAAGCCCCTGATCATCAATCTATGGGCGAGTTGGTGTGGTCCGTGCCGGGCAGAAACCGCTTCTCTCGAGCGTTTAGCCTGGCATGAAGACGCGCAGCACTTTCGCATCATCGGCATCTCGACCGACGATGAACGTCCCGCGGCCAAAGCCTGGCTCAATCAATCGAACGCCACCATCCCGCACTTCATCGACCATGCTACTGAACTGGAGACGATGCTAGGTGCGAGCCGCATCCCGCTGACCGTCTTGGTCGATGCCCAGGGGCGTGTGATCGAACGGGTCTATGGCGAACGGCAATGGGACTCACCCGGTGAAATCGCCCGAATCCGCCGCGCTTTCCGTCTTGACGTCACATCCACAGCAAGGCCATGAACGATCACGAGCATCAACGCCGAATTGAAGGCTGGCTGCGCGTTGGCGTCGCCATCATCGTGCCGATCACGGTCGTGGTGGGTCTTTGGCTACTCCTGTCCAAACACCGGGCAACACCGGCTCCACAGCCGACCGACGGGTCTGCCCATGTCATGGCCTTTCCGGCGCAACCCGGGCCGCCTGCGGTGACCCTTGCGCCACCCGCATCTGACCCTCGGTCTACAACATCGACACCATAATCGCCCGATAGTCCGTGACCGTCATCGGGATCGGACCGGATGCGTTGGAATTGTTGGTCTCAGCCAAAGCCGCAATGACGTCCACATCCAGCTCACCACCACACAGTGAGCGCAGTGTTCCCACGGCGTTGGCAGCCACATACGCATCCACAGCGGCCACCAGTCGGCGCGTGGCAGCGGCCGCATCAAGGCCGGCCAATTCATCTGGCCAGACCGTGCGCGCCACTTCGGCCAGCGGTTCAGCGACCAGGTTGCCGTAATAGCCCAACACCGGACCGAGAAACACAGCATTCGCCGCGCCGTGAGGCGCTTTGTAGACCGCGCCGATCGACTCGGCGAGACAGTGCACAGGACCGACATCGGAGTTGCCAAAGGCAAGACCGGCCAACATCGAGGCCGTGGCCAACTCCGACCAATTGGCCGGCGTCGCGTAGTCCGCGCCATCGCGCATGACGCGCAGAATCATCGTCGCCGCGCGTAGACCCAGCGCACGCGACACCGGCGTCGAGGCCGGACGCAGGTACGCTTCGAGCGCGTGGGTCAGGGCATCGGTGGCGGCGGCTGCGCCCACGCGCGGCGGCACGGTGACGAGAAAATCCGGATCCACCAGCGCCGCAGTGGGTACTAACCGTGCGCCTTTGATGCTGATTTTGCGTGGTGGATGGTGTACGCCGAGCACCGTCACCCGCGTCACTTCAGAACCCGTTCCGGCCGTCGTTGGCAGCGCATACAGCGGCAAGGGATCGACAGGAAAGCGATCAAAACCTTCGTACGCCACCAACTGACCCGGGTTGGTCGCCGCCACGGCCGCGCCCTTGGCCGCGTCGATCACGCTACCGCCCCCCACAGCGATCACGCAGTCATGAGCACCTGCCTTGAGCACGCGCGCGATCGCCTCCGAGCACTCGACATCCGGCTCGCCAGGCACTTCTAACGTGACCGGCACGGGACCGAGCGCGGACTCCAGACGCAGCGTCAGATCTTCCAGAGCAGGTGAGGTGCCGAGGCGGGGGTCGACTACGAGCAGGGGGCGGGAACGACCATCTTCAGCCAACAGTGACGGCAACGCCTGCCGACACCCCGCACCGGTGAGGATTCGGCGGGGCGCGAGCAATTTCAAATCGAAGTAGGCGGGGACGTTCACCACAGGAGGCCTCAACAGTCGCGGGGCCGACATCCTCCCCGACTGCGCGCCGCCCGTAAAGGCGGGGGAAGCCGAAACGGCTATCATGGCAACATGGATCCCACCGCGACTGACGAACGCCCCGAACCGGTCCGCATTCCGCACACCGACCTCTCCGCCGACGCCTTACGCGGCGTGGTCGAGTCCTTCGTGTTGCGCGAAGGAACAGACTACGGACACCACGAAGCGACATTCGAGTCGAAGGTGGATGATGTCATGCGTCAACTCGAGCGGGGTGAGGCCGACATTCTCTGGGATCCCGCCAGTGAGTCAGTCCACCTCGTCACCGGCCGCGGCCGTCGGCGAGGGACTGAATGAATCGCCCACTCGCGTCCGTCATTGAGGCCATCGAAGTGGCGGGGCTCGCGTATCGGGGCGGCTTCCATGCGCTCGCGACGGACACGCTGCCCGACGTGCGTGCAGGCGAAGCCACCCAGACCGTCCTGCTGGTGGGAATGGTGGGATCTGCGCAATGGCCCGCTTTCGCGACGTCGCGGGAGGCGACCGATGGCGCGCCTCATCCTTTGGATCGATGGGGGCATCGGCTGCTGTGCGAGCTGGCCGAGGCCTTTGCTGCCCGAGCACTCGAACCCTCAGCGGGGCCGCCGTGGTGGCCGTTTCAGCGCTGGGCGCAGCGCGCCGAGCCGCTGCACACGTCACCGCTTGGGCTCCTGATCCACCCGGATTACGGCCTGTGGCATTCCTATCGAGGCGCGGTGTTACTGGCTGAACGGCTGGATCTCCCCGCACGCGCGCCGGGCGCGTCACCGTGCACGAGCTGCGTCTCGAAACCGTGTCTACACGGCTGTCCGGTGAGCGCGTTTGAACCAGGAACGTACTATCCAGACCGATGTGCAAGTCATCTGCGTTCCGCGCCGCTCGGTGGATACCGACAGACGGGGTGTTCCGCCCGTCTGGCCTGTCCAATCGGTCGCGACTATGCGCAGACCCCCGACCAAGCCCAGTTTCACCTGGCGGCGTTCCTACGCAGCCGTGATGAGGAAAATCGCGGATAGGCAATTGAACCCGGCATCCGCAGACCGTATCCAATCCTTTGATTCATGGCGAACTCTATGCAGACTCCGTCCACCCACGCCGCACCCTCTCGTCAGCCCGCCGTCTTTCTCGGTCACGGCAGCCCGATGAATGCGATGGATGACAACGTCCACACCCAGGCGTGGCATGCCTTGGGCGCGCGCCTTGGCAAACCCAGAGCCATCCTGGCCATCTCAGCGCACTGGTACACACGCGGCACGTTCGTAACCGCCGAAGCAGCACCCCAAACGATTCACGACTTCGGGGGTTTTCCGGATGCGCTCTATCAATTGCAGTACCCCGCGCCGGGAGCACCGGCGTTAGCGGCAGACGTGGTTCAACGTCTCGGCGACTTTGCGGCTGCGCCGCGTACGGACTGGGGGTTGGATCATGGGACGTGGTCGGTGCTGCGACATCTCTACCCGGATGCGGACGTCCCCGTCGTACAACTGAGTATCGATGCGACCAGACCGTGGTCGGACGCACTGCGGATCGGTACGGCGCTGCGCGGACTGCGAGAGGCAGGCGTGTTGATCCTGGGCAGTGGCGGCATCGTCCACAACTTAAGCCGTGTCGATTGGCAAGGTCGAGCGCCCACTCCTGATTGGGCACTTGGCTTCGACCGTTGGGTCGCCGACAAGGCGCTGGCCGGTGAGGACGCCACGCTCGCGGACCCGAGCACCTTCGATGCGGCTGGCCGGTTGGCTGTGCCGACACCCGATCATTATCTGCCGCTGCTGTATGTCTTGGGCACCCGCTTTGCCGATGACACCACGCAAGTCGTCCACACCGGTTTTGAGCTCGGCACCATCAGCCTGCAGGCCCTACAGCTCGGTTAACGATCAGCCCCAGAGTGCGCTCTCAGGGATCGACATCCACCCCTCTTGAAAGATGATCGGATGGTCACGGTCGAGTCGTTGCAGGAGCGGTCCGTCCAAGTCGACATGCGCACAAGACTGCGCGATCAAAAATCCCGGCGCCATGGCCAGAGAGGTGCCGCACATGTTGCCGACCATGAGGCCAAAGCCCATCGTCTGCGCCTCGGCAACCATGGCCAGCGCTTCCGTCAACCCGCCGCACTTGTCGAGCTTGATGTTGATGAACTGATAGCGCCCCAGCAGATCGGCGAACGACTGTCGATCCACACACGACTCATCAGCGGCCAGCGGAATGCGTCCCGCATAGCCATCCAGAGAGGCATCCTCACCGTGGGGGACCGGTTGCTCGATGAGCTCAACCCCGAGCTCGCGCATTTCCGGTTCCAATCGATCCAACAGAATGCGATCCCACGCTTGATTGGCATCGACCACGAGACGTGCCGTGGGGTGCTCCTCACGCACCATCCGTACGACGTCCAAGTGCCGTTCGGCATCGAGTTTGAGTTTGAGTTCCGGATAGTGTCGCGACTCCCGCGCCTTGCGTCGGGTCGCCGCTTCATCGGCGAGACCCAAGGTCAGCACCGTCCGCACCGGTTTCAGCGCCGGCAGGCCGGCACGCACGGCCACAGGAATACCGGTCTCCTTCGCACGCAGATCCCACAAGGCGCAGTCGAGCGCATTGCGCGCACCGCCAGCCGGCAACCACGTCCTGAGTTCGGCAGCCGTGACCCCGTCATGCAACCGCAAGGCCACCGACTTCACCTGCTCAACCATGCTTGCGGGTGTTTCACCCGCATAGTCGACCCCGGCCGCCTCGCCACGACCGATATGACCACCCGCACCGGTCAGGGTGACCAGAATCACGGGAATGTCGGTAATGGCGTCCCGTGAGGTCGCGAAGACCTCGTGCATCTGCCAGCGCTCGATCTCAACCGTGCAGCGCATCATGCGAGCAGTCCGTCAGCCAGCAGCGCCACCCCACCGCGCAGGGGGTCGCACACGGGCAGTCCAAGCTGCTGACTCACGCGTTCGCGATAAGCCTCCCACGCAGCGTCATCCAAGGCCGATGAGTTGATGCTCAATCCCACGCAGCGGATCGCCCGATTCGTGAGGCGTCCTGCCGCAAGGTAGAAGTCGATTGCGTCCTGTAGATCGGGGATCGGATAGTTTGGATACTCGTCGATGGTCTGTCGGGTGGGGTCGTGACAGAGCACGATTGCATCCGGCTGCGAGCCGTGCAGGAGTCCCAGCGTCACCGCGGCATAGGCGGGGTGATACAACGAACCCTGACCCTCGATGACATCCCAGTGACCCGCCGGTGCGTCCGGTGAGAGCGTCTCGGCGGCGCCCGCCGTGAAATCGGAAATTGTCCGGTCCATCGGAATACCGGCACCGGCGATCATGATCCCCGTCTGGCCTGTCGCCCGAAATGTCGCATCCACACCGCGCGCCACCAACTCACGGGTTAAGGCCAGTGCTGTGTACTTCTTGCCCAACGCGCAGTCGGTCCCCACCGTGAGCACCCGCATTCCCGAGCGCTTACGCCCCGTTGCACAGGAATAATCGCCACCGGTGTGGCGCACATCGATCAGGCGTGCCCCCGATTGGGCCGCTGCGGCCACCAGACGGGGACTGTCGCTCAGCTTCGTGTGCATCCCCGACACAACATCGAGTCCAGCGAAGAGCGCCGCCTCCAGATCATCCTGCCAATGGGCGGGCAGTCGGCCGCCCGTGACCGCAACACCGACCACGATCGAGCCGGCACCGGCGGCTGCGGCGGCGGTGGGTGAGAGCCGCGGGAGATCCAGCGTTACCGGACAGCCCGGCAGCGACCATTCCGCGAGCACGTCGTCGCAACACCAATCGCGCAAGCCAAAAGCCGTTTTGGCGTCCGCCTTCGTCTGAATATCGCCCAGATACAACAGATATGGCTTTCTCAACACCCACATGATCGCGCTCCGGCTCATCGCAGTAGATCGCCCATCATAGCGGCGCGCACTGGACGCGACACCCACAACGGCCAACGTGGTGAGCCGGGATCGGCCGTGCCACACTCCACCCATTCATCCAAGGAGCCGTGCCATGCCCAAGGTCGCCGTCCGTCGCTTATATCCGCGGCTTCGCCCCTACAACACGGGGCGCCTTCGGGTCTCTGCGATCCACGAACTGTATTACGAAGAAAGCGGCAATCCACGGGGCAAGCCTGTGGTCTTTCTCCACGGTGGCCCAGGCGGCGGCACGTCACCCGAACAACGTCGCTTCTTCGACCCCAAGCGTTACCGGATCATTCTCTTTGATCAGCGTGGCTGTGGTCGGAGCACCCCCCATGCGAGCCTCATCGACAACACGACTTGGCATCTGGTCGAGGATATGGAGACGCTGCGTTGCCACCTCGGCGTCGACACCTGGCAGGTCTTCGGTGGCTCCTGGGGATCAACGCTGGCGCTCGCGTACGCACAGACTCACCCCAAACGCGTCTCAGAACTGGTGCTGCGCGGCATTTTCATGCTGCGCCGGTGGGAACTCGAGTGGTTCTATCAAGACCCACATGGCTGTGGGTCTTTATACCCGGACTTGTGGGACCAGTATGCGGCGGTGATCCCGAAGCGCGAACGCGGCGACATGATCAGCGCTTATTACAAGCGCCTCACCAGCCGCAATCCTGAAACAATGGCCAAAGCCGCGCGCGCCTGGTCGGTCTGGGAGGGCGCGACCGCCTACCTGCGCCACAATGCCGACGCGGTCGCTGAATTTGAGGACCCGCTCTACGCGGCCGCCTTTGCGCGGATCGAGTGCCATTACTTTGTGAACAAAGGCTTTTTCAAGCACGACGATGAACTGTTGCGGCGCGTGCGGCGGATTCGTTCCATTCCAGCCACGATCGTGCACGGGCGCTACGATGTCATCTGCCCAGTCCGTAATGCCTGGGAACTGTCCAAGGTCTGGCCGGAGGCGCGACTGCGTATCGTCCCTGACGCCGGTCACTCAGGCTTTGAGAAGGGCAATATTCACGAGCTGGTGACCGCAACCGATCTTTATGCACGTTAAGCGGCTTCTGCAGCGAGTTGACGTCCGCATCCAGCGACACCCTCGCGGTGGATTCGGCTCGGTGGCGTCGTTACAGTGACGAGTAACTCAGAGTGAGCACAGCCATGATCCGCCCCATACGACTGCAACGCTTGTTCGGTTTGTTCAGTTTTGCACTGCTGGCGACGCCCGCGTGGGCAGGACTCGGTGAATCGGTCGCTCAGATTTCGCGAGACGGCTTACGCCTGAAGGCAGGCGCTGCGCAGATCACGCGGGGTGTGGCCTATGACCGGCATGCGCTGCGCACTGCGAACGGTGTGCAGGTGCTCGAGTTTGCCGGCCGCGATGGCCAGGTGTTCGCCGTGAGTTTCAGTGGACCTGCGATGCCTGATCTGAAAGTGCTCCTTGGCAATCGCTACAGCGAATACGCAGCCGCCGTGCATCCGTCACCGTCCACCCACAAAATCTATACCCACACGAGCGGCACGCTCGAATTATCGATCGTGAAATTGCCCCGCGGCTTTACCGGTTCCGCCTTCGCGCCGGGCGCTGTGCCCGCCGGCGTGAACCCCCGCGATCTGCAGTGAGGAATACTCGAATGAGCATGATGCGACGCAGTCTCAGCGCGTGGGTCTTTTTGGCGTTGGCCGCCTGCGGCGGCGGCGGCGGAGGCTCCTCTTCCGGAGGCGGTGGCGGTGGGATAACGGCACCGGCCGTCTCCCTGTCACCCACGTCGCTGAGCTTCGGCAATCAAACCGTCAATACCACCAGCGGCGGCCAGTCGGTTACGCTCACCAACAGCGGCAATGCGACCCTCTCGATTAGCTCGATTACCCTGACGGGAACCGACGCCGCGGCATATGCCAAGACAACGACGTGCGCCAGCTCGCTCGCGGCCAACGCGAACTGCACCATTTCAGTGACCTTCACGCCAACCGCCGTGGCGAGTACGAGCGCCACGCTGTCCATCGCCACGAATGCGGCGGGCAGTCCGGCAACCGTCGCGCTCACGGGCACTGGCACGGGTGTGGCCAACAACGCGCTCAGTATCACCATTGATTCCGGTCCGCCGAGCATCACAACGGCCAATATCGCGTACGCCACGGTGACCGTCTGCACACCCGGCAGTACCACGCAGTGCACCAGTATCGACCATATCCAGGTCGATACGGGTTCCTTCGGATTGCGCCTGTTCGCTTCGGAACTCGGCAACGCGGTGCCGACACCAGCGACGGATACCACTTCGGGCAATCCACTGCGGGAATGCGTGATCTACGCCGACGGCTATACGTGGGGCTCCGTGGGTAAGGTCGACGTACAATTGGGCTCGCGCACCATCAGCAATGTGGCCATCCAGATTCTGGGCGATTCGAATGCCGGTGCAGCACCGAACAGTTGCGCGACCACCAACGGCACCAGCAACGGAACATTTGAAAACTCGGTCGCGACCTTCGGCGCAAAGGGCATCTTAGGGATTGGCGTCTTCGCGCAGGACTGCGGCCCCTATTGCGCACAGTCCCCGGCACAGCCTCAGTGGTATTACACCTGTCCCAGTGGCACCTGCAGCCCGGTGGCCGTCGATGTGACACGACAGGTGCAGAATCCGTTGACCTTGCTCAGTGCCGATAACAACGGCGTCGTCATTGATCTACCGGCCGTGGCCGGTGCCGGCCAGACCACCTTGCAGGGTACGGTGTATTTCGGCGTTCAGACGCAAACGAACAACACCCCCTCCACAGCGGCCTGGTACACACTCTCCTCGCAAGGGACGCTCACCACGGTGTATGTCGATCAGTCCAACAAGACCAACACCTTGACGAATAGCTTCATCGACCTCGGTTCTAACGGGCTCTTCTTCGGCGACGCTGCCATCACCGGCTGCAAGACCAGTGTCGGCTTCTACTGCCCATCGAGCGCACTGAACTTATCGGCGACGATTCGGGGCATCAACGCGGTGCAGACCACCGCGACGTTCACGGTCGACAATGCCGAATCGGATTTTTCCGCGTTCCCCTCCTATGGGGTCTATACGCATCTGGCAGGTAACAACTCGAGTCCCACCGCCCCCTCCAACGCCTTCGACTGGGGGTCACCGTTCTTCTTCGGGCGCAAGGTTTACCATCTCTTCGAAATGAATACCGTCGGCAACGTCTCCGGACCTGCGCTCGCTTTTTAAGCGCTCAGTCGGTTTTCAGGAAACCCGCGTCAACAATTCCGGGGCTGCGGCGTTCATCATCGGTATCACCTTCAGACACCGATGATGGAGCTCCCATGACACTGCGTGTACGCTCGGCCAGCCTCGTCGCCGCCCTGTTGACGCTCTCACCGACGCCCGGTCACGCCGCGATCGAGGCAGATGCGGCCACCTCGCCTCACGCGCCACCGGCCGCCGCTGCAGACGGGTGGCAAGATCCTGCAGGCCCGGATGGCGGGTTTCGGGGACATCCCGGACACCCTGCTCACGGTGGGTGGGAAGCAATGTGGATCTTGCATCACCTCAACTTATCGACCACGCAGCATGAGCAGATCCGCACGCTCCTGCAGTCGGCACGGACGCATCAGGACGCGGCACGTGATGAGGACGCACGCGCTGGTGACGCGCTCATCGCGACGCCACCGAATGATCCAAGCTACCCGGGCATACTCGCCGCGGCGCAACAGCAGGCGAGTGCACGGGTGCAGGCGCGCGCCGCGCTCTGGGCGGAGATCTACGCGTTGTTGACCCCGGCACAGCAAGCGCAAATACCCGGACTCGTGCAGCAACGGGCCGCCGATCGCGCCGCGCACCGCGCACACCGGCCGCAGGGGTCCAAGGGCCCGCACCGTCATTCACCCCCAGACCGGGCGAGCGGTACCCCTGGCCCGGTCTGAGGCCGCTTGCTCATTGACGACGGGCGAATCACACTGCGCGCATGCATCGCCCTGTCGTCGCCGCTCGGTTTCGTGCCTGCATCGCCCTCCTGCTCGGGCTCGGTGCGGTGTCGATCGCCAGCGGGGCGGCGCATCGATCCCTGCTCGGACGGGAAGCGCCCCCGCTCGTGGCGCCCACAACCCGCGGCGCGACAATCGACCTTAGCGCGCTGCGCGGACACGTCGTCGTGCTGAATCTGTGGGCGTCGTGGTGTCCGCCGTGTCGCGATGAATTGCCTATGCTGGCGAACTTTCAAGCGGCGCATCGCGGTGACGGGCTGGTGCTCATTGCGCTCTCGGCGGATCGCCATCGTGATCGTGAGGACGCGCGCCGGGCCATCGCGGGGCTCGACCTGACGGGCGCGTTCATGGATGGCGCCAGTGCCAATGGTTACGCCAATCCCGAGGTGCTGCCCATCACCTACGTGATCGGCCCGGATGGCATCGTACAGGCCGAGCTATTGCCGGGCCGAGGCGTGCTGACGGAAAGCGTCTTGACGGCGGCGGTCGCGCCGCTGCTCCGTCCCACCACCGCCGCCCCGTAGGGGTCATCCTTCCGCCGGCTCTTCGGGCCTGAGTCCGGCCCGGTGGAGACCGACGCGGGTATGATGGGGCCTTAACTCTCGTGCACCGGGTAACCCGCATGTTCCGTACGCTCGTCCTCGCCACTCTCCTCGGACTTCTGTGTGCCACGGTGGATGCCAGACCCTTCACCGCGCGCGACCTCGTCACGTTGGAGCGCGTCAGTGAGCCGCGTCTGTCACCGGACGGCACGCGGCTCGTGTTTGTTCAGCGCAGCGTTGATGTCGACGCCAACAAGAGCAGTTTCGCGCTGTACGAGACGACAGCGAACGGCACCGCCCCGCGACGCCTCACCGCTGCCGGCTCCAATGCCAACTCGCCGCACTGGTCAGCTGACGGCAAGGCGCTGTATTTCCTGTCCAACCGCACCGGCAGCTCCCAGATCTGGCGCTTGGATGCCACGGGCGAGGCGCGTCAGGTGACGCGCTTTCCGGTAGACGTCGACTCCTTCACGTTGGCAGCAGACGGTAACCACCTGGCCTTCGCCGCTCAGGTGGACCCGTCCTGCGACACGTTGTCGTGCACTGCCGATCATGCGGCACAGCGGGCAGCCACGAAGGCGAGCGGCACGCTGTACACCCGTCTCTTTGCGCGTCATTGGGACACGTGGATGGACAGCACGCGAGCGCAACTGTTCGTGGCCACGCTCGGCCCAGAGGGCAGTGTGCAAACCGAACCGGTGCGTGTCTCGCGCGGACTGGATGCGGACGTCCCCTCTAAACCCTTCGGTGATGACAGCGAATACAGTTTCTCACCCAATGCGCGCATGATTTATTTTTCGGCCCGCATTGCCGGCACGACGGAAGCCTGGTCCACCAACTTTGATCTCTACGCAGCGCCGAGCGACGGATCCCGTGCTCCTACACCTTTGACGGCCGCCAATCTGGCGTGGGACACCGCTCCGGTCCCGTCAGCCGACGGGCGTCATCTCTATTATTTGGCGATGGCGAAGCCCGCACACGAAGCGGACCGCTTCCGCATCATGGAACTGGATCTGAACACGCACGTGGCGCGCGAGGTCGCCCCTGCGTGGGATCGCAGTGCCGCCGCGCTGTCACTGGCCGCGGACGGTCACACCCTCTATGCTCTGGCCGACGACGAAGGGGTCCGTCCGCTCTTTGCGATCGACGTGGCCTCCGGTCGCGTACAGCGCGTCGTCGCGGGCGGCAACGTGACCGACTACACGCGGGCGGCGGGGATCACCGTCGTCGTGCGGGATGCGCTCACCGCACCGGCCGATCTCTACCGCGTGGATGCAGGCGTAGCGACCGCCCTGACGCACGTCAACGCGACGCGCCTGTCGGGTGTGGAGATGGGCGAGCCGGAAGAATTTCACTTCAAAGGCTGGAACGGTGACACGGTGCGCGGCTATGTCGTCAAACCGGTCGGTTACGTCGCCGGTCAACGCTATCCCGTCGCGTTCCTCATCCACGGTGGCCCGCAGGGTTCGTGGTTAGACGACTTCCACTATCGCTGGAATCCGCAAACCTACGCGGGCGCCGGCTTTGCGGTTGTCGCGATCGATTTCCACGGCTCCACCGGCTACGGACAGGCCTTTACCGACGCGATCAGCGGACACTGGGGTGATCGCCCACTCGAAGATCTGCAAAAGGGTTGGGCCGCGGCACAAGCGCAGTTCCCGTTTCTCGCCGCCGATCGCGCCTGTGCCTTGGGCGCCAGTTACGGCGGCTACATGGTGTATTGGATGGCCGGCGTGTGGCAAAAACCGTGGAAGTGCTTCGTCGATCACGATGGCGTCTTCGATACCCGTTTCATGTACTACGCCACGGAAGAGCTCTGGTTCGAGGAAACGGAAAACAGCGGCACGCAGTTCGAACATCCGGCGAATTACGAGCGCTTCAATCCGCTCAATCACGTCGCCGACTGGTCGGTGCCAATGCTCGTCGTCCAAGGCGCTCGGGACTATCGCGTCACGCCGGATCAGGGCGTGGCGGCCTTCACGGCGCTGCAGCGCCGTGGCATCCCGAGCGAGTTCCTGCACTTCCCCGATGAAAACCACTGGGTGCTCAAGCCCCAGAACAGCGTGCAATGGCATGACGCGGTGGAAGCCTGGCTGAAGCGCTGGACAGCGCCGTAGACCGTGGGGTCACGCGCCACGAATGTGTGAAGACCGACATCCCCAAGATTGGTCAGAACAGGCATACTGCGCGGGTCGTTGAGGGCGTCCTTCGGACGCCCCGATGGGCGACGTAACGCAGGACTCTAGTGATGGAACGAAACGACAAGCGCCGTCAGGCACGCTACCGACTCGTCCACCAGCCGACGGCCCCGGTCGTTGTTATTCATGGCGATGAGCGTTTAACGGCGACCGCGGTGAACGACGTTTCAAGCTCCGGCATCAGCCTGTGCTTGGCCCGTGCACTCGCCGTCCCCAGCCCGGTGGCCATCGAGTTCCATTCTGATGGCCTCACACTCGACATCAACGGTGTGGTGGCGTGGTGCCGCGAGCACCGGCCGAGCGATGAAGAGGGCGCCGATGAGAGCTTCGTGCTCGGTATCGAGCTCTTTAGCCCCATGCTGCTGCTCTCCGCGTTTCGAGACGCGTTGCCGAAAGACGCCGAGACCTTCGAAGACCTGTGAGCAGTCGCGCAGCCAAGCTCAGTTCAGAGGGTAGAGGGCCGATGCGACCCGGTCACAACGGGCATGATCAGGCGCCTCAATGACGCGCACCGTATCTCCCCATTCCAATGCCTGCGGTGCGTCCCTCCGATAGGCGGGCCAATTCACCCGACCCGGTCGATTCGGATCGCCACTGGCCACGAAGGCCGCCCACGCCGACAACATGTGCTCTCCCAGCGCCCGGTCCACCGCAGCCGTCGGTAGCCAGTCGTCATGGGTGTCGAATACGTAGGGAATCTCGGCGCCGTGATACGCGCCAAGGCCCGCCTGCGCAGCGCCGGACCTGACCCGCGTAAAGCGATACAGATAGGCTCGATGCGACGGTTTGACGGCGGCGGCAACCACCTGCGCGGAACAGCCCATATCGAGAAAACTGCCGAGCCGATTCTGAGCAGCGCGGGCAGAGCCCGCCTCGCGCGCCCATGCGCCTAACTCCGTCTGTACCGACGCGGGCAGCGCATCCACCATGCGCTGCAGCGAATCCTCTCGATCGTCGACATACAGCAAGGACTCATCGGCGTTGCTGCCCACCAGCACATCGACATCCAAGCCGTGCTGCAGATGCGCCGTGACCGATTCGGTCAGACTTCGACCATCCACGATCGGCAGGTAACGTGGCGTGGGGACGATATGCGTGGCTGCCGCAAACAGTGCGGTCGCCGGCACCGCTTGGCGTTCGGCGAAGGTGTGCGCCTGCACCGCGTCGGCCACCAGGTTCATCGCCGCCTGCGCTTGCCCAAGCGTGGGGCCGCCGCGCAGCGAGTACCCGCCGCTTTCAATGATCGCGCGTGCATAGAGACCCCGGGCGGCAGGCGCAGCCAACAGCGCCAGCACGTCGGCTCCACCGGCCGACTCGCCGGCGATCGTCACGCGCGCCGGGTCACCGCCAAACGCCGCGATTGAACGTCGCACGTACCGCAGTGCCTCGATCTGATCCGAAAGCCCCGCGTTCGCGAGTACGTGATGACCATCGGATGTCGCCAGAAAGCCCAACACGCCGAGGCGGTAACCGACCGTGACCACCAAGATCCGGCCTTGGGCGGCAAGTCGGGCGCCCTGATAGTTGGCTTCGAAGGACCAACCTGCCTTGTTGCTGCCGCCATGGAACCAAACGAGCACCGGCAAGCGGGCTGAGGGATCGGGGTGTGGGCTCCAAATATTCAAATACAGGCAATCTTCGCTGAACGCCGGGTCTGCAAAGCGCTCTGCAGCGGCGCCGAAGTAAGCGCCAACTTGGCGATACCAGCGCGTGTTGTAGTCATCCTGCACACACCCGGGCGCGAACGTTCTGGCACTGCGGATACCCGCCTCGGGCAACCACGGTAACGGCGCCCGAAAGCGTCGTGCCCCCACCGGTGGCTGGGCATACGGAACGCCGCGGAATTCAGCGACCGATGCGTCCTGCGCGCTCCACACACCGTCGATCAGCGTGCCGCGAACCTCAACACGCGGCGCGGCCGTCACGCTCGCCGCGAGCAACAGGCACAGGGGCCAAAGCACGCTGTGCAGTCGCCTCACAGTCGCATGCCACCACAGACGGGGATGACTTCGCCCGTCACATACGCAGCACCGGCGCAAAGGTAAACGATGACATCGGCGTAATCGGCTGGTTCGCCCACCCGCGCCAGCGGCACGTGATCCCGTGCAGCCGCGTGGATGTCGCCAAACGAGCACTCCCAAGGGGAGTTGACGTAGCCCGGCGCAATCCCGTTGACGCGCACGTCGGGCGCTAGACCCCGGGCGAGTTCTCGGGTGAGCCCCACCAAGCCGGCTTTGGCCGTGGCGTAGGCGGTGCTACTGGCACCGCCACCGAACGCGGCGACCGAGACGGTGTTGACGACAGCACCCTTGGAGGCGCGCAACGCCGCCGCGACCGACTGCGTCACCCAAAAAGCACTGAGCAGGTTCACACGCAAGATGCGGTCCCAGAACGGGTCCGTCAGCGCGTTGAGATCATCCGGCGGAATCGGCGAGCGCGTCAGCGGAGCGCCGGCATTGTTGATCAGGTAGTCGAGACCACCGAAAGCGGCCACTGCTTGTCGCCCGACGCCGCGGGCACACTCCGCATCCGCCAGGTCTCCCGGCACTGCGATGACCTCAAGCCCCTCAGCCTGCAGTTGAGCGACCGTCTGCTCAAGTCGCTCGCCCGGTAAATCATTGATCCCGACGCGAGCGCCGCCTCGAGCCAGCCGTTCGGCAGCAGCCCGGCCTATGCCGGATGCGGCGCCGGTTACCAACGCACGTACGGCCGACAACTCATATCGAATGCGGTGCGCACTCATGCCGTCACCGGCTGTTCGCGCGTTTTCCAATCAATGGCCGCCACGCTCGGCATCACCCAAACCCAACCCAAGCAGCCCAACACATTCAAGGCCGCCACGAGTCCGAAGGCCACGTCGAAGTGCCCCGTTGAATACACCAGGAACCCCGTGACGGTGGGTGCAATCAGACCCGCAACATTCCCCGCCGCATTCTGCAAGCCCACCCAACGACCAGCCGCCTCAGGTCCCGCGATGATCTGCGGAATGGCGAAAAGCCCGGGATAAGACGCACCGGCAATGATCTCGAACGCGAACAGGGAGACGATCGATCCGGTTTCACCCAGCAGCATCATGCCGATCATGCACAGCACGGCACCCGCGTGGCTGATGCCCATGATGCTTTTGTAGACGACCGTGGCGCTGGCGCCTCGACGCAACCAACGATCCGCGAGGATGCCCATGCCAAACGCCGAACCCGCATTGAGCAAATAGGCCATAGAGGCGAGCACTGACATCGAATCCAGCGAATAGCCACGCGCCTTGACGAGGTAGAACGGCAACCAGGAAACAATGAAGTAATAGCCATAGTTGGACGCGAAGTGACCGATTGATGCGCCCCACAAGGCGCGCTCGCGCAGCAACGTCTTCAGATTAGGGCCGGCAATTCCTTGGGCCGAGCGGATGGGCTTGGGCACCTCGGCACGCAGCCATGGAATGAGCCACAGCAGCGAAGCGAGTCCAAAGAGAAAAAATACCGGGCGCCAACCAATGCGCGCCATCAACAGACCGCCTAAAAAGGTGCCGACCGCGGGGCCAACGAGATAGCCGAAACTGAGAATGCCATTGGCCACGCCGAGGCGGTGCGGCTCAACCGCGGCCGCGAGCACTTTCGAGGCACAGGGAAAGGCGCCGCTTTCACCGATCCCGAGCAGGATGCGCAGCAAGAGCAGGGAGATAAACCCCCCGGCAAATCCGGTCAGCAAGGTCGCGAGTGACCACAACGCCAAACCAAAGGCGAAGACGGGTTTGGCACCGAAGCGTTCGGCTACGACCCCCATCAGCGGCATCACCGGTACATATCCGTAATAAAACGCGGAGAACAGCACGCCCAGTTGTGCTTCGTTCAACGAGAGCTGCGATTGAACGAGCGTTGCCGCCGTCGAGAGATTGCCGCGGTCGATGTAATTGATAAAGACTGCCGTGCTGACCAGCATGACGAGTCGGGTCGCATTGCGCGCATCAGCCATGGGATCTCTCCGCGGTGCGATTCGAACGATGGGCCGCTGCCATGCCCCGACACTGGCGGGCAAGCATCGCAAAATAGGTTTCTAATGCACTGACCGCGGCGTCTGCCTGACGCAACTGTAGGGCATCGACGATGGACTGTAGCTCAGCGGCAACCGCACGCCGATCGCGGTCTTTATAAACCACGAGATTGAGAATCGGCTGCAGGGAGTCGATCAAACTCGCAGCGGCATAATCCAGCGCAGGGTTGTGCGCGGCAGCCACGAGGTGACGGTGGAAGCGAACGTCCGACGCACAAAAGTCCGCATCCGCAAGATCAGCCTCCCGCAGCCGCAACACTTCCGCCTGTAGATGCTCTAAATCCACATCGGTCCGTCGCAGGGCGGCGAGGCGGCAGGACGCGGTCTCAAACAAACAGCGACCCTCAATGATGTCATCTAACTGGAATTCACCCATCGCGACGAGGAGGGCCGCAGCGGTCGCGACGCTGGCGCGCGCTTCCTCACGGGTCGGCCGCGTCACAAAGGTGCCGCCCGTCGGTCCGCGGCGTGAGCGGATCAGATTCTGCGCGGCGAGTCGCTTCAACGCTTCGCGTATCGTCGGGCGTGAGACAGAGAAGCGAGACGCCAATTCATCTTCCGTGGGTAAGCGCGCATCGACCGCCAACCGGCCGTCCAGTATCGCGTCGCGGATCTTTTCCGAGATCTGTTTGGCCAAACCCTCGGTCACGAGGCCATCGTATTCAATCGCCATGAGGAGCGCCCCTGATGCGTCGACAGAGCACGGTACCATTTTGTCTGACAAATATGGAATACTCCCCAAAACGCTCGAGGACCTCGCATGTACCACGCCCTTGTCACGCATAAGACCGACGCCGGCGTCACCGCCACCCTCGAGGAGCGAGACGACAGCACGCTTCCCGCAGGCGACGTGCTCGTCGCCGTTGAATATTCGACCGTCAATTATAAGGACGGACTGGTCGTCACCAGCGGTGGTGGACTCGTAAAATCCTGGCCGCACGTGCCGGGCATCGACTTTGCCGGCACGGTGCTCGACAGTCAGGATGCGCGCTACGCACCCGGCGATCGTGTGGTCCTCACCGGTTGGCGCGTCGGCGAACTCCATGCCGGCGGTTACGCAACCAAGGCACGGGTGAAAGCTGATTGGCTCGTCCCACTCCCGGCAACGCTCAGCACGCGTCTCGCCATGGCCATCGGCACGGCCGGCTTCACAGCGATGCTGGCGCTCGACACCTTGGAACGCCAGGGACTGACGCCAGCCAACGGCGAGGTGCTCGTGACGGGTGCGGCCGGCGGGGTGGGCTCGGTGTCCGTGGCCCTGCTCGCGGCACGGGGCTATCGAGTCGTCGCCTCCACGGGACGCGCAGAAACGGCCGACTATCTGCGTGCGCTCGGAGCCGGGGAAGTGATGGATCGCGCCGCGTTCGCTGACCCTGCGAAGCGACCTTTGGAGGCGGAACGCTGGGCTGCCTGCATCGACTCCGTCGGTGGCAACACCCTCGCACGCGTGCTGACCCAGATGCAGTATGGCGGCAGTGTGGCAGCCGTCGGCTTGGCCGGTGGCGCCAAACTCGAGACCACCGTGATTCCATTTTTACTGCGCGGCGTCAATCTCTTAGGGATCGATTCCGTCATGTGTCCGGCGGAGCGCCGCGGGCCACTGTGGGCGCGACTGGCGCAGGAATTGCCCATGGATCGACTCGAATCGATGGTGATGCCGGCGACGCTTGCGGACGTACCCAGGCTCGCACGCGACATCCTCGCCGGGCAAGTCCGCGGCCGCGTCGTCGTCGCCGTTCACGCCTAAACAACCATCAACCCTTTTGCCAACGTCAGACTTCCCATGAAACGCATTCCTGAACCCGCCCGTCACGTCGATGTCATTCACGAGACGGATGTCTTGGTCGTTGGCAGTGGCCCAGGGGGTCTTGCCGCAG
The DNA here is from genome assembly GCA_947455595.1 of Gammaproteobacteria bacterium. Taxonomy (GTDB): domain Bacteria; phylum Pseudomonadota; class Gammaproteobacteria; order Steroidobacterales; family Steroidobacteraceae; genus CAIKZZ01. The sequence continues at coordinate 100,332 of CANGOP010000005.1, forward strand.
CACTGGCCGCGGCACGGGCCGGCGCAAGGACGGCCCTGCTGGAGCGCTATGGCTGCTTCGGCGGCAATATCACGCAAGTGGGCGTGGAAGGGTTTGCGTGGTACCGGCACGAACAGACCATCGATTCCGAGGGCATCGGTCGTGAATTTGAAGAACGCGCGAAAGTCATGGGCGCGGCGCTACCGGAACCACAGTCCATCAGCCATGCGTTGGACGCGGAGATGTTCAAGTATGTGGCTGACGTGCTGGTCAGCGAAGCCGGTATCACACCGTTTCTGCACCGCATGTTCGTGGCACCGATCGTTCAGTCGGGGCATGTGGTCGGCGTCATCACCGAGAGCAAGGCTGGGCGTGAGGCAATCCTCGCCAAATGCGTGATCGATGCCACCGGTGATGCCGACGTGGCGCACCGGGCCGGTGCCGCGACGCAGATGTCGCCACCCGAGCGGATGATGGCCGCCTCGGTCATGTTCTCCATGTCCGGCGTCAACAAGCAGGGTTTCATCGACGCGGTGAAAGCAGACCCGCAGACGTACGCCAGCTGGGCCGGTAATGGCGAATGGAATATTGAAACGAGCGGCAAAGAAGACCAGATGTTCTCGCCGTTCTTGCGCAAGCCGTTCAAGCAAGCCGTGGAAGCGGGCATCATCCCGCGGAACCTGGCGACGATCGCCGGCACTTGGGGGACGGTCTCAGATCAAGGCGATCTGACGTACCTCAACTTGATCAGCGTCCCGGCCATTGATGGCACCAATCCGGATCACCTCACCCGCGGCGAGATCGAAGGGCGCGCCCAGGCGATGCACGCGATCGCGGCACTGCGGGCGTTCATGCCCGGCTGCGAGAACGCGAAACTGCGCAACTTCGGCATGACGCTTGGCGTGCGCGACACCCGCAAAATCGATGCGCTCTACAACATGACGGCTCACGACGTGCGTGAGCAGGGCCGCTTCGAAGACTCGATCGGTATTTTCCCAGAGTTCATCGACGGCTACGGCATCCTGATCTTGCCAACCACGGGACGCTACTTTCATGTTCCCTATCGGTCCATGGTGCCGAAGGGCGTTGAGGGCCTCTTGGTCACGGGTCGTGCGATCGGTGGCGATCGCACTTCGCATGCGGCTGTACGCAACATGATGTGCTGTGCCGTCGCCGGCCAAGGCGCCGGCGTCGCGGCCGCACACGTCGCGCGTACAGAGGAATCGTTCGCGAACCTGGACCTCGCCTCGGTGCAGCAAGAACTGCGACGTCAGGGCGCCCGCATCGATTAACGCGGTAACCGATATGAAAATTGCGCAGCTAGAGACGTGGACCGACGAGTTTGTCTGCTTCGTTCGCGTGACGACCGACACCGGCGCGATCGGTTGGGGGCAGACGTCGACCTACAATGCGGACATCACCGCCACAGTGTTCCATCGTCAGGTGGCGCCGTGGGCCCTCGGGGCGGATGCCTTCGACATTGACGGGTTGATCGAGCGCATTCAGGAACGCGAGCACAAGTATCCCGGCAGCTACCGCTGTCGTGCGCTGGCGGGCCTCGATACGGCGCTATGGGACCTCAAAGGTCGGCTCGCCGGCCAGCCTGTTGTGGCGTTACTGGGGGGGCAACCAGGCAAGCTGCGCGCCTACGCATCGTCCATGAAGCGCGACATCTCACCGCGCGATGAAGCCGACCGCTTGGTCCGGCTACGCGATACCTTGGGATTTACGGCGTTCAAATGGCGCGTGGCGGCCGAGTGTGGCCGTGACGTCGATGAATGGCCCGGCCGGACCGAGGAGATTGTGCCCACGGTATCACGCGCCCTGGGTGACGGCATCGACAAACTCGTCGATGCCAACAGCGGCTTCTCGCCGTCACGCGCCATTGAGATCGGTCATTTGCTCGAAGCTGAGGGCATAGGTCATTTCGAGGAGCCGTGCCCGTATTGGGACTTCTCACAGACCCAAGCAGTGACCGAGGCGCTCTCGCTCGATGTCACGGGCGGTGAGCAGGACTGGGACCTCCCAACCTGGCAGCGCATGATCGATCAGCATGTCGTCGACATCGTGCAGCCGGATGTGATGTACATGGGGGGCGTCTCCCGGACCCTCAAAGTCTGTCGGATGGCAGCGGCGGCCGGCATACCGGTGACTCCGCACAGCGCGAACCTGTCTCTGGTCACGATGTGCACGATGCATTTGCTCGGCGCCATTCCCAACCGCGGCAAATACTTGGAACTGTCGATCGAGGGGCCGGATTATTACCCCTGGCAGCAGGATCTGTTTCTGGGCAACCCCTACGCGGTGGCTGACGGGCAGGTGACCATTCCGTCAGAGCCCGGCTGGGGCGTCGAGATCAACCCGCGCTGGCTCGAGACGGCCACCTATCAGGTGAGCGAACGCGCCTAGTCGCGCGATCCTGCAACCGGACCATCGACACCGCTCGCTTAACGCGAGGCCACTCAATACTCGCCGCTGCTGTAGTAGCGCGATGGGCAACTGCCCGACCGCGGCATCGCGTGCGCTGCCTGCGCGTCATTCACCACACAGTCATTGCCGCTCGAGTAATAGTGCGACGCACACGTCCCGATGCGGGGGATCGCGGCGTGCGCGCCGGTATTTGGTACACAGTAATTGCCGCTCGAGTAGTAGCCGGAGGGAGAGGATTCTTGCCGAGGCATCGCGGTTGCCTGAACGTCAGCCGCAGACGGCGAAGCAAACACCCACACCGACCCGAATAAGGCGGAGAGTCGCAAACGCTGATGGAACACGACACCACCGAGAGAAGAGTGTCCAGTGAATCTAGTCTGACAAGATTGCGTATCCAACTTCAATCGTTGATGAACTAAGCACCGCCGACGGCGGTTGCCTACTTGTTAATCACTCGGCTCCCGCGGGAACTTGGAGTCGTTCATCCACATTTTAATCGGATCAGCGTCTCGAAATACCGCAGAACGCCTTAATCCCTAATATCCCCTGAATTGTTCAATAGTCTTTAGTAATTTCGTTAAATCAAAGTTGGAATATTTGTTTTCCGTTGAGGCGGCTCCGCCTGGTGCTCGATTCAGCGTGGAGCGAATGAATTTAACGTCGTCGATGTCCCAGGACACTCGCTGACCACCACGCCCGTTCTTGCATTGTACGGAATTGGGATAATGGCGGACGGCCTTACCTACGTTATTGACCGGCGAACGACCAACCCTGAACATTCTTGGATCGGATGTGAAGGCACACATACTCAAAATGCTGCGAAAATTCTCTATCGGGCAGCGACAGATCCAAACCGCTTCGAGTTTATGAACTCTCAGGGCGGCGCTAATCTCTTCATTCGGATTTAATCGCTCTGAAAGCAGACGTAAATTTAATTATTTGGACCACATCGTCTTAAATAGGAATTACAGGTTGGCCACGCAGGCAAAGTAATCGGAAAGACTCGGAACATTGCATAACATATATCAGAACTGAATCAGTTGATGCAGGCCGGTCAGGTAAAGCGTCCGCCCAGGTAATCTTGCCGATGTTATTAATTCGCAATTTTTGTGATTTTATTCACGTTCTAGCCAATAGTCGCTTGAATGCGCCGATCAAAGACGGAAACTTCACACGGTTTTTACAATAAATGGGATTCGATCATGCGTGATTTATTTACCCGGACAGTGAGCGTAATCGTCGTTCTCTCACTATGTGGATGCGCGTCCGGCCCACAAGTGGCAATTGACCCGAAGTCAATTTCAGACACGGGCAAATATAAAAGCGATATGGATGAATGCACTGCAGTTGCGAAAAACTACGATCTGAGCGGAAATGCTGCGGCTAACGCAGCAGTTGGCGCTGTTGCTGGAGGTGCAGCCGTTGCAGGTGTTGCGACCGCAGTAGCGGGAGCAGTATTTCTACCCGCGATTCCATTTATCGTCGCAGGATCACTTGCGGGTGGTGGGGCCTTGGGCGGTCATGCCAAACAAAAAGAAGCAAAGGCCAGGGAACATATTCTCTCGCAATGCATGACGGACCGCGGATACAAGGCCTACACGTCTTCATGAGATGTCTGTATCTCTTAACGCTTGCAATCATCACTACGAACGTAGTGGGCTGCGCGACAATGGCGGGAGACACGGACCAACCCGTGTCCCTGATTACAACCTGCGAGCATTCAACTGTTGTTGTTCACGCTCAATGCACTCTCGAGAATGCGAGAGGAATCACTATGGTCATGACTCCTGCGGCAGTAAATATTCAGCGCTCCGCAGGTGATCTAAGAATCCAATGTGAATCAACCTCTGGCTCTGGAAATGCAGTTTTACACGCGTCTGGCAATTGGTCGACGGCGGGAAATTTGATACTTGGCGGACTTGTTGGCGTAGGCGTAGATCTGGCCAGTGGCGCGAGCTTCCAATATCCAAAAGAAGTTACATTGGAATTGCAGTGCCATAGGTAGTGTATCCGCCTGGAATTACTGGACCAACCCAAGATATTCCACGAGTCTGTACGCACACCCTAGAAGCCTTGGGACCGCTTATTCGGGGAGCGGTGCAGGACACACGCCTATGCAGAGAAGTTGGCCCGGCCGGCATTAGCTAGCCCTGCGACGTTGATGCGGTGAGGGCAGACCGTTTCATGCTTACGCCACAGGCCTCGGTCAGGTGGTAATCCCCGCATTTTTCGGGGATTTGATTAGTAGATTTATGCGGCCATGGCCAACCGCTGTTTCGGCGTGATGCCGCCCAAGGCCATGTTTGGGCGCTCGTGATTGTAGTTCCAGATCCATCTTGTTGCGTAGTCTTGGGCCTGACCCAGAGATTCGAACACGTACTTTGCGAGCCATTCGTAGCGGACAGTGCGATTAAATCGTTCGACGTTGGCGTTCTGTTGAGGCTTGCCAGGTTGGATATATTCGATCCGGATCCCTTTCTTTTCTGCCCATTCAACAATGATCGCAGAGACGTATTCAGGACCGTTGTCACAGCGTAGTACCTCGGGAGTGCCTCGCCATTCCATGATCTGTTCAAGGCTGCGGATTACCCGCTCAGAAGGCAGCGAGAAGTCGATCTCAATACCCAAGGCTTCGCGATTGAAGTCGTCGATGACATTGAACAGTCGAAACGATCGACCACCTTCGAGTTGGTCCTGCATGAAATCCATCGACCACACCTGGTTCGTTGTTGCCGGGACCGTCAGCGGTTCAGGCTTCGCACGGACCATTCGCTTCTTCGGCTTGTTACGCAAATTTAGCTCCAATTGCCGATAAATCCGATACACACGTTTGTGGTTCCAACGGTGACCCTTCACCTTGCGCAGATACAAAAAGCAGAGCCCAAAGCCCCAGTTGCGCTGGTTATCCGTCAGCCGAACCAGCCAGGACGCGATGCGGTCGTTCTCGGCGTTCAGCTTCGAGCGATAGCGATAGCCGCTCTCGCTCAGCCCAAACGCCTCACACGCGAGCCTAATGCTCAATCCGCGTTCTTCGACCGCCCATCTGGCCACCTCGCGCCGGCGAGATGGCCTTAGAGTTTTTTTGCGAGGGCCTCCGCAACGATGTTGGCTTTGATCTGGGCTTGGACATACAGCTTTTTGAGCCGCCGATTTTCCTCTTCCAGTTCCTTCATCCGAGCCATCAGCGAAGCGTCCATCCCGCCGAACTTCGATCGCCATTTATAGAACGTCGCCGAGCTGATCCCGTGCTCCCGGCACAACCCCGATCCGCGATCCCGGCCTCCGACTGCTTCAATACCGCCAGGATCTGGCTGTCCGTAAACCTCGACTTCTTCATGTAGAACTCCTCAGTGAGAAATTTCTACTTATCAGACCCTCACTTTTGTGGGGGGATTACCCCTCAGCCTATTTAACAATAATCATTCCGTATTAACTTATCATTGACGTCAAAAATTCGTCCATGTAGAAAGTGGGTCTGGCTCGCTACGGATAAGCACAAAAATGCGCCAGACCTCACGGACGATTAGGGTTTCAGTGGCTGCGGCTTTGGGATTGGTGTCGGCAACGGCGCTCAGTGCCCCGAGCGTCAAATCGGTCTACAAAACGTATTCAACTGCAGGGACACTTACGACGCTGACCATTAATGGTTCAGGTCTTTGCGGCGTACCGTGCGCGACCGCTCCGTCCGTGACGTTGGGCGGAACTGCATTACCGTTAACGTCGTTCACCGATACGGTTTTGGTCGCGACCGTTCCGTTGTTATCAGTGGGTGAGTATTCGCTAGGTATTACACCCTCGGGCGGCACGACGACCAGTTACGGCTGGGTGAATGACGATGATAAGAAAGCATCCGGTGCTGGGGCTACGGGAGCAACCGGTCCTACAGGTGCCACCGGTCCTAAAGGAGCGACCGGTGCAACGGGCGCTGCCGGAGCAAAGGGAGCAACTGGTGCGACTGGAGTGGGTGCAACGGGCGCCAAAGGCGCAACTGGCGCCACGGGTCCTGCTGGTGGGCCCATGGGACCAACCGGCGCAACAGGTCCAATGGGGACTACCGGCGCAACAGGTCCAATGGGGACTACCGGCGCAACAGGCGCTACCGGAGCAGATGGAAAGGGATTACGTGAACGAGGGGATTACGATGACAGCCAAAGTTACGACTTTGACGATGTCGTCACTCGCAGTGGAACCACCTACGTCTCCATCTCCCAGGTATCACTCAGCCACATTGATCCGGCGGATGACGTCGGCAGCAATGGCGGTCACTGGCGTAAGTTAACGGGTGGGTTCAGTCACCGCGGGGAATACTCAGGCACCACGGCGTATGCCCTCGGTGATGTCGTCACGACGGGTGGCTCGAGCTACGCGTACGTGTCGAACATTCCCTCAATCGGAACCGAGCCTTCGAATGATCATGCCGTCAGTGGAGGGCATTGGAAGCGAGTGGCCTCGGGTCTGGCATTCCGCGGCACTTACAACAGTGCAACCTCATACCGAACGGGCGATGTAGTCCTTGAAGGAAACTCGAGTTACGTTGATATCGCCGCAGGTCTGATCAGCGGCATGGATCCGGCAACGGATGCGCTCTCGTTAGCAACGCATTGGCAGTTGCTGGCGGCGGGGGCTACAGGTGCGACCGGTCCGCAAGGGCCTACAGGTGCAACGGGGGCCGATGGGATTCAAGGTCCTGCGGGTCCAACCGGAGCAAGTGGCCTCGTGGGACCAACAGGTCCCACCGGAGCTACTGGGCCCACTGGGAGCGGCGCGGGATTACCAACACCCGCGCCCGCAAATTCAATGCTCATTTCGGATGGCGCGAGCTGGGTCGCGATCCGACCTCCCACAACTATCGGCCAATCTCTTTTGTACTGTGGCAGTGGCGTCATCTGGGGAACGTCTTGCTCCCCTCAAGCGCCCCCTCTTGGAACGAATTGGTCTCTCGGTCCAAATGGGCACTACTACACTTTTGTTGGATTCAACAATCCGATCACTTGGACAAGCGCACAGTTGAAGGCGCAACAGTTGCCTACTCCTAGTTCCGCATACATAAGCCACTTAGTAACGATTTCAGGTGCAACTGAGGAAAATTTCGCATTCAATCTAATTCCGGCAAATTCCTATACATTGTGGGCAGGAACCATTCAGGTAGGCCCGTGGATTGGGGCCTACCAAGACAGGAATGACCCGAATTACTCTGAGCCAGACGGCGGCTGGAAATGGGTTACCGGCGAGCCATGGGGCGTGTACACGGATTGGGAACCCGGAGAACCAAATAACGGTGGTGGGATAGAGGATTATGGACACGCTGACATTTACCCGAGCGTCCCCGGGATTCATTGGAACGACGCTGTAAATGTCGCCTCTCAGTTTTCGCCACCAACCAATACTGACTCCTATATCGCCGAAGCCTCGCCTATTGATGAAATAGGCGCCTTCATAACAATCCCAAATGTCGGTAGATACTTGCAGGGTGCAATCGCCAACTTGCCAATCGGAAATTCCCCGCGAACACTAGAAGTTATCTTAAGGTCATCGACTGTCGCATCGGGCACAATCGCTGAGTGGGGAAGCGGCGTTCATCAAAGATTTGCCATGTCTTATGGCGGACCGTTGTATTTTTGTGGCGAGGCCATGGATTTGCCCGGCGCCGTTTCAATCGTTGATGGAAATTGGCACCGCGCAACGATCACCTACAATGGCACTGAGATTGCCATTTATGTAGATGGCGTTCTCGACACCAAATCCACCATGTCAATGACTTGGGGAACTCAGACTGGTCCGTTTACTGGCTTGAACACGATTTCCACTCCATTCCGGATAGGGCAAAGTGCCAAGGGCGAACAGTTCATCGGCGATATCGCGTCAGTTACTATTTGGAACAGTGCTCTGAGTAGCGATCAGGTTGCGCTTCAATCGGCAAACGCTCAGGCCATCAGCCATTTCCAGTTTCAGGGTGGGCTCAGTGCATCATCTACATTCACAGATAGTATCAATGCCGCTAACCAACTAACCCTCGTCCCCTAAGCGCTCGCTGCCTGAATTAGCTCTAACGCCTTTGACCTGACCTGCGATTTCTGGTCCAGCATGAAGTTCGTCTTTCTGCATTTTGAACATGTTGATAATAATTTTTGAATTTCCAGAGTGACCTTAAGCACGGGAACTGCAATACAGATGCGCCAGACCTCACGGACGATTAGGGTTTCAGTGGCTGCGGCTTTGGGATTGGTGTCGGTGGGGGCATCAGCTGCACCTGCAATTACTTCCATACTCACTACCTATAGTGCGCAGGGCACGCCCACTGCATTAACCATTGCAGGTAGTGGGTTCTGTACGACGGCAACAGGTAGCTGTACCACGAAACCTACCGTGTCATTGGGGGGTACCGCACTGACCGTATCCGCAGCGACCGCAAGTTCGATCACAGCCACTATTGCAGCCGCACCGCCCGATGGTGATTACGTTCTCAGCCTAACTGCGGGAACCTCTGGATCCACGACTTACGGCCTGACCATCGAGTCACTGGATAAAGGTGCTACTGGCGCGACAGGTGCAACTGGAGCGACCGGTCCTGCTGGAGCTGCCGGCGCAAAGGGCGCTACTGGCGCGACGGGAAGCGCGGGTGCCGCTGGACCGGCGGGCGCGAAGGGAGCCCCAGGCGCTACCGGTCCTACAGGCGCTGCGGGCACCAACGGTTCAGCCACCGTTACCATCGGAACAACGACGACTGGAGCAGCAGGAACCGCTGCCTCAGTAACTAATACAGGCACCTCTACAGCGGCCAAATTGAATTTCACGATTCCTCAAGGCGCCACGGGCGCGACCGGTGTGACTGGGCCAGCGGGTGCAACCGGATTACAAGGCGTACAAGGACCGCAAGGTGTTGCAGGGCCTCAAGGCATACAGGGAGTTTCTGGAGCACCTGGCATCAACGGACTCAATGGTACGAACGGCACTAACGGGATGGCAGGTGCAACCGGACCAACCGGCGCAACAGGCCCGGCTGGAATCGGACTACCCTTTAGAGGCGCATGGACGTCGACGACACAGTACGCCACCAATGATCTCGTGGCACTTAACGGTTCGGGATTTATTGCCGTCAATCCAAACACGAACCAAAACCCAAGCGCCGATATCGTTGGCGCTTACTGGAACTTGCTCGTCGGTCAGGGCGCGACAGGACCATCAGGTGCTACGGGCGCCGCTGGTTCTATTGGACCAACTGGCCCGCAGGGAACCGCCGGCGCAACCGGAGCACAAGGCGATCAAGGAACACCTGGCGATGTCGGACCTCAAGGACTCCAGGGCGTTGCTGGTCCAGTTGGCGCTACTGGGCCAAGTGGAACACTGCCTGCCGGCGTGACTGTTGGCGCGATGCTTTATTGGAATGGCTCTGAGTGGATTGAAGTGGCGGTGCCGCCGAAAACATCCGACGTTACCCTTAGATTGTGTGCTGGAGTTCCAACCTGGGCCAATCAATGTCCAAAGACGGTTGTCAGCGTTTCCTTCGGCGACATTGGTCCGGCGGGCGGGAAAATTTTCTACGTCGCGCCAGACCATAGCTTCGCGCTGGAGGCGGCACCGGACAATCAAAATGTTAGTCCTTGGGGGCAGGGCTGGGGATGCACGAACACAATAGTCGGAACGACGAATACGTCCATCGGAACAGGAGCAGCGAATACTGCTTCCATTCTTGCCAATGGCTGTGCGGGACCTGGCAGCGCAGTGGCGCTGGCGAAGGCCTATACGCTCAATGGATATTCTGACTGGTATTTGCCGTCGCGCGATGAACTTGAGGTGCTAAGAGATAATAAGGCCCTCGTAGGTAACTGGTTCAACTGCTTTTACTACAGCTCATCAGAAGATCCCGAGCCGACCTATCCACTTGCGATCTGGGTTACGGGCGGGAATGTTGGAGATCCACGGTACTGGTGGTGGAGGTTATCCGCATCCAATGAATGCGTAGGTGTGCGGGCAGTTCGGACCATAGGTATCACGAATGGACCGTTCAATTCACTAACGATTGATGTTAGTGCCGCTGCGGAACCTTGGATTCAAAATATTAATCCGGCATTTCAAGTGGCCGGGGACCAATCCGTCGGCCCAGTTGTGGTTACCCTTCAGGATAAAGGCTTGACGGCGGGCCGCTCGATTCAAGTTGCATGTTTGGGTGGGGTGACAAATGTCGGCGGATGCGACGGCTCTATCAGTCTTGGACCAATAAATAACAATAGGAAAGATGGCATGTTGTTTCCAAGCGCTTACATTTCTGCAGCTGATTACCCGGCCCTTATCGAACAAGTGATTGGAGTATTCACTGACTCTCAGGGGATAATTGTAGGGATGCCGTTTCTTGTTCGCACGACGCCGAGGCAAGTCTTCGTGCCTGCCGGGGCGACTCAAATTCAGTTCGGATCCAACGACTCTCTATACGACTGGGACCACAACTCTGGATCTCTGTCAGTCCAAATGTCGTGGTAAGCCGGAATCCCTCTTTCTATAAAATTAGCGCCGCTTCTCGCATTTAATCACCATTCGTCGAATATGCCGTCCACGAATGAGTCGACTGGTTCAATCATGGAAGACTGCTCAAACCAAGTGGACACGTCCCACCTGCAGAGCTCGAGGAAACGTATTATCGTCAAAAAAACAGGGCCGGCAATTGCCGTCTGACTCGACGTCACCCCCTCTTGACCAGCAGAACGGTTTAGAGTCAACCCCCAGCGGGAGGTTGGATGTGAAGAAACGATTTAGCGAAGAACAGATTATCGGGTTCCTACGGGAGGCCGATGCGGTGACCTTACCTGAAATGCCTGATCCAGACTTATGCCCCGTAGTGAATGCACCGATTGTCGCGATCCCAACTTGGCGGCCAAGCAAGACCCTCTGAGAGCTTGATGATCATGAATGCAAAAATCCTTTGTCTCGCCGCGCTTACTTTTACGACGCCAGCATTCGCTCAGTCTGCCTCTGAGTACCTCTCTAAGGTCTTTAATGGCTCAGCGATAATTGAGACCGATAGAAAATCGGATGTGGACTCAGGCAAAGCGTCCTGTGATGAATTGCGCCTGAAATCTGGCAGGCATTCGCTCATCATCCCAACACGATCAGTCCAGATTGCATTGTTTTCGGGATCGAGTGACGGAGTCAGGTTCTCATGCATCAACGGCGGCGGGTGCATTCAATGGACAGGAAGTCATGGAGTGAATTGGATAATCTTGAACGGCTTTACCCAAGACATCACTCGGTCAATTTCCAAAGCATTCGGAGTCCTGCAAGAAAGTTGCGGTGGCGCAGAAACGCGGCCTTTTTAGATAGCGCAGATTTCGTATGTTGGTTCTGAGACAAGTTGGCAAATTTAGAGCGCCATCTAAATCGCTAAAAATATCGTTATGTGCTCAGCGACTTATCGCCCATCGTGGAAGTTGTTGCACTGCCATCCCAATAACCCAGCTGCGCGTAGCGCTCGCGCAGAAATTCAATGAAGGCATGCACTTTGGCCGGAACGTAGCGCTGCGGCGGGTAGATGGCTTGGATGGGGTAATCGCCAACCGCAAAATCATCAAGGACGCTCACGAGTTTACCTTGCGCAATCGCCGCACTGACTTCCCACGAAGAACGCCATCCCAGCCCAAGTCCGCCCACCATCCACTCCGTTAACAACTCGCCATCGCTACAGGAGAGCGTGCCGGTGACTTGCACCGCGGAGATCTCATCGCCGCGGCGAAACATCCAGCCGCGCTGTTGTCCACTGGCCGCCGCAAGCGTGAGGCAGTTGTGCTGAAGCAAGTCTTCCGGCTGCGTAGGCCATCCGTGACGCGAGAAGTAATCCGGGGAGCCGCACACCAAGCGACGGTTGGGCGAGAGACGCGACACCACGAGATTCGCATCACTGACCGGCCCGATGCGGACCGCAAGGTCCACGCGATCACGGACCAAATCCACGAATGAGTCGGTCAGCTGCAGTGTTAATTGCACCCCAGGATAGGCACCCAAAAACGCCGGGGCGTGGGCTGCGACATGCCGACGACCGAATCCGGCGGGCGCGGAGATCACCAAGCGGCCTGCAACCGCACGTCGACTGGCGGAGATGCTTTGCTCAAGGTCATCAAAATCGCGCAGCGTCTCCCGACAACGACCGAGGAACTCCGAACCGACTTCGGTCAGTCGCAAGCCCCGCGTCGACCGGTGCATCAGCCGGACGCCGAGGCGATCTTCCAGCGCCGACAAACGCCGGCCCATCACGACCGGCGTGACCCCCTCAACAGCCGCGGCTGCGGCAAAGCCTCCTTTTTCGGCAATGAGCACAAAGCTGCGCAGCTGTACGTGGCGATCCATGCCCCAAGCATACCGAGAGTCCGGCAATTCGGGACTCCATTCGATACTCAAAGTATGTACTGGAAGAGCAGGCACAGGCCTACCGCGCCCCGGAAGTCCCTCGTACTATCCGCTGCAACGCAGCAAATGACTGAGGAACGCGCCCATGTCCGTACTCCCCGAGGGTCTGTCGATCACCGCACCGATCAGCGCTCGTCAGGCTGAAATTCTCACCCCTGACGCGCTGTCGCTCGTTGCCCACCTGCACCGGCGCTTTGAGCCGCGCCGCCAGGCGCTTCTTGCCGCCCGCGTCGCCCGACAGGCTCGCCTCGATGCCGGTGAGCAGCCGAATTTCCTGCCCGAGACGCGCGCGATTCGCGAAGGTGATTGGACGATTGCGCCACTCCCGAAGGCGCTCGAGTGCCGCCGCGTCGAAATCACCGGCCCGGTTGAGCGCAAGATGATCATCAATGCGCTGAACTCCGGCGCTGACTCCTACATGTCGGACTTCGAGGACAGCAACACGCCGACCTGGGGCAATCAGCTCGACGGCCAGCTCAATATCCGCGATGCGGTCCGCGGCGAGCTGTCCTTCACCAACGAGGCCGGCAAGCGTTACGCGCTCAATGAGAAGGTGGCCACCCTGCTGCAGCGTCCGCGCGGCTGGCACCTGGATGAAAAGCACGTCCTCGTCGATGGTGAGCGCGTCTCGGCCGGCATCTTCGATTTCGCCCTGTCGTTCTTCCATAACGCGCGCGAGCAGCTCGCGCGCGGCGCAGGCCCCTACTACTACCTGCCGAAGATGGAAAGCCATCTGGAGGCACGGCTCTGGAATGAGATCTTCCTCGAAGCGCAGGCTTACGTCGGTCTGCCCAGCGGCACGATCAAGGCGACCGTTCTCATCGAGACCATCCTCGCGGCCTTTGAGATGGACGAGATTCTGTATGAGCTGCGCGAGCATTCGGCGGGACTCAACGCCGGCCGTTGGGATTACATCTTCAGCGCCATCAAGAAATTCCGCCGCAACCCGGACTTTTGCCTGGCCAATCGCAGCGCCATCACGATGGAAGTGCCGTTCATGCGCGCCTATGCGCTACTGCTCGTGCAGACCTGCCATCGTCGCCACGCGCCCGCGATCGGCGGCATGAGCGCACTGATCCCGATCAAGAATGATCCGGCGGCGAATGAGAAAGCCATGGCCGGCATTCGGCACGACAAGGCACGCGACGCACGCGATGGCTTTGACGGCGGCTGGGTGGCGCACCCGGGTCTCGTCTCCATCGCGATGGAGGAGTTCACCCGCGTGCTGGGTGACGCCCCCAACCAGTGGCACCGTCAGCGGGACGAGGTCATTGCTGCTGCGAACTTGCTCGACTTTCGACCCGAGGCCCCGATCACGGAAGTGGGTCTGCGGAACAACATCAACGTCGGTATCCATTACCTCGGTTCGTGGTTGGCGGGTAATGGCTGCGTGCCGATCAATAACCTGATGGAAGATGCGGCCACGGCGGAGATCTCTCGCAGCCAGGTGTGGCAGTGGGTCGCCAGCGCGAAGGGGGTGCTCGATGACGGACGCAAAGTGGACGCCGCCCTCGTGCGCGCGTTGATTGCCGAGGAATTGCCGAAGGTCAAAGCAGCGGCCGGGGTCACGGCCGCGCAGTCCACCTACGACGAGGCGGCAGTGATCTTCGAGGACATGTCGCTCGCACCCACGCTTGCCGACTTTCTGACGACGCCGCTGTACGAACGTCTCGACTGAAGGTTCCATTGACGGTGATGGCCGTGTCCTGAGACGCTCCCGACAGAGGGGGATCTCATGACCGGCCATTCGACTGGAACGCGCAGCGCGTATGTCCTCGTGCTGCTCACGCTGGTGTATGCGTTCAACATCGCCGACCGTTTCGTCGTCTCGACGATCTTGGAGCCGATCCGCTTAGACCTCGGCCTCTCGGACGCCAGCATCGCACTCATCACCGGAGTCGCGCTGGCGCTCTTCTACGTGTCGATCGGATTACCGGTGGCCCAATTCGCCGACCGCGCCAATCGCCGCACGATCATCGCCCTTGCGATCACGCTGTGGTCGGTCATGACCGCAGCCTGCGGCCGTGCGCAGACGGCCACCCAGTTCGTCCTGGCGCGGTTCGGCGTCGGCATCGGTGAAGCAGGGGGAACGCCACCGTCCACATCAATCCTGGCGGATCTCTACAGCCCCCAGCAGCGGCCTGCGGTGCTCACCTTCTTTGCGCTCGGTGCACCGCTCGGCGCCTGGATCGGTTCGTCACTCGCCGGCGCGGTCGCCGTGCATCACGGCTGGCGCGGCACGTTTGTGGCGCTCGGGCTACCGGGTGTGCTGCTCGGGGCGTTGGTGTACCTCACGGTGCGCGAACCCCCGCGCGGCGCCACCGATGCCACCACCACCCCCACCGCGCCGATGTCGTTGCGTGACACGCTGATCCACATCCGACGCAGTCGGGCCGCATTTCATCTCATCGGCGGAGGTGCCGTCTGCACCTTATGGGGTTGGGGATTGCTGTGGTGGACGCCCACCTACCTCGTGCGGGCGTTTCATCTCACGGTGACGCAGGCCGGTGAGATCTTAGGGCCCATGCATCTGATCGGCGGTGTGGCGGCGACACTCGCAACGTACTGGGCGGTCGCCTCCTTGGGCCGGACCGACACCCGTCGCGTGAGTTGGCTGATGGCCACGGTGGTGTTGCTGGCCACGGTGCCCTCCATTTTGATCTTTACGACACCCTCGCTATCGGTGGCGACCGCATGGCTCTGGGCGGTTGTGCCGGCCATTTACTTCTTTATCGGCCCCACCATGGGCCTGCTGCAGAACGTGGTTCCGGCGGCGATCCGTTCGCAGACCATCGCCTTTCTCATGTTCGTCGCGAATGTATTCAACCTCGTGATCGCCCCACAAGTCGTCGGACTGGTCAGTGACTTCTTGGCGCCGCGTGTGGGAGGGTCTGCGAACTCCTTGCAATGGGCCCTCATTGGATTGGCGCCCACGGGCTTTTGGGGCGCCTGGCACTACTGGATGAGCGCACGGACGCTTCGCGACGATCAGGCACGCGCCAGCGGCATCTGAACGTCGGCATCCCGCCGGCGCTACAATAGCGACTCACGTCGAGCCGCCCCGCGCGGTCGGAGTTGTCATGAGCCGATCCCCGCTGCCGAACCATGCCCGTGTCGTCATCGTCGGCGGCGGCGTCATCGGCACCTCTGTGGCCTACCATCTCGCACACGCCGGCTGGACGGACATCGTGCTGCTGGAGCGTGACCGGTTGACCTCCGGCACCACCTGGCATGCCGCGGGTCTGATGGTTCGCTTTGGCTCAACCTCCGAGACGTCCACCGAGATCCGCAAATATACGCGCGACCTATATAGCCGACTGGAGGCCGAGACCGGTCAGGCGACGGGCTTTCGACCCATCGGTTTACTCGAAGTGGCGTCCGACAAAGGACGCCTCGAGGAGTACCGACGGGTGGCGGCGTTCAACCGCCACTTGGGCGTCGAGGTGCACGAAGTCTCGCCTCGCGAAGTGGAATCCCTCTTTCCGCTCGCGAAGGTCGACGACATTGAAGCGGGCTTCTATGTCCCAGGCGATGGTCGGGTCAACCCGGTCGATGTGACGATGGCGCTCGCGAAAGGCGCACGGTTGAAGGGCGCGCAGATTATCGAAGGGGTGAGCGCGACCGGCGTGACCCGCCAGGGTCGCCGAGTGACCGGTGTCACAACCGATCATGGAACCATTCACGCGGACATCGTGGTCAATTGCTGCGGCATGTGGGCACGGGAATTCGGCGCACGCGCCGGCGTCAACATTCCCAATCAAGCCGCTGAACACTACTACCTGATCACCGAGCCCATCGCCGATCTGCCCGCCAACCTGCCGGTGTTGGAAGACCCGGGCTTTTATGGCTATTACCGCGAAGAAGGCGGTGGCTTGATGGTGGGCCTCTTTGAACCGGAGGCGGCGGCGTGGCAACTCGACGGGATCCCCGCCGATGCCAGCTTCCTTGAGCTGCCGCCGGATTGGGAGCGCATGTCGCCCTTCTTGGAGCGCGCGATGTCCCGCGTGCCGATCACCACGCGGGTCGGCATCAAAAAGTTTTTTTGCGGTCCGGAGAGCTTTACACCGGACTTGCGACCCATTGTGGGCGAGGCGCCCGAGCTGGAGGGCTACTTCGTGGCAGCCGGCCTCAATTCCATTGGCATCCTGACGGGCGGGGGATTGGGACGTGCGCTCGCGCACTGGATCATGACCGGAACACCGGACGTCGATGTCACCGGATTCAACATCGACCGCCTCCACGTCTATCAAGCGAACCGAGCCTATCGTCGGGCCCGCACGGTCGAGTCGCTCGGACTCGTCTACCAGTGCCATTATCCGAATCTCACCCTCCAGACGGCTCGGGGCGCACGGCGCTCACCGTTCCATGCTCAACTCGCCGCCTTAGGCGCTCACTTCAAGGAAGTCAGCGGCTGGGAAAGTCCCGATTGGTTCGGCGAACCCGGCGCGACGCCGGAACCGGGTCCCCTGACCTGGGGCCGTGCCGCTTGGTGGGATCGCTGGGCGAACGAGCACCGCGCCGCACGCGAAGGTGTCGTCGCGATGGACATGTCCTTCATGGGCAAACTGCTCGTGCAAGGTCGCGATGCCGGCGAGGTGTTGGATCGCATCAGCGCCAATGCGGTGAATGGCACCATGGGCCGCATCACCTACACGCAGTGGCTCAATCCGTTGGGCAAGCTCGAGGCGGATGTCACCGTGACCAAGCTCGATGAGGAGACATTCTTCGTCGTCGTCACCGACACGCAGGTGAAGCATATCGCCACCTGGTTACGCAGGAACACTCCTCAGGGTGCTCATTGCTTCACAACCGATGTGACCTCAGGCTACGGTCAACTCAATGTACAGGGTCCCCGTTCGCGCGAATTGCTGCAGTCGCTGACGACCGCTGACCTGTCGGATACCGCGTTTCCGTTCCGCACGGCCCGAGAAATCGACCTCGGATTTGCACGCGCCTTGTGTGTGCGCATCACCTATGTCGGTGAACTCGGGTATGAACTGTATATTCCATCTGAGCAGGCCGCATACGTCCACGAACGCATCATCGAAGCGGGACGCGCAACGGGATTGGTGCACGCAGGCTTGAAAGCCTTGGGTAGCCTGCGCATGGAAAAAGCCTATCGCGACTACGGCCACGACATTGACAACACCGATGATCCGATCGAAACCGGCTTTCGCTTTGCGCTCGCACTCGATAAGCCTGGTGGATTTATCGGCCGAGATGCCGTCCTGGCCAAGCTCGCGTCCGGCCCGCTGCACCGACAGCTGGTGCAGGTGCGGGTGCTGGATCCCGAACCCCTGATGTACCACGCTGAAGTCCTCCACCGCGACGGCGTGTCCGTCGGCTATGTCCGAGCGGCGTCCTACGGGCATACGCTGAACGGGGCTGTGGGTCTTGCCATGGTGGAGCCCGGCTGTGTGGTCGATGAGGACTACCTCCACAGTGGCCACTGGGAAGTCGATATCGCCGGCATGCGGTACCCCGCCGAAGTCAGCCTGAAGCCGCTGTACGATCCCAAGAACGCGAGAATCCGCGGATGATGCCCCGAACCCTGATGACGCTCACCCGGGCAGCGCGCGCGTGAATCCACTGCATATCGCAATGGCGGTGATGATCACCGCCATTTGGGGCACGAACTTTGTGGTCATCAAGTTCGGACTCGGTGAATTCCCGCCCTTTCTCTTTGCAGCGCTGCGCTTTGGCACATCCGCGTTTCCGTGGCTGCTGTTCGTCAAGAGGCCCCGCATTCCATGGCGCTTTCTGATTCAATTCGGGACGCTCTTGGGTGCCGGGCAATTTGGTCTGCTCTTCCTCGCCATGCGCCATGACATCTCACCGGGACTCGCCTCGCTGTTGATGCAGTCCCAGGCCTTCATCACCATCGTGATCAGTGCTTTGGTTTTTCACGAGCGTTTGCGTGCGCTACAAATTCTGGCCCTGTCGATCGCGGCCCTCGGGGTTGGACTCATCGGGTGGCACACCGTGATGCGCCCGGATACGACGGTCACCTTGAAGGGGTTTCTGCTCCTCATGGCCGCGTCGACCTCCTGGTCCTGCGCCAATCTCGTCGTTCGACGCGCCGGCCGGGTCAACATGCTCGGCTTTATGGTTTGGTCGAGTCTGTTCTCGGTACCGCCCTTGTTGGCCTTACACGCGCTCACCGACGGCTGGGCAGGCACGTTCGACATTCTCGCCCACGCCAATTGGGTTGCCTGGCTGACGGTGGCCTGGCAGGCGCTCGGCAATACACTAATCGGCTTCGGTACTTGGAACTGGCTGTTAATGCGCTATCCGGCTGCCACGATCACACCGATGGCGCTCTTGGTCCCGGTGTTCGGGATGACGTCCTCTGCAATCGTGCTCGGGGAGGCCTTGCCCCTGTGGAAAATCGTCGCTGGATTGTTCGTGATCGCCGGTCTGACGCTCAACTTTCTCGCCGCGCGTCGCCCAGCCTGAATCAATGATCGGCGCTGGCGTTGGCCGGCACGCTCACCGGCCGTGCGTGACCGGGTGAGCGCAGCAGCCAGACCATCGGCAACGTCACCATGGTCGCCACCGCCAGTCGCATAAAGTCGTTCGCATACGCGATGCCAAGCGCCTGTCGGCGAATCTCGCCCAACAGTCCTAAGGTCGGCGCATTGGCGCCGGGCAGGGCACCCACCGCCAACCAGCGGCGCACGTCGTAGACGCTGAAGTGTTCGACCAAATAGGACACATTGGTCTGTGCGGAGCGCGCTAACCACGCGATGACGACGGAGATACCCACCGACGCCCCGATGTTGCGAATCAGCGTGAGCAACACACCCGCCTCGGTGCGCGCTTTATCCGGCAAAGTCGCATACGCAATCAAGGAGAGCGGCATGAACGTCAGGGGCGTTCCCAAGCCTTGCAGCAGACTCGCTGCGAGAAAGCGGTCCACCTGAGTATCCACACCGAATTGGCCCATGAGTGCGAGCGACAGGGATGCCAACAGTATCCCCACCGTCATGGTTGGACGCGGACCAAATAACGAGGTCATGCGCGCACCGATCATCATGGCCAACACCGACGAAGCCCCGCGCGCCGCCATGAGCCACCCCGCTTGTGTCGGCGTATAGCCTTTGACCTGCTCCAGAAAACCCGGCACCAGCACGGCCGGCGAAATCACCGCCACACCCACGATGAACATCATGATCATGGAAACGGTGAAATTTCGATCCTTGAATAAATGGATGTCGACGAACGGCTGCCGACCGGTCAGCGAGTGCGTGAGGAACATGTAAAACGTCATACCGCACAGAAAGGCCTCGACCATGATTTCAGTCGAGGCAAACCAGTCTTGTGACTCACCGCGATCCAGCATGAGTTGCAGGCAACCGACGGCAACGGACAGCAGCACAAAACCGAGCGCATCGAACGGCCGCTTTCCGTCACCGCCACCTTTGGGGAGGGACGCCATGAGGGCTAGCCATCCGATGATGCCCAGCGGCAAATTGATATAAAAAGCCCATCGCCACGACACCTGATCGGTGAGCCAACCCCCGAGCGTCGGCCCGATCACCGGACCGACCATCACGCCCATGCCCCACAAAGCCATCACGCGACCATGACTCTCGCGCGGAAATTCGCGCAGGAGGGCCACCTGCGAGAGCGGCACCAGCGCCGCACCAAACGCCCCTTGCACCATCCGAAAGCACACCATCTGGGTCAACGTGACCGCCACGCCGCACAACATCGAGCCAGCCGTGAACCCCAGAATGGATAGACCAAGGACCGTACGAATGCCAAATCGCACGCCGAGCCACCCCGCCAGTGGCGTCATGATGGCGCTGACAACGATATAAGACGTCACCACCCACCCCGCTTGATCCGGGGTTGCCTGGAGCGTGCCTTGGATATTGGGCAGCGCCACATTCACAATCGTCGAATCGATCGCATACAGGACAGTCGCGAGGGTCGCTGCAAGACCTAATAACAGTCGCGATCCAAAGGAATTGACCACCGGTCAGCGTCCGCTCTCGAGATTGCCGCGGACCCGGTCGAGGAGCAGCATCAACTGCTTGCGCTCGGACACGGTGAGGCCCTCTAGGGCCCGTTCGCGTGTCGCCGTCGCGATGGCTTCCAGGCGGGCCGTGAAGGGCTTCGCCTGTGCAGTCACCTGCAGACGAAACGCCCGTCGATCGGTCGGGTCGGACAAACGCTCCACATAGCCGCACCCGACCAGACGATCGACCATACGCCCCAACGTCACCGGTGTGACCTCAAGGCGTGCCGCAAGATCAATCTGCCGAGAGAGGGGTTCCCGCGCAACGTAGAACAACAACCGAGCCAGCGCGGGGGTCAAATCCAAGCCTTCGGCCCGTGCATAGAAGTCTCGTCGCAATAAACGCAGGACGTCCGCAAAGACGGGGCCTAACGAGGCTTCCGAGCGAGCACGCACCATGGGACTCCAGAGCACCGTCATTGAAATAATATCCTAAGGTTATCAAATTGCCATGACGGGGTCGGCTCTGCCGCGGCTCCGGTATGATCACGGGATCTGAACGAACGCGAGCGCTGCGGTATGAAGATCGGGGATGTGACCACGATGGAGATCGTCAACCAGGTGGCGATCGTGCAAACCGACGCACCCCCAGTCAACGCGCTCGCGGCACCGGTGCGCGCAGGGCTGGTCACGGCGCTTCAGAGCGCGATCGCCGATCCATCGGTCCACGCCATCGTCTTGAGCTGTGCGGGGCGCACTTTCCATGCTGGCGCGGACATCACCGAATTATCCACCGGCCCTGTCAGTCCGACCCTCGGGGAATTGCTGGCCCTGTTAGAGCAGTGCCCAAAGCCCGTCGTGGCAGCGCTGCACGGCACGACGCTCGGCGGGGGACTTGAACTGGCGCTCACCGCGCACTACCGGATCGCCGCTGAGGATGCACGCGTCGGTCTGCCCGAAGTGCAGCTGGGCCTCATCCCGGGTGCCGGTGGCACGCAGCGATTACCGCGTGTCTGCGGCGTGGGCCCCGCACTCGACATCATCACGAGCGGCCGTCACGTGAACGCCGGCGAAGCGCTCACGCTCGGGATCGTCGATCGACTCGTCCCGGCAGCAAGTCTCGCGGCCGCCGCGCGTGAGTGGGCTCACGAACTGATCGCGACGGGCGCACCCTGTCGTCGCGTGAGTGAGCGCGCCATCGAGGGAACCCGCGACGCCCAGCACGCCGTCATCAGCGCATTCACCGCCGCTCAGGGCAAAGCATTTTCCCGACTCCATGCGCCGGCGGCCGCCATTCGGGCGGTACAAGCCGCCGTTGATCAACCGTTTGCAGCGGGGCTGGCATCCGAACGGGCGGAGTTCGTCAAGCTGCTCCAGGATCCGCAGTCGCGCGCGCTGCGGCATCTGTTTTTTGCGGAACGCGCGCTCAGCAAGTCACGCTTTATCTCCAAGGAGGCAGCGCCGCTGCCGATCCACCGTGTGGGCGTAGTCGGCGCAGGCACCATGGGTGGCGGTATCGCGATGAATTTTTTGAATGCCGGCATCCCCGTTCATCTCGTTGAGGTGAGTGCCGAGGCCTTGGAACGCGGGCTGTCCGTCATTCGCCGCAACTACGCGTCGAGTGCCGCCAAGGGCAAGCTCACCGCCGAGGCGGTGACCACGCGCCTCGGCCTGTTGGCATCGTCGACCGACTTAGCGTCCTTGAGCGACTGTGACCTCGTCATTGAAGCGATTTACGAGAACATGGACGCCAAGCTCGAGCTCTTCGGACGACTCGATGGGCTCGTCAAACCCAGCGCGATCCTCGCGAGTAATACCTCGTATTTGGATATCGAGCGCATGGGGCAGGCCACTCGCCGTCCGCAGCAGGTGCTTGGTCTACACTTCTTCTCACCCGCCAACGTCAATCGGCTGCTCGAAGTGGTGCGCACGGCGAGCGCCTCCTCCGAGACGCTCGCCACCGGACTTGCGGTCGCCAAACGCATCCGCAAGCTCGGCGTGCTGGTCGGTAATGCCCACGGTTTTGTCGGCAATCGGATGTTGGCCCAACGGCAACGTGAGGCCGACAAGCTCATCCTCGAAGGCGCACTCCCCTGGGATGTCGATCGCGTGCTGGAGACCTTTGGCCTGCCGATGGGACCCTTCCGGATGCGGGACCTCGCCGGCATGGACATCGGCTGGAATCGTACGGCGAGTGCCTCGTCGACGGTCCGTGAAATCCTGTGTGAGCAAGGGCGCTTGGGCCAGAAGACGAAAAGTGGTTATTACGACTACGACGAGTCACGCCGCGCCACGCCCTCGACGGTGGCCGAACGCATCGTGCTCGACTTCGCCGCCGAGCACGGCTACGTCCGTCGCCCGATCAGTGATGAGGAAATCCTCGAGCGCTGTCTGTATCCGATGGTCAACGAGGGCGCCCGGATCCTGGCCGAGGGCATTGCGGAGCGCGCCTCCGACATCGACATGGTCTGGACGACCGGCTATGGCTGGCCCGTGTGGACGGGTGGTCCGATGCATTGGGCAGACCAAGTGGGCTTAGCGCACATTGTCGAACGCCTGCGCCATTACGAGTCACTGTACGGTGCCGACTTCGTGCCCTCGGAGCATTTGCAGCGGATCGCAGCGGCGGGCGGATCGCTGGGCTAGGAGTTTTAAGCCGTCAGACGATTGGCGTCGGCTGGATATACCGCCTGAATCGGCGCATCGCCGAACCAGCTTAAGGTGGGCGCCAGCGCAGCCACCGCGCCGATGATCAGCAGGGCCGGCGACTTCACTGCCGCTTCCGCTGCCAAGGCTGCTGAGCCCTTCAGCGTCCCCACGATGACCCGTTGATCGGCGCGCGTGCCGTTCTCAACAAATGCGACGGGCGTTGTGGGCGATTGACCGTGGGCGAGCAGTTCCGCCTCCACCCGTTGCACGCTGCCGACACCCATGTAGATCGCCAGCGTGTCGCGCTCGCGCGCCAGACTCGCCCAATCCACCGCATCCAACGCGGACTGACAGTGGGCGGTGACGAGGCGCACGCCCCGCGCATGGTCACGGTGGGTGAGGGGAATGCCGGCATAAGCGCCGCAAGCGACCGCTGCCGTCACACCCGGTACCACACGATAGGCGATGCCATGCGCGGCGAGCACCTCGATCTCTTCGCCGCCGCGACCGAAGACAAACGGGTCGCCACCCTTGAGACGGACAACGCGCCGACCGGCACGGGCGTGTTCGACAAGCAGCGCATTGATCTCATCCTGCGGGACCGAGTGAAAACCCGCGGCCTTACCCACCGGGATCAGTTCCGCCTCGCGCCGAGAAAGCGCCAAAACTTCCGCGCTCACCAGCCGGTCATGGAGCACGACATCGGCCGCCTGCAGCGCCCGCAGCGCATTCAGGGTCAGCAGTCCGGGATCACCAGGACCTGCGCCAACCAGATCCACCCGACCACCGCTCGCCGTGCTACCCATGAGCGCACGTTCGAAAGCCACCTCGGCTTCCATCGGACGACGGCGTCGCAAGGCATCCGGCACCGCACCCTCGAGGAGTGCGGCATAAAATCGGCGGCGCTGTGTGAGATCCGGGAACCGCTGTTTGATCCGATCGCGTACCCGACGCAGAAAGGATGCAAGGTCACCGAAAGACTCATCGATCGCCGATTCGATGCGTGCGCGCACATAGCGAGCGAACGCCGGCGCAGATCCTTCCGTCGACACCGCGATCACCAGCGGCGAACGATCGACAATCGCCGGTAGGATACCCGTCGAAAGCTCCAGATCATCCACGACATTGACCGGAATCCCGCGCGCGGTCGCCGCATCGGCAACCCGACGATTCACGTCCGGATCATCCGTCGCAGCGACGACCACCGATGCGCCGATGACGTCGGATTCTGCAAAGGCCCGCGCTTCCCACGTGAACTGACCCTCAGCAACCCGTGCGGCGAGCGACGGCGTGACCGTTGGCGAAAAAATAGCAATCGCCGGTCCCGCGCTTTGGAAGAGATCGATCTTGCGCTCGGCAATGGTGCCGCCGCCCACGACGACGACCTTGCGGCCCTTCAAATCGAGAAACAGCGGGAACCAACGCATCGTCACTTATCCCGGCAGACGCTTCGTGCGCCAGAGGAAGTCACCGAAGCGTTCACCGTCGGTGCGCTCCTGCTGCCAAGCGGCGAACAGTCCACCAACAACGCTGTGGAACGTCGCTTCGTCGATGTTCTCGCGATAGAGCACATTGAGGCGCGAGCCCACGGCATCTCCGCCAAGATGCAGGTTGTAACGACCGAGCGCCTTGCCGACGAGTCCGATTTCCGCCACATAGGGCCGCGCACAACCATTCGGGCAGCCCGTGATGCGCAGGCTGAGCGGCTCATCTGCAAGCCCATGATCCGCGAGTAACTGCTCGACATCCGCGGTGAGCTTGGGCAAGTAGCGCTCCGCTTCCGCCATCCCTAACGGACACGTCGGCATCGACACACACGCCAGTGCATGCCGCGCGAGGTACGTGCCTTCGGCCGCGTCGAGGTGAAAGTGCTGAATCAGCCCGTCGATCGACGCCTTATCCACATCCTTGACGCGAGCGATGGTGACGTTCTGATTGGCCGTACAGCGGAAGTCGCCGCTGTGAACGGTGGCGATCGTGCGAAGTCCCGTCAACCAAGGCAGTCCTTCCTTGTCGGCGATGCGACCCGCCGGAATGCGCAAGGTCCGATGCCAGGTGCCATCCAGCGCTTTACGCCAGCCGAAGAGGTCCCCGTGGGTATCGAATGCGAACGCCCGGGCGGCCTCCAGCGTCACGCCGGCGCGCTTCTGAACTTCGCCCACAAACCACTCAAGGCCGCGATCTTCGATGGTGTACTTGAGGCGGGCATGCTTGCGATTGGTGCGATCGCCATAGTCACGCTGCGTGGTCACAACGGCTTCAGCGATGGCGAGCAGGTGCTCGGGCTTGAGGAAGCCGGCGACATTGGCGAGGCGCGGGTGCGTCGTGACATCCCCGTGCGTGGTGCCGAGACCGCCGCCGACCGTCAGATTGAAGCCGACCAGTTGGCCCTTCTCGACAATCGCGATGAAACCCAGATCCTGCGTATAAATATCGACGTCGTTCGACGGCGGCAGCGCGATCGCGGCCTTAAACTTACGCGGCAGGAAGTTCGTGCCGTACACCGGCTCGTGTTCCGGCGTTCCCTTGAGCTTTTCGCCGTTCAACCAGATCTCGTAATAAGCGCGAGTCTTCGGAAGCAGGTGTTCTGACAGACGACGCGCCCATTCCGCTACCTCGGCATGGGCCGGTGACTCGATCGGATTGGAGCTCGCCATCACGTTGCGGTTGACGTCACCGCACGTTGCGATAGTGTCCATCAGGGCTGCGTTCATTTCCTGCATGGCGGGCTTGAGGTCACCCTTGCCGATGCCATGGAACTGGAAGGTCTGACGGGTCGTCAGCCGCAGCGTGCCGTTGGCCTTCTCGCGGGCAATCGCATCCAGTGCTAACCACTGCGCCGGCGTCGCGACGCCGCCTGGTAGGCGGACACGGACCATGTAGCGCCACAAGGGCTCAAGCTTCTGTTGGCGCCGCTCTTCGCGCACGTCACGGTCATCCTGCTGATAGCTACCGTGCAGACGCAGCAATTGCTGATCGTCATCACGCAACGAACCCGTATGGGCGTCCGTCAGGCTCTCGGCAATCGTGCCTCGCAAGCCACGACTGGCGGCTTTGATCCGTTCGACAGGGGTTAATTCAGCCATGGTTCAGTACACATCCCGGAGATAACGACGGGCCGATGCGAGCCCCGCCACATACGCTTCAGCATCCTGGGTCGAGCGGCCCCCATGGGTCGCCACAATTTCCACGAGTGCTGCCTGCACATCGGGCGCCATTCGTTCCGCGTCACCGCAGACGTACACGTGCGCACCGGCCTCGAGCCATTGAAACAGTTCAGCCCCGTGTTCGCGTAGACGATGTTGGACATAGACCTTCTGCGCAGTGTCACGCGAAAACGCAACGTCCAAGCGGGTCAGCGCGCGTTTCTTCAAAGCGGCCAACCACTCGGTCTGATAGAGAAAGTCCTGATCCAAGTGGCGGCCGCCGAAGATCAGCCAGCTGCCACCCGTCGCGCCCTGCGCAGCGCGGGCTTGCACAAAGCCACGGAACGGCGCAACGCCGGTGCCCGGTCCGATCATGATGATCGACGTGCTCGGATCGGCGGGCAGACGGAAGCGGGTATTCGGCTCGATAAAGGCACGCACGCGCGCACCCGGCTCCAGACCCTGCACCTGCGAGGAAACCGCACCCCAATGTCGCTTGCCATCATGCACCTCATCCACCACCGCCACCGTGATGTGCACTTCCTCACCGACCTCTTCGGGCGCCGATGCAATCGAGTACAGGCGTGGTGAGAGTGGGTGCAAGGCCCGCACGAGACGCTCGCCGGTCCATTGGGCCGGGTAACGCGCCAACAGATCGGGCACCTGCCACACCTTGAACTGCGCGCGCAGACGCGCCGCAGAGGCAGGCTTCAGTAGATCCGCAAGCCCAGCGTCGCCGGAGAGCGCGGCCAGACGCTCGACGAGCGCCCGCGCCACGCGGGTCAGTTCGCGATGCTGCGACAGCCAGACCTTGAGCGGGTGCGTCACGCCATCCACCGAGACCGACTCGTTCGCATCCAACTTCGCCGCCGTGAGCGTCTCGTCGACGAGGCGGGCCGGGTTATCGAGCCAAATCCCGAGGGCATCGCCGGCCTGATAGGCAAAGCGACCTTCCGGCACGATCAATTCGACATGACGCACGTCCTTGTCGGCGTCCCGCGCGGTGATGCGCTGATTGACCGCCACTTCCACTTCAACCGGCGCTTCTCGGGTAGCCACGGCGACCGTCGGTGCCTCGATCGCCTCGGCCGAGGCTGTCGCCACCACCGCATCCGTCGCACCGAGTTGTGCGCTCAGCGCCGCGACCGACTGCTGGATCCAGGCGGCCGACTTGGCGTCAAAATCAACGTCGCACTCGACGCGCTCCGACAAGCGACGCGCACCCAATTGGGCCAACCGCTCATCCAAGACGCGGGCGGTCGCACAGAATTGTGGGTAGCTTGAATCGCCAAGCCCGAGTACCGCATAGGCGAGTTGGTCGAGTTTGGGAGCGCGACGGCCGGAGAGCGCATCGAGCAAGGCGCGGGCATCATCGGGCGGCTCGCCGTCACCATGCGTGCTCGCCACCACGTACAGGTATCGCTCGTCGGCAAACTGCTTCAAGGCGTAGTCGCCGGTCGCCACCACATTCTTCTGCAACCCGGCGGACTCGAGTGCCTGACCGAGTTTCTCGGCCACCCGTCGACTGTTACCCGTCTGTGAGGCATACAACACCGTCACCCGCGGGCGAGCGGCCGGTGCCGCAACGGCAGCCGCAACGGCCGGTGCCGCCACCGCAGGCGCCCCCCCGAGGCGCGCGCGCTCAGCGGCCAGACCGGCCACAAAGCCACTGACCCAGCGCAGGGAATCCGCATCCAGATCGGCGAGGAGAGACTCGAGTTCGCGCGTGTGGCGCGGCTCGGTCGGCAAACGAACGGGAGACGACATCGGCACTTTCTACCCAATAGGAAACTGCGCGCGATGCTACGGACGGGACTGAAGGGCCGAAACCGACATTTGGTTATCACCTCATAACCGCACCGTAGCGGGCAGCCGCGCCCAACGGATTCGCTGCGATGCCACCGACCTCAGGCCGTGCCCGCCAACCTAACCGGACGGGCTAAAGTCTCCCCGGCGGTAGGCGCCAGGGGAGATCTGGGCCCACTTGCGGAAGGCCCGATGGAAGGCGCTCGGCTCGAGGAACCCCAGGGCTAGGGCGATATCCCGAATGCTCAGCTCCGTTTCACTGAGGTAGGTGATCGCCAGATCTCGCCGTAGGTCATCCTTGATGCCCTGATAGGTCTGGCCCTCGGCCTTGAGTTTGCGCCGCAAGGTCGAAGGCGCCGCGTTCATCTCGCGTGCCACCTGCTCCAAATCCGGCAGATCGCCAGGGAGGATCTGCCGAAGGCGCCGTCGAATACGCGTCGATAAGCTCTGGGTGCTCTTGTATTTAAGCAGGATATTGGCGGGCGCCAGACGCAGGAATTCCTTTGCGCTCGACTCGGTCTGGACCACCGGCAGATCCAAAAAAGACGCTGAAAACTCCAGGTACGTCTCTGGCACTGTGAAACTCAGCTGAGGGCCAAACAGATCCCGGTACTCCGGCGCATGGACGGGCGGCGGGTAGGCAAAGCCGGCGGCCAGAATCGGGATACGCCGACCGACGAGCCAACAGGCCAAGCCGTGGGCGATCACGAGCAGCGTCTCATGACCAAACGGACGTGCGCTCGCCACCCCTTGTTGCACCAGCGTCAGACGACCGCGCTGCTCGATACGCGACACCTGCAGTCCATGCTCGTCGAGAAAGGCATCAAAGAAGCGACCGGCCCGCTCCAAGGCACGCTCGAGGTTGGCGCAATGGACGACCGACCGGCACAGCAGGGCAAAACTTCCCGGTTTCATGCGCCGCGTATCCTGGCCGAAGAATTCATCGCCCAGGTGCGCAATGTAGCTGCGCCACATCCGGGCGTACTGCTCGGGGGAAATGCGCGACGCATTGATGCGCAACAGCGCGGGGCGGATACCCGCCGCCGTCAACAACACCTCCGGCGACACCCCACGGGCCTGCGCCGCATCCACAACGGCCCGCACGAAGGGGATGGCGATGGTGCCCTTTTCATTTCGGCTAGCCCCACCGGCACCGGCCCGAGAATGGTATTTCCGCTCACGCATGCTGATCTGCACGGCCACTCATGAGGCGCTTAAGTTAGCTATATTGCTGACGTTAAACCACTTTTTTCGCTCGCCGGAGACGATTCCGTGAGCCGTGGCAGCCCAACGGGGTTCGTCGCGAGCAAGGCGTCGATGACGCATCCGGCAGCACGGACACACCAGGACCGGGTATGCAGAACTCTACCGCCGATACGAACACGGAAAAGACCGCCGGCACCCCGGCCGAACTGCCGCCCCTGCGCTTCGTATCCGCCGCCTCCTTGTTTGACGGCCACGATGCCGCGATCAACGTCATGCGCCGCCTGATTCAGGCGCAAGGCGGCGAAGTCATCCACCTGGGGCATAACCGGTCGGTGGAAGACATCGTCCGGGCGGCCATCCAGGAAGATGCCGACGCGATCGCCGTGTCCTCTTATCAGGGCGGGCACAATGAATTCTTCCGTTACATGATCGACATGCTGCGCGAACGCGGCGCCGGCCATGTCCGGGTCTTCGGCGGCGGTGGCGGGACGATCACGCCGGAAGAAATCGCCGAGCTGTCCGGCTACGGCGTTGAGCGTATCTACCACCCGAACGACGGCGCCCACATGGGCCTCGTCGGCATGATCGAAGATCTGATGTCTCGGGCCCGCCAACACCGCCGGCCCACCGAGATTCCACAGGACCTGCGCATCACCGACGAGCTGTCGATCGCGCAGATGCTCTCCGCAATCGAAGAGCGACAGATTCCGGAGCCCGAACTGACGCGGCTACGCAAGCGGTGGGAACTGGCGGGTAAGCAGACGCCCGTCATTGGTGTCACCGGCACCGGTGGTGCTGGTAAGTCGTCGGTGGTCGATGAGATGGTGCTGCGCTTCCTGACCGCCTTCCCGTCCATGCGCATCGCGATCATCGCCGTCGACCCGACACGACGTCGCAGCGGCGGCGCGCTGCTCGGCGATCGTATCCGCATGAACTCGCTGCGCTCTGATCGCCTCTACATGCGCTCGCTGGCGACCCGACGTCAACATGCCGCGACGAGCGCAATGCTGCAGGACTCGGTCGCCTTCCTCAAAGGACAAGGCTACGACCTTGTCATTGTCGAGACCGCCGGTATCGGTCAGTCGGATTCGGAAATCGTCGATCTCGTGGATCTGCCGATCTACGTGATGACGTCCGACTACGGCGCGGCCAGTCAGCTCGAAAAAATCGACATGATCGATTTTGCAGACCTCGTGGTGCTGAATAAGTACGACCGGCGAGGAGCTCAGGACGCGCTGCGAGATGTGCGCAAGCAATGGCGCCGCAATCACACGAAGTTCGACCTCGCCGATGATGCCGTGCCGGTCTATCCTTCGATCGCGAGCCAGTTCAACGACCCGGGCATCACGTGGATGTTCGTGAACTTGTGCCGACTGCTGCGCGAGAAGCTGCACCTGCCGGAGTCCAAGTGGACGCCGACGGTCGACACCTCGATCAAAGAGCCGCGTGAGACCGTCCTTCTGCCGGCAGCGCGTGTGCGTTATCTCGCGGAGATCTCCGACCAAGGACGGGGCATCAACCGGCATATCGAAGTGGAATCGGAAACAGCGAACAGGGCACAGAGTCTGTGGGAGGCCTTGCGCGAGATCGCCGATCCGCAGCTGCCCGCACCGTTGGAAGCCTTCTCGGCGGCGGCGCTGAGCGAGGGCGTGGATCGCTCCAACCTCACGCTACGCCAACGCTACAACGACGCGCTCGCAAGCCTCTCGCCCGATGCGATCGAGCTGCTGCGCCAGTGGCCGGCACGCCTCAAATCTGTTACGGATCCGCAGTACACATACCACGTGCGGGATCGGGCCGTGCAGGGTGATAACTATATCGAATCCTTGTCGCACCAGAAAATTCCGAAGGTCGCGGCACCGCACTACCGCAACTGGGGCGAACTCCTGCGCTTCCTGCAGAAAGAAAATCTCCCGGGTGCCTACCCCTATACCGCCGGTATCTATCCGTACCGTCGCACGGGTGAAGACCCGATCCGGATGTTCGCTGGCGAAGGCACTCCGGAGCGCACCAACCGACGCTTCCACTATCTGAGCCACGGTCAGAAGGCGACGCGCCTGTCGACGGCCTTTGACTCGGTCACGCTCTACGGCGAAGACCCGCATACGCGGCCGGACATTTACGGCAAGGTTGGCAATTCCGGCGTCAGCATCGCAACGCTTGACGACATGAAGAAGCTCTACTCGGGCTTTGATCTGTGTGACCCGAGCACCTCCGTCTCAATGACGATCAACGGCCCGGCGCCGATGATCCTCGCGATGTTCATGAACACCGCCGTCGACCAACAGGTTGAGCGCTATCTGAAGGCCGACGCAACACGCTGGCAGCAGGCGGAGGCGCGCATCGCGGCTCTGTATGCCGGCAAGGTCCGTCCGCAGTACAACGGCGCCCTGCCAGAAGGAAACGATGGCATGGGCCTCGGGCTCCTCGGCGTCACCGGCGATGAGCTGGTGGAACGCGAGGTGTATGAGAAGATCCGTGCCGACACGCTGCCCATCGTGCGTGGGACTGTGCAGGCCGACATCTTCAAGGAAGACCAGGCGCAGAACACCTGCATCTTCTCAACCGAATTCGCCCTGCGCATGATGGGCGACGTGCAGCAGTGCTTCGTTAATCGGAAAGTCCGGAACTTCTACTCGGTGTCGATCAGCGGCTACCACATCGCCGAAGCCGGAGCGAATCCGATCTCCCAGTTGGCCTTTACGCTCTCCAACGGTTTCACCATCGTCGAGTACTACCTCTCCCGTGGTATGAAGATCGATGACTTTGCGCCGAATCTGTCGTTCTTCTTCTCCAATGGCATGGATCCGGAATACACCGTGATCGGCCGGGTCGCCCGGCGCATCTGGGCGCGCGCCATGCGCGAGCGCTATGGCGCGAGCGCCCGCAGCCAGATGATGAAGTACCACATTCAGACCTCGGGTCGTTCGCTGCACGCCCAGGAAATTCAGTTCAACGACATCCGCACCACGCTGCAGGCGTTATATGCGCTGCTCGACAACTGCAACTCCTTGCACACCAATGCCTACGATGAGGCCATCACGACGCCCACCGAAGAGTCGGTGCGCCGTGCCGTGGCGATCCAGCTGATCATCAACCGCGAACTGGGCGTCAATTTCTGTGAGAACCCATGGCAGGGTAGCTTCCTCATTGATCAGCTGACCGATCTGGTGGAGGAAGCCGTCTATCAGGAATTCGATGCCATCTCCGAGCGCGGCGGCGTCTTAGGCGCCATGGATACGATGTATCAGCGCGGCAAGATTCAGGACGAGAGCCTCTACTACGAGCACAAGAAGTTTGATGGCTCCCTACCGCTGATTGGCGTCAACACCTTCCTGCCGAAGGATCATGGTGGCGAGATCACCACGACCATCGAGTTAATTCGCTCGACAACCGATGAGAAGCAACAGCAAATCGACAACGTGAGTGCCTTCCAGGCCGCCCGCAACGCTCGTGCGCCGGACAGCCTGAAGTCTCTGCAGAACGTGGCTAGAGCCCGTCAGAACGTGTTTGAAGAGTTGCTCGAAACCGTGAAATACAACTCGCTCGGCCAAATCAGCCATGCTCTGTATGACGTGGGTGGCGAGTACCGCCGCAACATGTAACCGTTGCGGAACGGTGCCTTAGGTGGCAGGCGGATAGTAACGCTGCCAAAAGGCAGACCGTTCCGGGTAGTCAGCGACGACCGGTTGCGGATAGGCGCGATTGCGCAGGGTGCTGCGCATCACCTCGGGCAGATCGGCTGGACGGGCGTAATAGAAGAAGGCGAGCGCACGCTCGGCGAAGCGCCATTGACCCTCTTCGAGCGCGTAGCGGTCTTGGTAGCGTAACGAGGCGACGAGCAACTCACCGTTACGCACCACTTCGGCGTGCGTGTTGAGCGTGCCACGGGCTGCGCGTGGGTTGCCCTCGTCGAATTCGATGATGTGATCGTGGGTGTAATGGTTGCTCGGGCCCAGTACGGCAAAGCGGCCGTGGAACTGCGCGATCACCGCCTCACGACCCGCGGCGTTCATGACCCCATCCACCGAGCGCATGACGCCGTCTTGCGTGAAGCACTGAGCGATGCCGTCGATGTCCCGCTCATCAACGGTAAAACAGTACCGAGCAACGAGTTCCCGTATCGCGATCCGCGCCTCCAGTCGTTCGATACGAGTGAGGAGATCGGTGGATGTGTCGGCTGGGGTGACTTGCATTGTGCTGCCTTTGCGTCATCATTTAGGTCGATATGAACGTCAGAAAACGCTACTTTGAGGACCTTGCCATCGGCGAAATTGCCGAGTCAAGCGCCATTCCGGTTGATCGGGAAGAGATGTTGGAGTTCGCGCGGCGCTTTGATCCGCAGTACTTCCACACGGATCCCGACGAAGCTCAGCGCTCCATTTTTGGTGAAGTGATCGCATCGGGCATCTATACGGCCGCGTTGTGGCGGCGGCAAGATGCCTTGATCTGTGGCGACATCGCGTGGGTGTGCGGTATCGCCTGGGAGGATGTGCGCTGGCCGGAAGCGGTCCGTTCGGGTGACCAGTTGCGTGCCCGTGCGGAATGTCTGTCCAAACGCGAGAGTCACTCGCAGCCGACGCGCGGCGTTGTCGAGATGCGCTACACGCTCCTCAATCAACGCAACGCGGTCGTCTTTACCTGTCGCAGCATCAATCTCGTCGAGAGACGGACGCCTCCGCCGCTTTAATTGAATTCGGGTTTGCGCTTCTCGAGGAAGGCGCGAACGCCGGCCTGGCCGTGTGCCGAGCGCATGGCATCCGCAATGCTGCGCGACTCCTCTTCCATCTGCGTTTCCAGCGTCGCGCCGAAGCTCGATAGCAGTAGACGACGGGTTTGACCCAAGGCCTGAGTCGCGGCGCGCCCCATCTCGTTCGCGAGCGTCATCGCCGTTGACAGCAACTCCGCATCGTCCACCACGCGCGTGATCAGTCCCATGGTGACCGCCCCGTCGGCCGATACACGCCGATTGGTCAGCGCCAGATCTTGTGCCTGACGCAGCCCGACCAGACGCGGCAACAGCCAGGTCGAGCCACCATCCGGCGTGAGGCCGATCGCGGTATAGGCAAGCGTGTAGTGGGCGCTGCGTGCGCTGATCGCGATGTCGCCCAAGATAGCGAGGCTAAAGCCCGCTCCGGCAGCTGGACCATTGACGACCGTGATCAGCGGCTTCGCCATGCGCGAGAGACGCGCGATCGCCGAATGCAGATAACCCGTGATTTCCTTCACCAGGGCAGGGGCCGCATTGCCAGCGGCGCCGAACGCACCGACGTCGCCACCTGCACAGAAGAATCGACCGGTGCCGGTGAGTACCACCACGCGAATCGCCGCATCCTCGTCGCAGCGGATCGCCGCTTCCATCAGGGCGCGCGCCAGTGGAACGTCGAGCGAATTGCCCACCGTGGGTCGGTTCAAACGCAGGGTGGCAACAGGGCCGTCGACGGTGACAACCAGGCAGTCTTCAGTGGTCATGAGGCATCCCGAAACGAAGCGGTGAAGGAGTGCAGTGCGCTCAGGAATCAGCGGTCAAGCCGATACCCGGCGGTTCGCAAATTGTACCGTGTTGCCACGATATCGTGCATGACACGCCCTTAAGGCTGCGTCGGATATCCGAGGCGGTGCGATAGACCGGTGACGAAGGCGAGAATCGCCTCTCGGTGCGCGCCCCCAGCCTGACAGGCAAGTCGCCCTCGACGGCCAATCAGCGTAATGGCCGCCACGATCTGCTCATTCAGATCGTAAACCGGTGCGGCGATCGCACTGATGTCCGGAACAGGGCTGCCTTCCGTCTGCGAGCAGCCCTCCGCTCGAATATGGGCCAAGGCGGCCTGATAGTCCGAGTTGACGATAAGGTCGGGAACACCCGCCTTACGCGCTTCACTCAACTCCGCCTCGACGAGGGGTTGTACGATGTTCGCCGGCATGAAGGCCGCGAACAAGCGACCGGTCGCCGTTTGCGTCAGCGAGTACCGGGCGCCCGTACGGATGTTGGAATAGATCTGAAACGGCGCCTCATGCAGGCGCAGGATCACAGGACCGGCATCCGTCCAGATGCTCATGGTCACCATCAGATGCAATGATTCGGCAAAGGCGGGGACCGCTTCCCAGATCACCGCCAGCGGGTCATGCCAACGCAGGCGCGCGAGGCCCAGCGTCAAGGCATAGGGACCCAAGCGATACAGACCCGTCGCAGGGTCCTGCTCGACGAGGCCGAGCGTTCGAAAACTCACGAGATAGGCATGGGCCTGACCGGCGGTGAGCGCTGCCTGTTCTGCCAATTCCCGCAACATCAGGGGGCCCTGAGCGCGCACGAGTGCATCGAGCAGTCGGCCACCGACCTCAATCGACTGTACGCCCCGCCCGGATCGCTGACCCGCCATCACACCACTCCCGCCGCCTATGTCGGCGAATTATGGAAGCCGATCGTACCCGATTTGACTGCCGTTTCGGAATAAACGAATATCTTCGTTATTAACGAACGCATCGGGACGCCAAGGATCTGCCCATGACCAAGACTTTCGCTTCGCAGGCCGACCTCACCGAAAAGGAGGTCAGTTTTGACCGCCTCTCCGCCAACGCCTACGCCTACACGGCGCAGGGTGATCCGAATACCGGCATCGTGATTGGGGATGAATCCGTGTTGGTGGTCGATACGCAGGCAACGCCGATCATGGCGCAGGACGTCATTCGGCGGATCCGCGAAGTGACGGACAAGCCGATCAAACACGTGGTGATGTCTCATTACCATGCGGTGCGCGTCTTGGGCGCCACGGCTTACGGCGCGAGCGAGATTATCGCCAGCCAAGACACCTACGACCTCATCGTCGAACGCGGCGCCTTCGATATGAAGAGTGAGATTGAACGCTTCCCGCGTCTGTTCCGCGCCGTGGAATCCATCCCAGGCCTCACTTGGCCCACCGTCGTCTTCCAGAACAAGATGACGTTGTGGCTCGGCAGCCTGGAAGTACAGATCCTGCAGTTGGGTCGAGGGCACACCAAAGGCGATACGGTCGTCTGGTTGCCGAAGGACCGGATTCTCTTCTCAGGCGACCTGGTCGAGTTTGATGCGACACCTTACGCCGGCGACGCGTACTTCTCGGATTGGCCTGCAACGCTTGATGCGGTTGAAGCACTCCATGCTGCACAGCTCGTCCCGGGCCGCGGCGCCGCGCTCAAGAACCCGGAGGAAGTGGCGGCCGGCATTCGCGGCACGCGCGACTTCATCGCGGACGTTTATCGCGGCGTGCGCGCCCGCGTCGCTGAAGGCAAAGACTTGAAGACGACCTATCAGGCGGTCATGGCCGATCTGCGGCCGAAGTACGGCCATTGGGTCATCTTCGATCACTGCATGCCGTTTGATGTCACTCGCGCCTACGATGAAGCAACACAGTACAAAGATCCGCGTATTTGGACCGCCGAGCGCGACATGGATATGTGGAAGACCTTGGAAACCTAAGCTCCGGGACCGGGCGCGTCATGCTGAAGACTTACACCTATCCGCGCTATGCGTATCAGCGGCCCTTGGATCTCGATGCGCTGACGATCCAACGGCATCCGGTGATCATCGTAGGCGCGGGTCCCGTCGGACTGTCGGCCGCTATCGAGCTGCGCCTCAAAGGCCAACCGGTCATCGTCATTGACGAGGATGACACCGTCTCGGCCGGCTCTCGCGGTCTGTGTTATGCCAAGCGGACGCTGGAAGTCCTCGACCGTCTCGGTATCGGCCAACGGGTGATCGACAAAGGCGTCTCGTGGAACGTCGGCCGAACGTTTTTCCATGATGACGAGGTCTACCGCTTCGACTTGGTACCCGACCCCGAGCACGAACGACCGGGGATGGTGAACCTGCAGCAGTACTACCTGGAGGAGTATCTCGTCGACCGAGCGCTGTCCCTCGGTGTCGAAATTCGCTTTCGCCAAAAAGTCACCGGTGTTGACGTAGAAGATGAGGGCGCATCGCTCACTGTCCAATCACCGGATGGCCCCTACACCGTGGAGGCGGATTGGCTGATCGTTGCCGATGGTGCGCGCAGTCCCATTCGCCGCGCGCTCGGCCTCGACATTGAAGGCAAAATTTTCCAGGACCGCTTTTTAATCGCCGACGTGTCCATGAAAGCCGGCTTCCCGCCACAACGCTGGTTCTGGTTCGATCCCCCCTTCCATCCCAATCAATCGGTGCTCCTGCATCGTCAGGCCGATGATGTCTGGCGCATCGACTTCCAGTTAGGTTGGGACGCCGATCCGGAGATCGAGAAACAGCCGGATCGCGTGATACCCCGCATCAAAGCCATGCTCGGCGATGACCGCGAGTTCGAACTCGAGTGGGTGAGCGTGTACACCTTCCAGTGCCGGCGCATGGGCGCTTTCCGCCACCGCCGCGCGCTCTTCGTCGGCGACGCCGCCCATCAGGTCTCACCCTTCGGCGCACGGGGCGCCAACTCAGGGATTCAGGACACGGACAATCTCGGCTGGAAACTCGCGCTTGTCCTCGAGGGCAAGGCCCCGGAATCCTTGCTCGACACCTATCACGAGGAACGTTCGGCCGCCGCGGACGAGAACATCCTCAACTCGACTCGCTCGACGGACTTCATCACGCCCAAGTCATCCGTGAGTCGTCTCTTCCGCGATGCCGTGTTGGAACTGGCCGAACATCATCCGTTCGCACGGCGCCTCGTCAATTCCGGCCGCCTGTCCATGCCGACCATTTACACCGAGTCGCGACTCTCGACGCCGGATCAGGATGTCTTTCAGTGCAACCTCGTCCCCGGCGCACCCGCCGATGATGCGCCTATGCCGGATGGCTCGTGGTTGCTCCACCATCTCCGTGGCGAATTCACCGCGATCCTGTTCGTAGAACCCAACGGCGATTCGACGACTGCGCAGGTCGATTTAACCACGTTGGCGGACGATCCGATTCCCGTCCGCTGTTTGGTCGTAGAAGCCGCAGGCGTCGTCCGCTCACGCTACGACGCGCACCACGGAACGGTGTATCTCATTCGTCCCGATCAGCATGTGGCCGCTCGTTGGCGTCACGTCGATACAACGGGAATCCGCGAGGCCGTCCGACGCGCCTGTGGTCGTCACTGAGGACTCATCATGCCCTTACAACTGAATCCTAATTTCCATGAACCCGGCAAGCGCTATTTCCGCGAGTTTTCACCGGGCGACGACTTCTACGAAATGTTGATCGATACCCATCGCAATCTGCCGGAATCGCAGAGCGCGAAGGTCAACGCCAGACTGATTCTGTTGCTCGCCAATCACATTGGTGACTTGTCCGTTTTGCGCGAAGCCATGGCATTGGCCCGCGCTGACGCCAGCACGTTGTGAAGGAGACCGCGATGAATATCGACCGCATCCATCATGTCGCTTATCGCTGCAAAGACGCGAAAGAGACGGTTGAGTGGTATCAGCAGATGCTGGGGATGGAGTACATGCTCGCCTTCGCCGAAGACCGCGTGCCGTCCACGAAGGAACCGGATCCTTACATGCACATCTTCCTGAATGCGGGGAACGGCAACGTACTGGCGTTTTTCGAACTGCCGACGAAACCCGACATGGGGCGCGACCCGAATACACCGTCTTGGGTTCAGCATCTCGCGTTCAAGGTGAACACGCGCGACGAGCTACTGGCCTATAAAGCGCATCTCGAGGCGAACGGCGTGTCGGTACTCGGCGTCACCGATCACGGTGCTTTCCACTCCATTTATTTTTTCGACCCCAACGGTCATCGACTCGAAATCGCCTGCCCCGATCCCAACGCCGCCGAGATTGAGAAGCGGCTTGATGCGGTGAAGTGGCAGATGCTGGAGGAGTGGACGCGCACGAAGCGGGCGCCCAAGATCGGCGCCTTCGCGCATGCGAAGGAATTCGAAGGTGTGAACCCGTGATTGACGCCACGCACGATGCAGCATTGACCAGCTGGGTTGCCTCTGCCAACCGGGATCACACCGACTTCCCCATCCAAAATCTGCCCTTTGGACGCTGGCGCCCGCGTGGTTCGCGTGAGCCGTGGCGCGCCGCCGTCGCGATCGGGGATTCACTCTTGGATCTGGCCGGCGCCGGCTTCACTGCCACTGCGGACATGGCCGAGGTCTTGGCCTTGCCACTGGCTGCCCGACGGGCGTTGCGCGCACGGCTGTCAGCCGCGCTGTCGACCGGCAGCCCGGCTGAGGCCGCTCTGCGGGCGCACCTACACCCCATTGATCAGGTCGAACTGGGCTTACCGTGTGACACCCGCGACTACACGGATTTCTATACCGGCATTCACCACGCGCTGAAGGTGGGTGCGTTGATGCGGCCCGACCATCCGCTCTTGCCGAACTACAAGTGGGTGCCGATCGGCTATCACGGGCGAGCGTCGTCCTTGGTGGCATCCGGCACCGCCTTTCATCGCCCACGCGGTCAACTCAAACCTCCGCACGTGGACATCCCCAGCCTTGAGCCCTCCAAGCGCCTCGACTATGAGCTGGAGTTGGGCATTGTGATCGGGCCCGGCAACACGCTCGGCACACCCATTGCGCTCGATGAGGCGGAAGCGCACGTCATCGGGCTCACGCTCCTGAACGACTGGAGCGCGCGTGACGTCCAGGCCTGGGAATACCAGCCGCTCGGTCCCTTCCTGGCGAAGAACTTTGCCACGACCCTGTCGCCGTGGATTGTGACGCTGGAGGCGCTGGCGCCCTTTCGGAGCCCGTTCACGCGGGCCACCGACGATCCGCAGCCCTTACCGTATCTGGATTCCGCGCAGACTCGCGCAGCCGGCGTCATCGAGATCGACCTGACGGTGTCCCTGCAGACGGCACGCATGCGGGCACAAGGGGAGGGCGAAGCGCTGCTCAGTCGCTCGAACTACCATGATGCGTATTGGACGCTCGCGCAACTTGTCGCACACCATACCGTGAATGGTTGCAATCTCGGTCCGGGTGACCTGCTTGGCACCGGCACCTTGTCGGGTCCTGCGCCGGAAC
This sequence comes from Gammaproteobacteria bacterium, assembly GCA_947455595.1. GTDB lineage: Bacteria > Pseudomonadota > Gammaproteobacteria > Steroidobacterales > Steroidobacteraceae > CAIKZZ01. The sequence continues at coordinate 140,876 of CANGOP010000005.1, forward strand.
AAGGCGCCTCCCTTCTCGAATTAAGCAACGGCGGAAAATCGCCGCTGACGCTCCCCAATGGCGAGACGCGTCTCTTCCTTGACGACGGCGACGAGGTGATTCTGCGCGGCGACTGCCAGCGCGCTGGGTTTCGACGGATCGGCCTAGGGGAATGCCGGGGCCGCGTACTACCCGTTCAGAACTGACGCGACGACAGCGCGGTAAAGGCGGGGCTATTTCGTGCCCAATGCTGCCGTGCTGTCGGTCAACCAGTTTTCGACCAACAGACCGCGGATGCGTCGAAAGTCCCGGTCGGAGGTCGTGACCAACACATGCCCCCCGGCCCGGGCGTGCGCCGCGATCCACAGATCGTTCGCGCCCATGGGTAACCGGACGCGCTCAACCTCCCGACGGATCTCGGCGTAATGGACATCGGCGAGCGGCTCAGGCGGCACAATCTCGAGGCCATCCAGCACTGCCTCCACCGCCGCCCGCATGCGCGCCGAGCCACGCCCTTCAACGGCGTAGCGCAACTCGCCGGCGATGATCAGGCTGGTGGCGACCTGACGCTCACCGATCGCGGCGATCCGCCGCACCAGCGGGCCGGAGGGGTCGCGGATCAACGCCGTTAAGATGCCGGTGTCGAGCAAATAGGCCATGACTCAGGGCAGGACCGATTCGGGCTTGGGGTCGTCCACCAGCACAAACGACTCCTCCAGCCGCTCAAGGCGCGACAGCGCCGCCAGCAGGGACTTCGGCCGCACCGGCGTCAGCAGCAGAGAATCGCCCTCGCGGCGGATCACCGCCTCGTCGGTGTCGAATTCAAATTCGCGGGGGATCCGCAGGGCCTGGTTGCGACCATTGCGAAAAAGCCGCACAAAACGTACGCCCGGCGGCAGAGTGGAGGCGGGAATTTCAGACATATGCCAAAGCATAGGCCACTGTCGACGGACCGTCAACCCGCTGTTTCTGATCAACTTTCATCGGACCAGGCGTTTGCAAGCCTGCGCCCGCGTTTCGGTGCTCGTCAGCACCCGTTCGCGCTTGCCCGCGCGGCGGCCGTGCGCGCTAAGATGCCGGGATGAACCCGTTGCCCGCACGCTGGGCTCGCCGATGGGCGACCCGCCGCAGCCCGCAGCAGGCCGTGACCGCAGACGCTGCTGAGGATACGCCGATGGCCAAGGCCGCATCGACCACCGATTATCGCGACCTCGCCCGGCGCCGGCTGCCGCACTTTTTATTCGAATACCTCGACGGCGGCGCCTACGCCGAGACGACCCTCGCCCGCAACGTGAGCGATCTGCAGGCCATCGCCTTGCGACAGCGGGTGCTCAAAGACGTGGCGACCCTCGACCTGCGCACGTCGCTGTTCGGGACCGAGTACGCCATGCCGGTTGCCCTCGCCCCGATTGGCCTCGCCGGTCTCACGGCACGACGGGGCGAGACCCAAGCGGTGCGCGCAGCCGAACGCGCCGGCGTCCCGTTCTGCCTATCGACCGTCTCGGCCTGCCCGATCGCCGAAGTGGCGGCAGCGGCCCAACAGCCGTTCTGGTTCCAGATGTACATGGTGCGCGACCGAGGCTTCATGCGGGACCTGTTGGCGCAGGCACGCGAGGCGCGCTGTTCGGCGCTCGTGTTCACCGTCGATCTGCCGGTGCCGGGCGCGCGCTACCGCGACATCCGATCCGGCCTTGCCGGCGCACCGGGGCTGAGCGGCATGGCGCGCCGCGCGAGCCAGGCGTTGCGACGACCGCGCTGGCTGTGGGAGGTGGCCGTCCGGGGACGGCCGCTGGCGCTTGGCAATGTGGCGCCGATGCTCCAGAAAGAATCCGGGCTCAACGACTTTCTGGCCTGGATCAGCACGAACTTCGATGCCAGCCTGACGTGGGCGGATCTGGACTGGATCCGCGCTCAGTGGGACGGGCCGATGATTCTCAAAGGCGTGCTGGACGTCGAAGACGCCACCCAGGCGGCGAGCCTCGGCCTCGACGGCATCGTGGTGTCGAACCACGGTGGGCGTCAGCTGGACGGTGTCCTGTCGAGCACCAAGGCGCTGCCGGCCATCGCGCAAGCCGTCGGCCAGCGCCTCACGATCTTGGCCGATGGCGGCGTGCGCAGCGGCCTCGACGTGATGCGACTTTTAGCGCTGGGCGCTCGAGGGGTGCTGATCGGCCGGCCGTGGGTGTTTGGTCTGGCGGCGGCAGGAGAGGCGGGCGTATCGCACGTGCTGTCGATCATCGAAGCGGAAATGAAAGTCGCCATGGCGCTGACCGGCTGTCGAAATATCACGGAGATTGGGCCGCACATCCTGAGCGCCGATCCACGCTGACACGCGCCCCACCAGCGCGAAGTTGACTGCCCTAGGCGTCGACAGAGAGCCGACATGAACTAATTAATACGCGAACCTTCGCTAAATTATTCGTTTTATTTCACGATCGGATCGCACGTACCCTCAAGTCTCATCCGCGCTGCATCGACGGTGCGCTGTCTCTTTTAAACCCATTGAGGGGTCATCCGACACGTGGACGCATCCAACCCATTAGGCCTGCGCGGTCTTGAATTCACCGAATTTTGCGGGCCGACGGTCGAGCAAGTCGGCGCCCTGTTTCTCGCCTTTGGGTTCTCGAAACTGCGTCGCCACCCGACCCGGGACATCACCTACTACCGCCAGAACGACATCCACGTTCTGATCAACGCCGAGCGGCAGGGGTATTCAGCCGCTTTCGCCCGCATGCACGGCCCCTCTATCTGCTCCATGGGCTGGCGGGTGGAGGATGCGGCGCGCGCGCACGTCGAAGCGATCCGTCGCGGCGCACGGCCGGTCGAAACCGGCACGCAGGATCTGCCGTATCCGGCCATCTATGGGATTGGCGACAGCGTCATCTATTTCATCGACCGGTTTGGTGCCAAAGGCAGTATCTGGGATCGCGATTTCGTCGCGCTCGATCAACCGGAACTGCGCACGCCGAAAGGATTCTTGGCCATCGACCATCTGACCAATAACGTACCGGCCGGCCAGATGGACCAGTGGGCCCGGTTCTATACGGAGATCTTCGGGTTCACCTCCGTCCGTTATTTCGATATCCGCGGCGCCAAAACCGGGCTCACTTCCTACGCCCTGCGCTCACCCGACGGGTCGTTCTGCATCCCCATCAATGAGCCCAAGTCAGAGTCCGACCAGATTGCCGAATATCTGCGCGACTACAACGGCCCGGGCGTTCAGCATCTGGCCTTTCTCACGAAGGACATCGTCGCATCCCTCGACGCGCTCAAAGACAGTCCCATCCAGACGCTCGCGATCGACCCGTCCTACTACGATGAGGTCTTTGACCGCGTGAAAGGCGTTCGGGAGAACCACGAGGCACTGCGCGCGCACGGCATCCTCGTCGACGGAGACGAAGAGGGCTACCTCTTGCAGATCTTCACCCGCAACCTGATCGGACCGATCTTCATCGAAATCATCCAGCGCGAGAACAACCACAGTTTCGGCGAAGGCAATTTCGGCGCGTTGTTCCGCAGTCTCGAAAAGGATCAGGAGCGACGCGGCGTGATCTGACGGGCCGTCCGATGGGGCACACGGGACTCACCCGAGGTGTGCGGCCCCGACCGGTCACTCGTGCCGCAACGCTTCGATCGGATTCAGGGAGGCGGCGCGTCGTGCGGGGAAATAACCGAACACCACGCCGATCACGGCCGAAAAGCCGAAGGCGAGCAGGTTGATCGGCAGATCGAAGATAAACGGCACCTGCAGCAGCGGCGTGAGCAGGACCGTCGCCAGCAACGCCAGCAGTAAACCGATTAAGCCACCCAGACACGAGAGCGCCACGGCCTCAACCAAAAACTGCGTCAGCACCTCGCGGGCCACCGCGCCGATCGCCAGGCGAATGCCGATCTCGCGCGTGCGCTCCGTGACCGACACCAACATGATGTTCATGATGCCGATGCCGCCGACGAGCAGACTCACGGCGGCGACCGCGCCTAACAGCGCGGTCATGATCTGCGTGGTGCCTTGCAGCGCCTGGGAGATCTGAGCGGTATCAAAGATCGTAAAGTCATCGAGTTTGCCGCTGATGATGTTGCGCCGCTCGCGCAGGAGCGTCTTGATGGCGCCCTGGACCGCCTGCGTGTCATACGCCTCATCGACCTTGGCCACAATGAAACGGACCTTGCGATCGCCGAGCAAGCGGCGCTGGACCGTCTTCAGCGGCATAAAGACCACGTCATCCTGATCATTGCCGAAGCCACCCTGGCCGCGACTCTCGAGAATGCCGATCACCACGCAGGGCACATCTTTCATCCGAATCTGCTGTCCCATCGGATCATCCGACTCAAACAGCTTTTTCTGAATGGTCGTGCCGATGATGCACACGGCACGCCCCGCCTGCTCCTCCGCCGTCGTGAAGTTACGGCCCGTTTTAATTTTCCAGGTGTAGGCAGGAAAGTAATCCGAGGTCGTACCGTTAATCGACGTCACCCAGTTGGCGGCGTTGTGCACGACCGTCGCACTGCTTTGCACACTCGGAATCACCGCCACGAGACCGGACACCTGGGCGCGAATCGCGTCCGCATCGGCGAGTTCAAAGTCCGGCGGCGGCGGGCCGCCACCGCCCCGGCCGAAGCCGGCACCGGGGCGAATCTGCAGGATGTTCGCGCCCAGTCCCGAGATCTGATCTTTCACCGCGGCCGTCGCGCCATGCCCGAGCGTGACCATCGTCACTACAGCCGCGACCCCGATCACGATCCCGAGCACCGTGAGGAACGAGCGCAGCAGATGCCGGCGGATCTCACGGAACGCCAGAATGACGGTGGGGAGGAGGGAGCTCATGACGCTGCCGCCGTGACGGGGGTGTCATGCGTCTCGGTGGCCGCGACCAAGCCGTCCCGAAACCGAATGATGGTGCGCGCAAAGGCCGCCATCTCCAATTCATGCGTGACCATTAACACGGTGATGCCGCGCTGATTCAGCTGTGACAACAATTGCATGATCTCAATCGAATTGGCCGTATCCAAGTTGCCGGTCGGCTCATCGGCGAGCAGCACAATCGGATTCGTCACAATGGCCCGCGCAATCGCGACGCGCTGCTGCTGGCCACCGGATAACTCGGCCGGCGTGTGGTCCCACCACTGCGCCAACCCCACCTGCCGAAGCGCGGCCATCGCCAGTTGGCGCCGTGCGACCGGTTTTTCGCCGCGATAGAGCAGCGGCAACTCCACATTTTCAAGGGCAGACGTCCGCGCCAGCAGATTGAAACCCTGGAAGACAAAACCCAGGTATTTCCGCCGCAGCAACGCGCGCTCGTCCCGCGAGAGCCGCTCGACGTTAAACCCTTCAAACTGGAACGTTCCTTCGGTCGGCGTATCCAGGCAGCCGAGGATGTTCATCATGGTGGACTTACCCGACCCGGACGGTCCCATCACGGCGGCAAAATCGCCGCGGCGGATATCCAGGTCCACCCCCCGCAACGCGTGGAAGGCCGCGTCACCAGTGCCGAAGACTTTGGTGACTCCCCGCAGCGAGATGAGAACCTCGTCCGCCATACGCGTCAGTGCGTCGTGGCGGGGCCGACCGCCAACTGTCCGGTAATGACCGCATCGCCTTCTTTGAGTGCCTCGCTACTCACCTCGGTGACATTGCCGTTGGTCTCGCCGACGCGCACTTCCACGGCACGAGGCTTCTGATCGGCACCGAGCACGTACAGCGTGCGCAGACTGCCGCGACCCAGCATCACCTGCCGATCGCCATTGTCGATGCGCGGGCGGAACATGATGGCCCCCGTTACGCCACCCCCTGACGGCGTACCGGTGGACGCTTGCGGCGTAAACCGCAGCGCGGGGTTGGGGACAAGCAGCACGGCGGTCCGCTCCGCCGTCACGATATTGGCGGTCGCCGTCATGCCCGGACGCAGAATACCCTCGGCATTATCCACGCTCAGCACTGCGGTATACGCCACCACCGAACTGGACGAACTCCCCGTCGAGGTGGCACCGGAGGAGGATCCGATCGTCATGGCGCGTGTGGCGTTGGCACCGTAATCCACGCGCAGCACCTTCGCCTGAAAGACCTTGGTCGGATAGGCATCGACCGTGAAGGTGGCCGTAAGATCGGGTCTGACTTGACCGACGTCCGCCTCATCAACTTTGACATCCAATCGCATGCGGCGCAGGTCTTCGGCCAGATAGAACAGCGTCGGCGTGCTGAACGACGCCGCGACGGTTTGTCCCGGATCGATCTGTCGGGACAGGACGACGCCGTTCACCGGTGAGCGAATCACCGCCTTGGAAAACTGGGTCTGCGCCGTCGACAGTTGGGCTTTGGCTTGGGCAACGGCCGCGGTGGCGACCGCCACATTCGCCTCGTCACGGGCGGCCTCCGCTCGCGCGGTATCCAGCTCGGTCGCCGAGGGCACCTTACCCGCGGACAGGCGACTGACTTCTTCCAATCGCGATAAATTGGCCCGCGCCAAACCGAGCGTCGCGCGCGCTTGCACCACACTGGCCTCAGCGGACTGTAACTGCGCCTGTGCTTGTAGGATCGTGTCCTGCAACCGGGACGTATCGATCTTCGCCAGCACCTGGTGCTTCGTCACCGTGTCGTTGTTGTCGACGAACACTTCCGTCACAAGACCCGATGTTTCGGAGCCCACCTGCACCTCATTGGTCGGTTGCAGATTACCCGTGGCGGCCACCGAGACACTCAGATTGCCCCGCCGCACCGGTGTCGTGGCGTACTTCACATCCGCCGAGGCGTGCCCAAAGAAGAGCCGATAGAGGCCCGCGATCACCAACAGCGCCGCCACTACCAGCGCCGCTTGACGGCTCCGACGGGCGAGGGGGGAGCGCGGTGGGCGGCCAAGGAAGGCGTCCAAGTCGGGCGGCGCACTGGAGCTAGATTCGGTCATCGTGATTACTCGCTTGCAGCCGGCGCACCAGCCGCACCCGGCCAGCCTCCGCCCACTGCCTTGTAGAGTCGGATCGCCGCAATCGCGCGGTCCGCGCGCGCTTGCGATAAAGACAGCTGACTGGACAGCGCAGTCCTTTCCACATCCAGCAGCGATGGGAAATCAATGAGCCCCGACTGATAGCGCAAGCGGGCCAGCGACATCGCTTGCTGGGCCGCGGTATCGGCCTCAGCCAGCGCCGTCTCCTTCGCCACACTGGCCCGCGCCGAGCCCAGCGCGTTCTCGAGCTCCTCCATCGCCGACCGGACCACGCCGCGATAGTTCGCCGCCGCCACCGCGGCGGTGGCTTTTTGAGATTCCAACGCCGCCCAGTCCTGTCCGCCGCGAAACACACTGCCCGCCAACAGAGCGCTCAGCTGCAGCGCGGGCGACGCGGTTGCCGCTGACCAATTGCGGCCGATGCCGGCGTAACTGCCGCCGAGCGTCAGACCCGGCAGCACCGAAGCCTCCCGCACGCCCACGCGGGCTAATTCAGCCACCACGGATTGCTCGGCAGCCCGCACATCAGGCCGTTGCCGGAGCACATCCACCGGCAGGGCCACCTCGGGGAACGGAGCAACGGGGATGTGCGCATCCGACCCTAACTGTCCGGCAATCCGCGCAGGGGGTTCGCCGCTCAGCGTCGCTAACCGATTCACCGCCGCATCGAAGGTCTGCTGTAAATCCGGCAGGCCCGCTTGCGTGTTCGCGGCCAGCTGAGTGGCTTGCGCCACCTCCACGTCGCCGGCCAGTCCGGCCATGGCCCGCCACCGCACGATCTGCAAGGTTTCCTGTTGGGCCGCCAGATTTGCTTGCGCCAGCTGCAGCCGGTTGACCGCCGCGCGTGCAGAGACATAGTTGATCGCCACTTCCGCAGCGAGCGCAATCTGGACGGCGCGGCGATTATCCGCGGCGCTGCGGCGGTCCGCTTGCGCCCCTGTCAGGGCCCGACGATGACCGCCGAAGAGATCGACATCGTACGCGACCGTCAACGACGCACTCGTGCTGTCGATGGCCGGCTGCGGCGCATCGGCTGCGGTATGGCTGCGACCGACGCTCAAACCGAGCGTCGGCAACAAGCCCCCCTGAGCGGCGACAAGACCGGCACGGGCTTGGCGCAGCCGCTGGGTCGCAATCTCCAGATCCGTATTGGCGGCCATGGTCGATTCGATGAGCGACTGCAGGGTGGGGTCCGCGAACGATGACCACCACTCGGCGACCGGCGTGGTGGCCGTCGAGCCGAGTGACAGACGAAAGTGCTCATCCAGACCCACACTCTGCACGGCCGGCGGCTGCGGCGCAGGCCCCACTGCGCAGCCCGCCAGAGCGACCACGAGGAAGGTTATCCATCCTGTGCTGCGCGCGAGTCCGACGTTCCGTGTCATCTGCACACCTGCCTGCCGAAACGGTCCGGCGGTGGAGTATAGGCACGAAGTGGGCGCGGTGTGGTCAGCAAAACGGTCAAGATGGCAAAAGTTACACTCGTGATGCGCATGCATCGCTATAACGTCGCCGCTTTCATCCGGATGACACGAATCTCGCTTTCGGTTGACACGTCGGACCGGTAGAGTGACCACCTTGCACTCTCACCGGCAGAATTGGATGAACGACACGACGACCCAGGGCCTTTCGCAGGACCAGCTAGACCGACTCTCGGCCATTTTGGATCAGTACGCCGAGCAGGACTCGCTGTCGCTGGAAGCGCTCGACGGCTTTTTCAGCGCACTCATCGCCAGCCCGATCGTCGTCTCCGCAGCGGACTACTTGCCTGTGGTGTTCGGCGGCAACGTGGGTGACAGCGCCGTGCTGGAGGCCGTCGCTGAGCGCGATGAAGCCACCGAACTGCTGGCCCGCCACTGGCAGGCGGTCGCCGCCGCGGTCGATTCGGAAGACGGCCCGTCGCCGATCATCTTCGAAGGCGCCGAGGACGGTGTGCTCGGTCGCGAGTGGGCGATCGGCTTCCTCATGGGCATGGACTTTGCGTCTGAGCGCTGGGATGAACTCTTCGACGCGGAAGAAGCGGATGCCGAACGCGAGGGCGAGGAAGCGCTTCTGCCATCGATTCCGTTGGTGGCCGGCGCTTCCGATCCGGAATGGCCAACCGCACCGCTCAGCGAAGAAGAGGCTGACGACATCGTGGCCACGATGGCGGCGGCGTTCATGCTGGCCTTCGATTCGTTCCGCGAAGAACGCGATGCTGCACGTGGGCAGGCTCCGTCTGCATGACGGAGGCCGCGGCGCGTGAGAACGCGTACGGGCAGCCCATCGGCGGGGCGCTGCCCGATTTCGCGCCGCGCGCGTTGCCGCCGCGTGCGCCTATGCAGGGTCGCTACACGCGACTCGAGCCGTTGGAGGTGGAACACGCGGAGGATCTGTACTCCGCGATGATGTTGGCGCCGGATGGTCGCGCCTACACCTATCTCTTTGAAGAGCGGCCCGACTCACTCGAGGCCATGCAGGCGCGGATCGCGCGGATGACGTCGGATACCAGTCTTCTGCATCACGCCGTGATCGATCGATCAACCGGTCGCGCGATCGGGCACGCGGCGCTGATGCGCATCGATCCCACGCACGGAGTCGTGGAAGTGGGGCACATCACGATGTCACCCCTGTTGCAGCGCACGCGCATGGCGACGGAAATGATGGCGCTGTTCCTGCGCCGGGTCTTCGATGAACTGGGTTACCGGCGCTTCGAATGGAAGTGCGATTCGCTCAACGCGCCGTCGCGCCGCGCGGCCACCCGCTTCGGTTTCCAGTTCGAGGGTATCTTTCGCCAGGCGGTGGTCTACAAAGGCCGCAACCGCGACACCGCGTGGTATTCCATACTCGATCAGGAATGGCCGACCCTGCGGATGGCCTACGCAACGTGGCTGGAGCCGGCCAATTTTGACGAAGACGGTCGACAGCGAACCGCCTTGCAGGCCGCCCAGCCGCGCCCGTAACGGACCCTTGCGGTAAACCTCGCTTGCGCCGAACCCAACGGCCCACTACCGTAGTCCGATAAGAATGAGGGGTCCGCGACGATCGAGGACCGGGGTCGGGTGGGGAGACATCATGCGCAGATTGATTCGCCTGCGGATCGGGCTTGGGCTGAGCCTGTGGCCACTCCTGTTCGCATTGAGCGGCTGCGGTAAGCCCGAAGCCAAACCCACCGGCACCGTGCTGGTGTCGATGGCGGATAACAGTTATTCGCCGGCGATCGTGCACGTGCCGATCGGCGGCTCGATCGTTTTCATCAATGCCGGTCGTAATGACCACAATGCGGTTGCCGTTGATCAGTCTTTCTCCACCGAGAAGACCTTCGGTCACATCAAGATGCCGCCGGAGTCGATGAGTGAGGTCGTCTTCCCCACGGAAGGCGTCTATCCGTTTTACTGCACCTTCCATGCAACGCCGGACGGCAAGGTCGGCATGACCGGCGTCGTCGTGGTCGGAGACGTGCGCTACATACCGCCCACGGCCGAACGCGGTGTGCTGCAACCGGTCGACACGGCGAGTGGTGTCACACGTCACGTTCCGAAGGACTATCCGACGATCCAGAACGCCGTCGATGCGGCCAATCCCGGCGACCTGATCCTCATTGATCGCGGCGTGTACAACGAGACGGTCTTCGTCACGACGCCGAGCGTCACCCTGCGGGGCGTCGATCGGAATGAGACGATACTCGACGGTCGCTTTGAAGTGGGCACCGGCATCATGGTCGGCGCCAATGGCGTCGTCATCGAAAATCTCACCGCGCGCAATTACACGCTCAATGGCTTTTATTGGACGGGCGTGACGGGCTTTCGCGGTTCGTATCTGACCGCCTACAACAACGGTGACTATGGCATTTACGCCTTCGGCGCCAGCAATGGCGTTTTGGAGCATTCTTACGGCAGTGGCTCGCCCGATTCCTCGTTTTACGTCGGCCAGTGCGCGCCCTGCCGCGTCATTCTGGATGACGATATCGGCGCCTACAGTGGCCTTGGCTACTCGGGCACTAATTCCAGCGGCGATATGTACGTGCTGCGCTCGCGCTTTGAACACAATCGCAGTGGCATCAGCACGACGACCTTTGATATTGAACTGCATCCACCCGGACGGGAAACCGTCATCATGGGCAATGTCGTGACCGATAACGGCATGGACAACGAGGCGGCGGGTTTCTATGCCACCGAAACGCTTGCCGGCAATGGCATCGCGTTGGTCGGCACGCACACCAATCGCGTGGAACGCAACTTCATCGGTCACAGCCGCAATCACGGCATCGTGATCCTGCCGATCCTGGATCGCCATTTCTGGACGGCCAGCGGTCACGTGGTGCGGGACAATTCCATCGTCGATTCGGGGCGCGCCGATCTCGCGGCGGGTGGCTTCGGCACCCGCGGCAATTGTTTTGCCGACAATCGCTACCGCACATCGCTGCCGTGGGGCTTGGAAGTGCTGAACGGCTGCCGCGGCCTGCGTCTACCGATCGCAGCGGACTTATCCACCTACATGACCTTCTTCGGCGCGATCGGTCAAGTGCGCGCCGGACGCTTTGTCCTGAACGATTACAAGACGCGGCCGGCACCGCCGCCGCAACCCAATCTGCCCGGCGGCGCCGACGCACCGGTTCGGCCGGCCTTACATGCGTTCGACGACCATCCACTCAACCTTGAGTCGATTCGCACACCGACGGCCGCGGACGCGGCGCAGCACGCCACGCCAGGAGTGAAGTAATGCCCACCTTGCTGTCGCTAGGCCAACCCGCCTCGCTGTTTCAGTTTGTGTATCTCGTCTGCCTCTACGGGCTGCCCATCCTCCTGTGGGGTGCGACCGCCTGGCTTGTGATCGACGATCAGGAAGCACGCGCGGCGGCCGGAGGCACACCGAACCGATGGGCCATCCTGATCGCACTGCTCGTGCCGCTGATCGGTGCGACGGCGGTGCTTCTGGCCTCGCCGACCACACGCCGCCGTCACGGACTGAGCGTCGTCATCGGCCTGCTCGTTTTTCTCGTGCCCCTCGCCGCCGGACTGTGGCTCGCGGGGGGTCCTCTTGGCCCCAAAGCACTGGGCTGATCCTTCGGTACTGGAGCAACGACCCGTGAGCAATCCACCGATTCCGACAACGCCGAGCTTCTTCGTGCAGCTCATCGCGCTCTACGCCTACCTGCTGCCCATCCTGCTGTACGTGATCTGGAGCGCCTTGGCGCTGGTGGACCTCGGGCGACGCGAGAACGTACCGACTGCGCGCCGTGCCCTCTGGGCGGCGATCGTGTTTCTGGTCCCGTTTCTCGGCGCGGCGGCTTATCTGACCGTGGGGGGCGCCCAGACCTCACGATCGGTGAAGTCCACCGTACTGGGCGGCGGCTTGGTGGCGTATCTGCTGGTGCTGCTGTTCGGACTTGGGGTCGGCGGACTGTCCTGAGCATGCCGCTGCGCCGCCGAGATTTGTTTGGCTTTGGCGGCGGATTGGGCGTCGCGGCAGGCGTCAGCGCCGCGACCAAATGGCTGACCGGCACCCAACCAGAGACCCCGGCGCTCACCGATTCTGCGGACTGCGCAACGCCCGGTGGGACGGGTCCTTACGGCGATCGCTTCATGCCGCCAGATGAGATCACGGCCGGCTATCTGGATGCGCGCCACACTCCGCCCCCTCGACGGGAAACGCGCAACGCGTTGAGCGTGACGTGGCCGATTATCGAAACCTCGCTGGAAGTGGCGCGCGGTCAGCGCCTCAACACATGGGCGTACAACGGCACCGTGCCGGGCCCTGTCCTGCGCGCCACCGTCGGTGACGAGATTCGGATCCAGGTCGACAATCGCACGTCACGACCCCACAACCTGCACTTCCATGGCAGTCACGCTGTCAATGCGGACGGTCTTGAGCGCATCGCGCCAGGTCTCTCACGCGACTATGTCTTTACCGCCGGTCCCTTCGGGCTTCATCCGTACCATTGCCACGTGCCGCCCTATGCCTGGCACATCGGCCGCGGGATGTATGGAGCGTTCATCGTCGATCCCCCGCAGCCGCGGCCGGCCGCCCATGAATTCGTCCTGGTGCTCGGTGGTTTTGACACGGATGGGGATGGCGTGAACGATGTCTATGCCTGGAACGGCATCGCCGGCTACTACGCCCGGTATCCGCTCAAAGTTCCGGTGGGCGAACGCGTCCGGTTGTATCTTGTGAACATGGTCGAACTCGACGCGATGGCCGGCTTCCACCTGCACGCCCAGACGTTCGATCTGTATCGCTCCGGCACCTCACTCACCCCACACGAGCACACCGACATCGTCACCTTCGGCCCGGCCGAGCGCGCCATTGTGGAGTTCACTCTCCCCCAACGCGGACGCTATATGTTTCATCCGCATCAAAGCCGGATGACCGAACGAGGGGCGATGGGGTTTATCGTCGCCGTATGAGCCGCTTCAGCCGACGCATCGCCGCGTGCATGCTGACTGCCCTCATGAGCGCCACGGCGATGGCCAGCGTAAACGCCGATCTTCTGGTCAATGATCAGGGTCAACCGGTGTCCGCAGCGCAACTTTCCGGGCAGTGGTTGCTGATTTCTTTCGGTTACAGCCAATGTCCGGACGTGTGTCCCACCACGTTGCATCGAGTGACCAGTGTCCTGAGCCGCCTCGGCGCCGAGGGCAGAGCGCTGGTGCCGTACTTTGTGAGCGTCGACCCCGCTCACGACAACCCGGCCCAATTGCACCGCTTCTTAGCGAGCTTCTCGCCGCGCATTCGGGGACTGACCGGCAGCCCATCGGCCTTGGCCGACGCACGTCGCACCTTTGGCGTGCCCGTCCGCGGCGCAGGTGGCGGCTTTGATCACGGCGTCTTTTTATATCTGGTTGCGCCCGATGGGCGCGTCGTAGAGACCTTGCACCCTGATCTTTCCGCTGAGGCGATGACGCAGCGCATCCGCCAGTGGATGCGCGCATCCACTGTCAAATCTTAGCCAAACGGCGCCACACCGATCAGCCACAGGTGCCCCTTCATGACCATGAAAGCGTACAAGGCAAGACCGAGCCCAATCGCCAAGACATCGTTGACAGCGCTCGCCGGGAGCGTCGGGACCTCACGCGCCGGTCGCCGTTTCAAGGAAATGCGATCCACGACGGCCCACGCGAGGACGGCACCGAAGAGCAGGACGGCGGACACGGTGCCCACGACCAGGAGGTGTGCCAGGGCCCACGCTTTCACCGCCACGAGCATCGGGTGGCGCAGTTTGGTGCGCAACGTGCCCGGCAAATAGGTCGCCAGCAGGCAGGGGAAGACCGGCAACAAGAGCACGGCCGCCAGATGGCGCACCGCCATGGGCGCCACCCACAACACTTGCGGCGCCAGGCGGGTCTGCGCATAGCCGCGCACCACGAGCCACAGTCCCAGTAGGGCGACCACGGAGTACAGCCCGCGCCACGCGACCAACCCCATGCGCTGCACCATCGCCTCGCGCCAGCGCAGCGCGACGATCGATACCGAATGGATGCCCAGCAGAAGAATCAGCCCCATCAATAACGTCGTCATCACGACTCCTTCATACGCCGCAGAACCGCCTCACAGCCTACACGCGAAGGGTGCCGCGCATCACCTCGACCGCGGCCCCGCCGACGTGCACGGAGCGGAGCTGACCCGACGCGTTCACGGTGCGTCCATGCAGCACCGACCGGCGCCCCATGTCCTCCCCCTGAACGACGTGCCAACGCTGCTCACCCTCCAGGCCCTCGCACGTGGCGAGCAGCGCGAGCGCCGCCACCGTCGCGCTACCGGTGGCCGGATCCTCGGGGACGAGATCGAGCGGCGCGAACATGCGCGCCGACAGGTCCCGGCTCCCGGGTGCCCGCACGTACCCGTACACCCCGTCGGTCCCAAGCGGCGTTAGCACCCGCTGATGGGCGCCCAGGTGACCCCGGGCACGCGACAGGGCCTCGCGGCTCGCCACCTCGACAATCAGGAAGCGCAGTCCCACCGACGCGGGAACCGGGGGATGGGTGGTCGTCACAACATCCGCCGGCGTCAGACCCAAACAGTCGGCCGCGTCCGCCACCGACACGGTCGGGCCGACGGAGAGCGCCTCGGGGGCAGTCAGTTCCGCGCTGACCACTTGGTCACCGTCACAGGTCAGCCGCACCGGCACGAGACCCGCCGTCTCCTCGAAGAGGAAGCACTCGGGCAGAGTCCGGCCCGCCGCCTGCCACTCCCGGGCAAGGACGAGGGCCGTGCCGACATTGGGGTGTCCCGCAAAGGGGACCTCGAGCGTGGGGGTAAAGATCCGCACCTGCGCCGTGTGGCGAGGGTGCGCGGGCGGCAGGACAAAGGTGGTCTCGGAATAGTTGAACTCGGTTGCCACCTGCTGCATCTGGGCCGTCGACAAGCCTTCCGCATCCAGGACCACCGCCAACGGATTGCCTTGGAAGGCCTGATCGGTGAAGACATCGACCGTGACGTAACGACGCATAAGCCCTCCGATTCCGACGAGTCCGGCAGCATACCCGCTCCCGAAACGCTCCGCTGAACGCGAAATCGGCGGGGGAGAGGAGGGGGATCGCCGCTCTTAAAAAAACGTTTTTTCTGCTTTGTCGAATAACGTTCATTTATTTTTTTAGATGTAAAATTAGTTATTTAAAAATTTTTTATGAAGTGCATTAGCTTATTTGAAAACGCATGCGTGCCCGATGACCGTCGCCAGAGACGGGTGATTGCGTGTACCGTCACGGACGAACCGGTCAAGGGATCCACTCCATGCTTACGCCACTGCGTCTCACCCTCGCTTTGAGTCTCTCAGGGCTTACCGCCTTCACCGCCGGGTCCGCCCCAGCACCGGACCCCGTCCGTACCGTGGTCGAGCGTTTGGACCTCGCCCGATACCAGCGCACGATCCTCGACCTCACGCAGTTCGGTGACCGCCGTGAGGGCACGGCGCGCAATCGCGCCGCCGTCGATTGGATCGAGGCGCAGATGCGCGCCTACGGATGCGCCGAGGTGACCCGACTGCCGTACGCCTTCGACCCCCATGCCCGGGAACGGCCGAGCGGTCCGCCGAAGGCCGATGTCCCGAACCCCACCGTCGGCGGCGGTCGCTATCGGGGGCCGCAGGGGCCGACGGGCGTCAACGAAGACGCCGCCCGTCAGCCGGACGCTCGACTGCGGGAATTGAATGCCGAGCCCTCGACACCGGGGAAGCGGGAGGAAGTCTGGTGCACCAAGATCGGCGCCACTCACCCCGAGGAGATGTACATCGTCGGCGCGCATATGGACGGGCACGGCTGGGGCGAGGCGGCGAATGACGACGGATCCGGCTCCGCCATCGTGCTCGAGCTCGCGCGCATTCTCTCCGACCCGAAGATCCGGACCGAACGGTCCGTCCGCTTCGTCTTGTGGAACAACGAGGAAACCGGTCTCGATGGCGCCTATGCCTATGTCGCGCAACGGCAGGCCCTGCAAGGTCGGGAAGATCCCCCGGGCTCCGGTCACTACCCGGAACCCCGCTGGCTCGGGATGGTGCAGCACGACATGATGCTCTTTGACCATGGCTTGCCGCGCGCCGATGGATCGGTCGCCGCGACCCAACGCCGGGAAGCGGACGTCAACATTGAATTCCAGTCGCGCGCCAAAGAGGCCGAGGGCGCCATGCACTTGGCGTTCGCTTTCCAGGCCGCCAACGAGGCCTACGCCACGGACTATCCGGCCAGCGTCGGCCCGCATATGACCAATACCGACAGTGTGCCGTTCATGGATCTCGTGCCGGCCATCAGTCTGCGCGAGAACGAGCGCGGCCGAGAGATCGGTGCAGGGTCCGATCCGCACTGGCACCAGCCCACGGATCTTTACCGCACGTTCTCGGAAGCCGACTTCCGCCTCGGCCTCAATGCCGCCCAGACCACGCTCGGCGCGATTGCGCGCCTCGTGGGCACTACGATCCGCGAGTAACGCATGCTGAACCGTCCTCTGGCTGCCGCTCTTCTGCTGGTGTCCCCCCTCGTCGCGATCGCCTCACCCCTGACCGAGCAACTGGCGGATCTCGACGCGCGCCTCGCCGCGGTCGCAAGCCACGGGCCGAACTTCCCCGAAGCCATCGATTTACACCGGCTGCGCGCGCTCGCCTACGCGCGCGCTTTCCAAGACGAGTGCCGCGCTCATCAGGCGGCCGCGGCGGCCGAAGCAGCGTTGTATCTGGACAATCCCCACGCCGCACTGCTGCCCTCCTATGCGTCGCATCGCTATAGCCTGACCGCCACCCTCGCGTGGGGGCGGGGCCAGTGCAGCGACACCGAGGACGAGCTCGTTCAGGAAACGGAGACGGCGCGCAACGATGCGCTGCGCGCGCTCGAGGCGGCCGTGCAAAGTCACGCCTACGACGACGAGGCCTTCGTGCGTTTTCAGATCGCGAATTACGCGCGGATCCTGGGCGACACAGAGGCGAGTCTTGCGATGCTGGAGTCGGCGATTGCGCTCGATGACGCCCACGGCCTCCGTGACGATGGGGACGAAAACCGCCGCTTTTGGGCTGAATGGAAACAGGTCGAGGTGGACTCGTTATCGCCGGCACCCACGCCGCCGTCCTTCACCCTGAACTTCCGCTGGCATCCGACCCAGATCGACATCGACAGCACCTACGTCAAGACGCTCTACGCGTCGTCACCGCCGGTCACGCATACCTTCGATGCCAGTGCGAGCGGCGCCTTACTGCCGCGTAACGGCGGGGGCTTCCTGGTCAAGCTCAGCGATCTTGCCGTTCAATCCCGCGCGGCGTACTCGGACCAAGACACCGACGCGCGCATGGCGCGACTCATCCAGGAAGTCGGGGCAAAAACGCCGGTGGCCGAAATCGATCGGGACGGAAACTTCGTCGGTCTTGCCGACTTCGACGCCTACCAACAGGGACTGCGGGCATCCGCCGGTGCGATGCTGGACGCCCTGTTCCCAAGCGCCGGTCCCGACCGCGCACGCGCTCAGGCCGCGGTGGATGCCTACGTCACCGAGCGGGTCTCGAAACGCAGTTTAGAAAACGACATGGGACGTTCCCATGCGCTCAATACCGCGATCTGGGTGGGCAGCACGCTCGAAACCGGCAAGACCATGACGCTCGATCTGAACCTGCCGCTCGATGGCGTGCCCTCCGTCGTCGTCTTGCACCGGTTGGAGTTTCGGCTCGATGGCGCCGCCCCGTGTCAGGCGAATGATGTGGCGGCACCGCATTGCGTGGAAATCGAGATGGAAGCGACGCCGACACCGGAGGCCATCAACGGCATTGACGCGGCGCTCGTCAAGCAAGGCAAAGGCCACCTGCATTATTGGTCCTCGCTGAAAAACCGCATCATCGTCGACCCGAACACGCTGCTCAGCTATCAGCAAGACATGCGTCGCGCCCACTACCTGCAGTTGGACAACTCCGCCGTGGAGAGCGAAGTCACGCAGTCGCTCGACCGCGTGAATTATCGCCCTTCAGGGACGCGCAGCCTGCGGTGATGACGGGACCGGGGCAGCGGGTACCACCGCCCGCCGCCGACCCGTCAGAGCCCCAAGAGTTCGCGATGTCCCTGCTCAAGATCCAGCGTATCGCACCACAGCGCCACCGTTGCACGGGGCACCACGCCGCGAGCCACTGCATCCAGTAGCAGTTCGCCGGCGAGCGCACGCTTTTCCTGTTCGGCTTCAAGACGCCGTTTGTCCGCCAACTTCGATTCACGCATTGCGACGCGCTGGCGGCGATTTTGCATACGCGTCAGTTGCGCCTGTAATTTCTGGATTCTCGCATCGAGTGTTTTAAGATCCGTCACCGTCATCTCCCGAACGTGTGGGGAGGGTGATTTTGTCGCCGATGCGTGTGTGTGCGTGAGTCGAATAATTGACGTGTTTGTAGAGAAAGTCACCGATGCCGTGCGCCTCCCAATCCCGTCAAACGGGGAGGGGCGCCAGATCCGGCTCAATCCACGAACGCCGTGCCGCGACCGACCCTAAGCGCTCACGGCTCCAGTAGCGCAGTGGCCAGTCGGAACGGGCCAAGTCCGAACTCAGAACCGTCTGCACCGCGGTGGAGAGCTCCACGGGCAGCGACAAAGCCGACAATTGACGGGCGATCTCGCGCAGGTAAGCCACCGTCAGCGTCTCGTGATAACCGGAAGAATCGCTATTTGCAGTGCCGGTGGCGACGTTGTAGGCGCGAATCAGCGTCGGCATCGCCTGCAACGCCTCCGACAAACCGAGTGTGTGCACATGCCAAGTCCCGACCACCAGATGCGCGGCATGTGTCCATTGCGCTCGCGGCAGAGACCCCGATTGCATCGCTTGCACGAGGTGCTGCACCCCCACCTCCTCATTGACCGTGTTCATGAGCTGACCGACTCCGGAGGGTCATACGGCAATGCGGCCAACCTGGGCCCGAGCGGCACTATCTTGATGCCCTCGCGTTCCTGCCGTTGGTCCAGATTCAGCACAAGTTGCAGCGACTGCGAGGGCTGAAGTTTTTTATGATAGCGGCGTAGTGAGGTGCCGACTCGGTCATCAGACGCTTTGACCTCAATGAGCCATTCCACACGCTGGTCACGCGTGACCACAAAGTCAACCTCACGTTCATCCCGGTCGCGCAGATAAAACAGTTCCCAATTTTCACGAAAGGCATCGCTACGAAACTGTGTGAACTTGAGCATGCTACAGGCAACCAAGTTTTCCAACGTCGCGCCGCCAGTTGCGTCGTAGGCTGCGGCACAGTCGTAAAAGAATATTCGGCGATCCTTACGAATGCTGCGCGACAGGCGACTTGAATAGGGTAGCAGCAGAAACACGAGGTAGCGTTTTTCCAGGAGTTCAATCCACGATTTCATTGTCTGCGCAGCCACGCCCAAGGTCTATGCCAGATTCTCGTAGCTGGTCGGCTTGCCCACGCGTTCACGCAAGAGTTCGATGAGATCAGCAGGTCCTCGCCAGGAAGTGACGCGGGACCAATCTCGTAAATCTTCTCGCGTCACGAGTTCCATTCGATCATTCCGCAGACGCGCAGCTTCTGCCGGATTGAGCAATACCTCTGGAAATCCACCGGTCTCGTCCCCCAGTCCGGCGGTGTCAGGCGGTCGGCGGTTGAACCGACAGGCCTTCCCGAATGCGATCCCGCAGCCCCGACTGACGGTTACTCGGGCGTTCTATCGCCCGCGTCACCGCGCCCGTCGTGCCGACGAGTCGAAGGGAATGACGCACGCGCGTCACCGCGGTGTACAGCATTTCCCGGGTGAGGAGCGGCGAATCGTCGCGCGGCAGGATCACGGTCGCCGCGTCGAATTCCGAGCCCTGTGACTTGTGCACGGTCATCGCGTAGGCGGTCTCATGAGAGGGAAGTTGCGACGGCGAGAAGGAGCGCAGCGCATCCCCGATCTGGAACCATACCCGCAATCGTCCTGACGCATCCTGGACGGTGACGCCGACATCACCGTTGTAAAGGTTCAGTAACGGATCGTTGCGCGTCACCAGCACCGGACGACCGCGATACCAAGGTCCTGAGGATCCCAGTCCATGCGCGGCACACAAGGCCCGCGTGATGTGCAGATTGAGGGCCGTCACACCGAACGGTCCCTCGCGCTGCGCACACAGGACGCGACTGCGCTCAAAGGCCTGAAGCGCCTGCGCAGGATCTGCGTCGGGCATGCAGGCCACAGCAAAATAGTCGTGATAATCGGCCGTGAGACGATCCAAAAGATCCTTCGGCAAGCGCGAGCCCGAAAGCTCGCACCAAGCAAGGTCTGACGCGTCGGTTAAGAGCGCGTGGAGCGCCGCGTCTCGATCGCCCGCCTGCACGCCCAGCGCAAGACGGCCGACCGCCGAGTCATGGCGAAAGCGGAAGGTGCGCGTATAGCGAATCACGGCATCGGCGAGAGGGTCGGTCGCATCCGACGGCAGGTCAATCGCCGCCGACGGGACCTGCGTCGCGGCAGCCAACTGCGCGCGCATCGCGTCACTCAGCGAAGGCCGCTGACACAGCTGCGCGAACACGGCACCCGTCTCGACCGCCTCCAATTGGTCACGATCCCCTAAGAGCAGGATCCGGGCATTCGGTGGCACCGCCTCCAGGAGTTGCGTCGCCAGCGACAGGTCAAGCATCGAGGCCTCATCGAGCACCAGCACATCAATCGGCAAAGGGGTCTTCGCGTCATGCTTAAAACCCGCCGGGCTGTACCCCAGCAGCCGGTGCACGGTCTGCGCGTGTGTCGGTAATCCGGCGCGGACGGATGCCGGGACGCTATCGGCGCGCGCCTGGATCGCCGCCGACAGCCGGGTCGCTGCTTTCCCGGTTGGGGCTGCCAGAGCAATCCGCAGCGAGGGCGTATCGATCAGCAACGCCGCCAGCAGATACGCCACGGTCGTCGTCTTGCCCGTACCGGGTCCGCCACTCACGACGACGAAGTGACGATGCAGCGCGAGCGCCGCCGCCAGGCGTTGCCACTGGCTGCCGTCGGTCTGCACCGGCCCAAAGAGCGACGCCAGCAGCGCCGAACCGTGTACTCCAGGCGTCGTCATGGGACGCTGTAATGCCGCCGCGATGCGCACACCCAAACGCTGTTCATAGTCGTAATGACGCTTGAAGTAGAGTCTGTCGGCGTCATCCAGCACCAGCAGCGCCCCCTCCGTGCACGCCGCTCGGCGCACCCAACCGGTGCGCAGAAGCGCTTCCGCAAGGCGCGCTGGCGGCATCTCGAGCGTATGGGAGAGTGCTTCTAAGGAGATGCACACGTGCCCCGCTTCAGTCTCGGTGGCGAGCGTGCACGCGCTCGTCACGAGCAGCCTCACCGCGTCGGCATCGAGGCCCGCGCGCGTGCACCAGCTCGCGAGGCGAGTCGCCAATCGGTCAGCAAACACGCTGGTGGGACTGACGCTCATGGACGTTCCTCCGGCGGGTCCAGCAGTCGAGAGAGCGCCTCGATCAGCGCGCGCGGGGGACGGTTCGCATAGATGCCTGCGCCCGGCCAATCCGGCCGAACGGCACGGATGTAGAGATAGCGCGTGCCGCCCATATGGGTATCGTAGTCATAGCCCGGCAGGCGGCAGCCAAGCCAGCGATGTAACGCCACGGTGTACAGCAGATGCTGGAGGTGATAGCCGTTCGCGACCATCGCCGCCTCCAGTGCCGGCGCCGCATAGTCCGTCGCCTCCTCACCGAGCACATTCGACTTCCAGTCCATGACGTAATAACGTCCCTCATGCCGCACGATGAGATCCACGAAGCCACGCAGATAACCCTCCAGCGTGGCAAAGCGCAGTGCCGGCACCGCGTAGCCGTGCTGTGCCAGCAACCGTGACAGCACGCCAGCCTCCAGTCGGCCCGCGGGCAGGGAAAACTCCCACTCCACGAGGCGATCGCGCGGCGAAATGCGCTGCAGCGTCAATTCCTCTGCCAACGGCGTCGCGAGCACGTCGGTCAACATGGCATGCAGCATCGCGGCCTGCGCGTCGGCGTCCTCCACCCGCCCCCCCGGAGGATGGAGCGCGAGCGCTTGCCGTATCGCCGACGGCCAGCCCGAGGAATTCGTGAAGTCCACTTCCTCGAAAACGGCGTGGATACATTCACCGGCGCGGGCGCCGCGCGGGAACCGACGAATGTCGTCCGCGGGTACCGGCGTCGGCTCACGCTCGCCCTCGGTCTGCTCGGTCCGCGCATCCCGATCCTTCACCGCGATTTCATGTGACGCACCATGCACGAGCGAGGAAAAGCTCCCCACGCGCCGCGCCCGCGGGAGCGGTGACGACAGCGTCCGCGCCGCGAGTGTCTCCGCCTGCAGCGTCGGCGGTGGGAGTGGCACGCCGGGCGCTACGGGTAACGACGCGAAGCCGATGTCGGCACAGGAGGACGCGAGTTGTACCCACGCCTCTCGCATGGCCGTCGCGTCGGCGTCACTGTCCTGAAACCCGGCGTAATCCGCATACTCCGCACCCGCGACGAGCCACTGCAGTCCGGATTGCGAGGGCCCTTTTCGATTGCTCGCCGCTCGCCATGGACCTACCACGAGATAGGTGCGATGGATCGCCCGGGTCAGCGCCACGTAGAGCAGACGCATCCGCTCCGCATCCACCTCCTCATCGATCCGGGCTTTTATCTCTGCCTCGATCTCGTCCCGGCCGTAGTCGATCACCAATTGATGATCATCACCTCGGTACTCAATCGCGAGCCCCCGGCGTTTCTTGCCACCGTTCAGGAAGTCGTCGCACAACGTGGGACAAAACACGATCGGAAATTCGAGCCCTTTGGCCGCATGAATCGAGACGATCTGCACGAGGTCCCGATCTGACTCGAGTCTCAACTGACTCACTTCGTCGGCCGTTTCCTCGCCTTGCTCCGTCTGCAACCAATGGCGTAAAGCATCGGGCGCGGGATGGTCGGCGGCCGCGGTTTGCAGCAGCTCGATCAGTTGCCGAAGGTTGGTCAGTCGACGTTCGCCCAGCGCACTCGTGAGCAAACGCTCGGTGATCGCAAAGTCCACCAAGAGCGAACGCAATAGGACGCCGACGCCGCGCTCCGCCCAAACCGTCCGGTAGCGCTCGAAACGCTCGAACTCGGCCATCAGCGCGTCATCATCCGCATTGAGTGCGTGCAGCGCCGTCGCCGTATATCCCAGCAGATGGGTGGCTAATGCCGCCCGGATAAGACCGACGCGATTGGGAGACAGGATCGCGTCCAAGATGCAGGCAAGTTCGCGTGCCTCATCCGTGGCGTACACGCTGTCACGGGATAACTCCACGGCGCCGATCCCGAGATCGGCGAGGGCTTGGCGTACTTCCGTGCCCCGCGCATGGGTGGGCACCAGCACCGCCATATCTCCCGCCGCCAGCGGTCTGCCGTCATACCGTACCTCACCGGCACGAGCACCGCGCAACAGTCGACTGATTTCCGCTGCCGTGGCCGCTGCCGCGGCCGCCCGTGCCTCGCGCAGATCCCAGACCTGCTCACCGTCCCCGCCGGGGAGGCACCACAACTGCAAGGCCGCGCGATCAGCGGCCGGATCGTGAAAGGGCTTTTTGGATTTGCTGCCTTCAAAGACCTGGTGGTAGTGCAGATCCGGCAACACAAACGCACGCGGGTTGTGACCGAACAGCGCGTTCAAGGCTTTCAGATACTCACCGGTCGAGCGCTGATTGTGAGTCAGGGTCAAGCGCTCACTCGCCGTGGACCGGGCGCTGAGGTAGACGTGCAGATCGGCGTTGCGAAAGGCGTAGATCGCTTGCTTCGGATCACCGACGAGCAGCAAGGTACCCGAGTCTTCATAGACGCGATTGAAAATACCGTACTGCAGCGGATCGGTATCCTGGAATTCATCGATGAGCGCAAACGGAAAGCGTCGCCGGATGTCGGCCGCAAGCGTCGCACCCGCGTCACTCTTCAACTGATCGAATAGTGCTTTCAACAGATCATCGAACGTGAGCATGCGCGCCGCGCGCTTCAGCGTCTGCATGCGCTCAGGCGTCTTGGCAATGACATACCGGAAGAGATCCAACCGTTCCCGCGCAGCTTCCTCGTCGCGCGCCGAGAGATCGTCGAGGACTGCTTGCGCATCGGCGAAGAATGCGTGACGGATCAAGCCCGCCTGCCGTCGGCCGACGATCTTCGAGTCGATCCAGCCTAAGCCGAGCAATTTCAGCTTGCAGTCTTTTTTCGACTTGGGGCGCCGCGCCAGCGCCAGTGTCGGCGCTTGCAGCAGGGTGTCCCATTGATGCGCCGCATCGGCGACTCGGTCCGGTTTATACGATCCGGCATTCAAGGCACCGGCCTGCATCGAGGCGTTCAGCGCAGACAGGATCGCCACCCGCTCGCTCTGCCAGCGCTGACGCGCCGCGGCGTAGCGCGTCTCCCGGGCCGCACGCTCGGCCGGATTCACGGAGGGCGTCGATGCGGGCCATACGGGCCTTGCCGTCGGCTTGGCGAGGCAGCGCTTCATTTCGATATCCAGATCGCGCAAGGTCTTGCCCTGCCAGAGGCTCGCGACCGTTGCCATAGAGGGTTGCGTCGTCGACAGCCACTCCCGATACAGATCCGTCGCGAGCTGCGAGCGCAGTGGCGCATCATCTGACTGCAGATCGAGCTCCAGCGGCATCCCAGTCACGAACGGCGCATCTTCCACGATGCGCTTGCAGAAACCGTGAATCGTGTGGATCGCAGCCTCATCGAAGCTCGCAATGGCCGCTGCCAGCCGCTTCTGCATCACCAAGGGGTCACGTCCCGCTTCACGATAATGCGCCAGCAGCTGCGCCAATCCAGGATCGAGCGGTTCCTGACAGTTCCCGCGTAGGTGATCAAGGGTACTGACAAGGCGGGCGCGGATACGCTCTTTGAGTTCAGCGGTGGCGGCTTTCGTGAACGACACGACCAGCACTTCCCGCACCGGATGCTGACGCTCGATGATCGTCCGCAGGTACAAGAGGCAAATGGTGTAGGTCTTGCCCGTCCCGGCGCTTGCCTCGATGAGGCGACGGCCGTCGAGTGAGCACTGCAGCAGATCAAACGGCGTCATCTGTGTACTCACAGCAGCGGCGCCCCCCGAGTCAGATGCTCGACGAGCGGGCCCAGGAGTTCTTCACTCAGCGTTTCAAAGGCCATGCCTAAAGGCTCGGGCTGGCCGCGCACGGCGAGCGCCATGAGCGCGTCGTGGGATTCACCGGCGGATCCGTAATCTGACCCTTCCCATTCACTCCGACTGTTTTCTCCGGCGGCATGTGCCATGGAGGTTTTCGGATAGAAGGGGAGGAGCGTCACCAAGCCCTCGCGATAGTGACGGAGCAGGGATGCAAGATGCCTCCCGGGCTCGCTCACCGGCGCCAAGGTGCACAGGTCGTCTTTGAATAGGTGACGCGACACCGGCGTCACGCCCGCAGGGCGAGCAAGATTGAGGAGCAGATGATGCACCCACGTCTCGATCAGGCTGGCCGATGAGACGCACCATGGGCTGATCTGGAGAAGTCCTGAGGAGCGCAAGTCCCATGTCTCGGCCGTGAGGACCACCGCCGCGCCGTCGACCTCCAGTGATGCCTGGATCGTCTGCGGCGGCAAGAGCGGTTCGGCCTGATAGCGCTGAACGAGATCCGCAAAGCCCACCGCTTCGATGATCAACTGTTCGGCTGCGACGCGACCGAGCGTGCCCGCCGGCAGATCCGGCAGTGCCGCGGTGTACGTCTGCAGCGTATCAACGGTAGCCCCTCCGAGGGCCGCATCAAGCAGCTGACGTTCAAGACGCCGTTGACTCTCCTGCTCGGCGGCCAACGGCTCCATCACCGGCAGATCCGCCTCCTCCCGTTCGAAGCGGATACCGAGCGTCTGCTCGAGCAAGGTCCTGGCGGGTCCCCGATAGAACGAGGCGAGCGTCTGAATCGGCAGGCTGGCCGGTAACGCAGCAGCGGCTTGCAAGGGTCCTTCCAAGAAGACCGGCGCGCGCTGTGCGGCGTCTGGATTGGCCGTGCGCGTCCGCAACGCACGCGCCAATCCCGCCTGATGACTCTGTCGGCGGGGGTTGGCAGGATCAAAGCACGTCGGGGAGAAGGGCTGCAGCGGGTGCACGACCATGACGCGCTCACGAGCCGCATCGACCGACTCACCCGCAGCGGTCACGGCCGGCAGTAGCAGATCCAAGAGTTCGGCAATGAGTACCGAGGGCGGCAGCTCCGCATTGGTGCGGTCGTTATAACCGGTGTAACTCAGGTGCAGGACCTCGGTCGTCGCGACGAGGTGGTCGAGGAAGACGTGACGATCATCCGTCCGGCGTTGCCGATCGCCTGGTTTGAGCGTCTTGGCGATGAGATCGAAATCCACCGGCCGATCGATGCGGGGAAACACGCCATCATCCAGGCCGAGCACAATGAGCACGCGATAGGACAGACCTCGCAGGGCTGACAACGACGAGACTGTCACCGCGCCACTCGGCACGCCCCCTCGACCCGGATTATCGAGCACCTCTTCTAGACTGGCGCGAATCACGCCGAGCGAATGACGAGTTTCCGGCGCCGCTTTGTCGATGAGCGCACACAGGGTCTGGATAGACTGACGGAGCACCGTCAATTCTTCGATGTCGTTACCATCCCCCGCCGGCTCAAAGAAAGTTTCCAGGGCCGCGAGGAGCACACCCGACCATTCGCGCCCGCTGCGGGGCTCAGCGGTGTCTGCGATGAACATGGCGAGCTGCTCGGCAAAACCGTCCAATGTCGCGAGCACGTCGCCGTCCGGATCCCGCACACCCTTGGCCGGCAAGAGTCCTGCAATGACCGGCGTCCACTCATGCGCCGGCAGAACGTAGGACAGAAATAGGCGATCGAGCCCGTCACTCAGCGTGACCCGAGAATCGGTCGGCAGTCCTAGCCGCGCGTGATGAGCCGTATCCACGCCGTAGCGATACCCAGCGGCACGGATCCAGTCGCGCAGCGTGTCTAGCGACTCATCGACCAGCCCAAAACGACGGCGCACGAGCGGCAGCAGCATGAACCCGTGCAAGGCATCGGCCTCCAGCCGCGATCCGGCAAGATCCAGCAACGTGAGAAATGCCCGACTGACACTCTCCGCCGCGCTCTCGCGTCTGCCGGTAAGCACGTACGGGATGCGCTGGTGATCCGGCAAGGCAGCAAAGGCGGCCTCGACGAGCGGCGCGGCGGCCTCGATGTCCGGCACCGCGATCAGCACCTCGTGCGGACGCAACGGCTGTCCGGCGGTGGCCGTCTCATCAAAGAGCCCGAGCAGGCGCTCCAGCGCGACCTCAAGCTGACGCGTCAGGGAGTGACAGATATGGATCTCGAGGCTGCGATCGTCAAGCGGCGTCACCCATTCCCCTGGCTGCGGCGCTTGCAACTGAAGAATTGACCGTTGCAGATGCGCCAAGCGCGTCTGTCCGTTCGGCAGGACATAGAGTGGTGAGTCATCGCTCTGCGCGTCAGCAAATCGTTCCACCAGTGCCGCGAAATAGGCCTGCTGCGCACCGCCCCACGCAGCGAGCAGCGGGTGCGCTACCTCATAACCATCCGCTTGCCCGACGGCATCGAGCTGACGATAACGCCGCTCCGTGATGATATCGGCCCAATACTCCTCACAGGGGTTTAGGACATAGAGATGCACCTCGGTATAGCCGGCCAAGGCGCGCAGCAGATCCAAATACGGCGGCGGGATCGAGGGCAGTGCCATCAGGTGCACGGCTGCGGGCAGATAGGGCGCCGCCTCACCGGCGGCCAACGCCTGCAGGAAGCGTTCGATCGGATGCCGGTCAGTCGCCCCGAGCCTGACGAGCACCGCGCGCCACAAAGCGGCCTGCCATTCACGATCAGCGGCGAGCTCCGGCAGCGCCGGTTCGTCGGTGCGTCCTTGCCCCCACGCCGCCAGCCACGTGTCGCGATAGGTGGTGTATTGATCGAACAGTCCCGCGATCCGCGCCGCCAACGCGTAGCGCATCTCCGGATCTGCAGGCGTCACGTAGGCACCAAGACGTGGATGGGCGGACACGAAACTGCTGTCCGAAAGCACCGCGAGCACATGCCAGGTCAGGCTCTCGGGCCGAAATGGGGACTCGCGACCGACGTCGGGCACCACCCGCCCGATGAGCCCCCACAGCCAACGGGCGAGATTGTCAAACGCGAGGTTGGCACTGATGCCATCGCGGTCCGTGAGCGCCAGCTGCATGGCGCGGCGCACCGCGAGGTTCGGGACGAGGACGGTGTCCGCGTCAAACACGTCCGCGGTCTGTGCTG
Source organism: Gammaproteobacteria bacterium (assembly GCA_947455595.1). Lineage (GTDB taxonomy): Bacteria > Pseudomonadota > Gammaproteobacteria > Steroidobacterales > Steroidobacteraceae > CAIKZZ01. The sequence continues at coordinate 169,462 of CANGOP010000005.1, forward strand.
CCCGCAGCGCGACGAATCGATCAATCAGCGCGGGCAGACGGTTCGAGAAATGCAGGTGCAGCATGGTCCAACACACTGGTCGCGCAGGGGGCGCTCCCGGTCCGTCACCGTACCCGGTTTACCGCCCGAAGCAAGGGGGCAGCGCGGACAGAGAGGATCAAATTATGACCATCAAAAGCGACCGCTGCGGAGGACCGGGGCCTCAGAGGGACCGGCGGCGCAGGCGCAAGGCGTTGGCGATCACGGAAAGTGAACTGAGCGACATAGCCGCGGCCGCGACCATCGGACTTAACACCCAGCCGAGGTAAGGGTAGAGCACCCCGGCGGCCAACGGCACGCCAAGGCCGTTGTAGGCGAAGGCGAGCAGAAGGTTCTGGCGGATCGTGCGCAGCGTTGCGCGACTCAAGCGACGCGCTCGCACCAGCGCGCGCAAATCACCGCGCAGGAGCGTGACGCCGGCGGTCTCCATGGCCAGGTCCGTTCCGGTGCCCATGGCGATGCCGACCGAAGCGGCGGCCAGCGCCGGCGCGTCATTCAGACCATCTCCGAGCATGGCGACCCGTCGGCCGTTGGCCGCGAGGCGGTGAACAATATCGGCCTTCTCCTCCGGATGCACACCCGCATGCACGTCGTCGATGCGAAGCGTCCTCGCCACCGCGGTGGCCGGACCCCGTGCATCACCAGTCAACATCACCACGTGCACGCCGCTCGCCTGCAACTCAGCCACCGCATCAGCAGCCTCCGCCTTGATGGGGTCGGCTATCGCTAACAGCCCCACCGCACGGCCATCCACACTCACCGCCACGTGGGTCTGCGTCTCGACTGTCGCCCCCAGACCCCGCGTGTGCAGCGCCTCGAGCAGGTCACTGGCATCCGTGAAGGACGGCAGCCGACCCAAACGAATGACATGGCCATCCACGATCGCTTGCGCGCCGGCGCCCGGCTCGGCAAGAAAATCTTGCGCCACGGGAATCGTCACGCCCAGCTGCTGCGCGTGGGTGAGCACGGCACGGGCGAGGGGATGCTCGCTCCACTGTTCGACCGCAGCGGCGCACGCGAGCACCGCGTGTGGCTCCCATCCGGGCACCGTGATGACCTGCATCACCTGCGGGTGTCCTTCGGTCAGCGTACCGGTCTTATCCACCACCAACGTGTCGATGGCGTCGAGCCGTTGCAGCGCCTCGGCGTTCCGAAACAGCACACCGGACTGCGCACCGCGTCCCATCGCCACCATGACGGCCATCGGCGTGGCGAGCCCCAGCGCGCAGGGGCAGGCGATGACGAGCACCGAGATGGCCGCGACGAGGGCATGCGCGAGGCGCGGCTCGGGACCCCACAGCCACCAGCCGATGAAAGCGAGGAGTGCACACGCGATCACGCCCGGCACGAACCACCCCGAAACACGATCCGCCAGCGATTGAATCGGTGCCCGAGAGCGCTGCGCTGCGGCGACGGACGCGACGATCCGCGCGACCAAGGTCTCGCGACCCACGCGCTCGGCCTGCATGAGCAGCGCACCGCGCTCATTCAGGGTCCCCGCGTGCAGAGAATCGCCCGGACCTTTGAGCACCGGTATCGGCTCACCCGACACCATCGACTCATCGACGCTGCTCGTGCCCTCCAAGACGCATCCGTCGACCGGAATCCGCGTCCCGGGCCGGACGCGAAGGCGATCCCCCACCACAACGTCCGACAGGGGCACTTCCTTTTCGTGACCGTCGGTGGTCATCCGGATCGCGGTCGAGGGCGCGAGCGAGAGCAGTTGCCGCAAGGCCGCGCCCGTGCGCGAGCGCGCCGAGAGTTCTAGCCACTGCCCGAGCAAGACGAGCGCAACGATCGTGGCGGCCGACTCGAAGTATACCGGCGCCTCGCCATGCGCATCGAGAAACGTCACCGGCACCGAACGCGGCCACAGCAGCGACCAGAGACTCGCGCCGTACGAGGCGAGCACCCCGAGCGCAATCAGCGTGTACATGTTGAAGCGGCGCGACACGCAGGATTGGGCACCGCGCACGAGCAGCGGCCAGCCCGCGATCCACACCACAGGCGTTGCCAGCGCACACTGCCCAACGAGCATCAGCGGCGATGCCGCGCGACGCAGTCCCAGCATCGGCGCCATGGTGAGGACCAGCAGGGGTGCCGTGAGTCCCGCCGCCCAATAAAATCGCCGGCGCATGTCGACCTGCTCCGGACTGAGCGCCGCCGCCGCATCGGGCCGCACGGCCTCGAGCGCCATGCCGCAGGCCGGACAGAACCCGGGTCCTGGCTGATGGACCGAGGGATGCATCGGGCAGGTGTAGTCACGCTCTGCGTCGGGCGGATCCGACAGCGAGGCCGACACACCGGTCAGATAGTGCTCGGGATCCGCTGCAAACCGGTCACGGCAACCGGTATGGCAAAAATGGTAGGTCGATCCGTGCCAGATGAACACGTGACGGGGCGGCTCGGTGGGGACGCGCATGCCGCACACCGGATCGATCGCGGTGTCGCCGCCTGACGTCGTCGCTTTTGGGGCATCGGATGAGTGGATCACGACGGTCCTCAGCTTGGACTGGGCATCGAAGGCCCATGCTAGATCGAGCCACACCGGGCGCCATCCGTATGTCTACCGCCTTCCTCGTCGTCATGACGCCATGCGCGGCGTACCGCCAAGGCTTAGGATGAGGGATCTCTTACAGACGAGACGGGCCATGCGCCGCACCATCGACTTTCTGCTCAACGACTGGCTCGCGGTCGGTACGCTGACCCAACGCGCCCGCCATGCCGATCACTCGATAGACACTTTCACTGCGGTGCTCGACACGTGTGAACGGGTGGCCCGCGAAGTGTTCCAGCCGGTCAACCGCGTGGTGGACGTGGAAGAGCCGCGCATGAAACCGGATGGGAGTGTCTGGTTGCCCGACGCGGCCTATGTGACCGCACAGGCGTATCGTGACACCGGCATGATCGCGGCCACGCAGGACGTGGAATACGGCGGGGCCCAATTGCCGTGTGTGATTGAAGCGGCGGCCAATGCGTTCTTTGCCAAGGCCGGCATCGGCCTCGGTGGCGGCGCCATGCTCACGACGGGGAACGCCAATCTCATCCTCGCGCACGGCTCCGCGGTACAGAAAGACGTCTTCGCGCGCCACCAGCTGTCGGGACGATGGTCCGGCACCATGTGTCTCTCCGAAACACAGGC
>CANGOP010000006.1 GCA_947455595.1 Gammaproteobacteria bacterium
AGGTGCCGCGCTGACCGTAGGTGTTGTAACCGTCGATGGGACCGCCAAACACGAGGCCACCCTTATCGGACTGACTGATGTAGAAGTGCCCGGCACCGTAGGTGATGACGACATCGAGAACCGGCTTGATCGCTTCGGTGACAAACGCCTGCAGCACATGACTTTCGATGGGTAAACGCAGCCCAACGGTATTCGCGAGGGTCGACGAGTGACCGGCGACGGCGAGGCAGACGATATCCGCACCGATAAAACCCCGGCTCGTTTCAACACCCGTCACGCGACCGCGTTCGGTTACGACACGCCGCACCTCACAGTGCTCGACGATGTCGACGCCCGCGCGCGACGCCGCCCGCGCATAGCCCCAGGCCACGGCGTCGTGCCGCACGGTGCCGCCGCGCGGCTGCAGGAAACCGCCTAAGACCGGGAAACGGCCGTGATCGAGGTCGACGAGCGGCACAAGTTCCTTCACCTCTTTGCGGTCCAGTGCTTCGGCATCGACACCGAGTAGGCGCATGCTATTGGCGCGGCGGGTGAAGAGGTCGCGCTGGGCCTCCGTGTGGAATAGGTTCAGCGTACCGCGCTGACTGACCATCGCATTGAAGTTCAGCGTCCGTTCCAATTGCTCCCACAGCTTCAGCGAGTGCTCGTAGAAGCGAATGTTCTGTGGTTGGAAATAATTCGAACGAATGATGGTCGTATTGCGGCCGACGTTGCCGAGGCCAATCGGTCCTTTTTCAAGAACCGCCACATCTGTGATGCCGTGCTGGGTGGCTAGCGCATGCGCAGTCGACAGTCCCTGCCCGCCGCCGCCCACGATGACGACTCGATACTTTGACCGCGGTGTGGCTTTGTGCCAGGCGGACGTCCAGCCTTGGTGTCCGAACAGGCCTTCGCGGAGCAGACGGAATAGCCCGTAGTCTCCGCTGTCGGCGCCGTCACGCCGCACGCTGCGATTTCGATTCAAGTGTAGCTTCACGATATCGGCCAATTATCTCGCCGGACGGGCGCGCATTCAGTGCGCGACAGGTCCGAAGTACCGTCGCATGTGACCACGCGGCGCGCGCGATGACAAGCGTATTCATGCTTGACGCTGTGCTTTGCAATGGCCATGGTTCATCCTGTCGCGGCCGGTGCCGGTCTGCGGTGAGGGAGACTGTGTTGTTTAGGTTGGCGCGCCTTGCCGTTTTGGCCTTATTCCTTGCCGGGACGCCCGTCTGGGCGGCCTCGCCCGCGGGCGTGGTGGTGTCCTCCAAGTTGTCGACCGAGTCCGCCATGATCGGTCAGATGATCCGACTGGTCCTGTCAGCGCACGGGATCCCGACCGTTGATCGCATGACGTTGGGTGCGACCCCAGTCGTGCGTCGCGCGCTTCTCGCGGGTGAAATTGATCTGTACGTTGAATACACCGGCAACGCGGGGTTTTTCTTCAATCGCCCGGCAGACCCGGTCTGGAAAGACGCGGCGGCAGGCTATGCCGAGGGTGCGCGTTTGGATCTCGCGGCCCATCAGATCGTCTGGCTGGAGCCAGCGCCGGCAAGCAATGCGTGGGCGCTGGCCATTCGCGAGGATGTGGCGCGCCGCGCCGGATTGGTCACGATGACCGATTTTGGGCGGTGGGTGCGCAGCGGTGGTGACGTCGTCTTGGCCTGCTCGGCCGAGTTCGCCAATGCCGGTACGCTGCGATCCTTGGAGAAGACCTATGGGTTCCAGTTGCGGCCCGAGCAGAAGATCGTGCTCGCCGGTGGGGAGACCTCGGCGACGATCGGCGCGGCGGCCGCGCGGACGAACGGCGTAAACGTGGCGATGGTCTATGCGACCGACGGTGGGATCGTCAGTGCCCGGCTGCGCGTGCTCGATGATGATCGACACGATCAGCCGATCTACGCGCCGGTGCCCACCGCGCGTCAGGCCGTCTTGCAGCGCTACCCGGCCATTCCCGGCATTCTGGCGCCGCTCATGAAGAGCCTGGATCGAGAGCGGCTGCAGCGTTTGAACGAACGCGTGCAGATCGACGGTGAGGCACCGGCGAGCGTGGCGCGTGATTACTTGCGCAGTCAGGGGTTCTTGCCGTGATGCGGCCACGGCTCGATCTGCCCGCGTGGCTATTTGGCTCGATCGCCGTCGGGGCGCTGTTTGGGTTGCCCTTTGTGATCTCGAAAGCCAATCGCATAGTCCCCGGCGTGCCCGTGGGGCTCGTCGATGCCTTAGGCCCTGGATCCGTGCTGCGGTGGTGGGTGTTGGCCGTGATCGGGGTGACGGCGGTGCTCACGCAACGTCGTTGGCTGCGCCTCGTGGCGACGGGACTTCTCTGCGTGTGGTTCGCTCTTGCGTTGGGTCACGCGGCACAACTGCTCACGCCACCGGGCAACGCCGTGGTGCGGATTGCGCCCGGTGCCGGCTTTTGGTGCGCGATGGCGAGCGTTGCGCTCTTAGGGGTCGATGCCGCGGCGCGCCTGCAACTGCGTGCGCTGGCTCGCTTGGCGTTATTGGGGCTGGTGATGCTCGTCTTGTGGGCGGCTCTGGCCAGTGGCTACTTCGATCACGTCTCGGTAGTCCGCGAGTACGCCGTGAACGCCGACCGCTTTGCGCATGAGTTCAGCCGACACCTGTCTCTCGCACTCGGATCGGTGTTGGCCGCTGTGGCCGTGGGCTTGCCGATGGGACTCGCGTGTCAGGGGCGCCCTTGGCTGCGTCAGGCGGTACTCTCAACGTTGAGCCTCGTGCAGACCATTCCCTCCATCGCGCTCTACGGCATGCTCATGGCCCCGTTGGCAGCGCTCGCTGTGACGGTGCCCACCCTCGCGCAATGGGGCATCGGGGGTATCGGCTATGCCCCCGCCGTGGTGGCGCTGTTTCTGTATGCCTTGTTGCCGGTGGTGGCCAACACGGTACTTGGCCTGGCAAGCGTCGACCCGGCCGTTGTGGACGCAGCGCGGGGAATGGGGCTGACTGACGGAAAGATCCTCACGCGAATTCGCTGGCCCCTGGCGTTGCCGACGATCGTGACCGGGGTGCGGGTGGTGCTGGTACAAAATATGGGATTGGCGGCCATTGCCGCGCTCATCGGAGGCGGCGGCTTGGGGACTTTCATTTTTCAAGGCATCGGCCAGACAGCGATCGATCTAGTCTTGCTCGGCGCCTTGCCGACCGTGGCCTTGGCCTTGGCCGCGGGCGTGGTGCTCGACGCGCTGGTCGAATGGCTAGATCGACGGAGACCGGCATGATCGAAATCGAGTCACTGTCAAAACGCTACGGTGAGTTGACTGTCGTCGATGCGGTCGATCTGATCATACCGAAAGGATCGATCACGGCGATCGTGGGGACCTCAGGATCAGGTAAGTCGACCCTGCTGCGCATGATTAACCGATTGATTGAACCGAGCAGTGGGCAGGTCCGGATCGACGGTCGTCTCACCACCTCAGAACCTGCACCGGCGCTGCGCCGGCGCATCGGGTACGTCATCCAAGGCAACGGTTTATTTCCGCATCGCACGGTGGCCGAGAACATTGCCACCGTGCCGCAGTTGCTTGGCTGGGAGCCTGCGCGCATCGCTGCGCGGACCGAGCAGCTCCTCACGCTGTTCGGCTTAGATCCCGCGATCCATGCCCGGCGTCTACCTGCAGAACTCTCCGGTGGTCAGCAGCAGCGTGTGGGAGTCGCCCGCGCGCTCGCGGCCGGTCCCTCGGTGCTCTTGATGGATGAGCCTTTCGGCGCGCTCGATCCGATCATTCGTGCCAAGGCACAAGAGGACTTGCGCACCATCCAACGCCAGTTGGGCACCACCGTGGTGATCGTTACGCACGACATGGAAGAGGCGTTCCTGCTCGCCGATCGCATCGCGGTGCTCGACAATGGGAAACTCTTGCAGCACGACGTGCCGGCGCGACTCCTGACCCATCCGGCGCATCCGCAGGTGATGGCGCTGACCGGGACGACCGATCGGGCCCTGCGCTTGCTGTCGCTTGAATCCACCGCGGCCATCGTGACGGCCGGTGAGGTGTCGGGGCCGGATCTGCCCGCATCGATGTCTTTGCGCGAGGCGTTGTCTGCGCTGATCTGGGCGGGAGCGACGGCTGGTAATGTGCTCGACGCACACGGACAGCGGAGCGGGCATGTGACGATGCAGGCTATCCTGACGCGAGGGTCGGCAGCGCGATGAAGGCCTCGGGCGTCATCCGCGTCGGCGTCTGGGGGCTTCTGATCGCCTTCCTCCTGAAGCCGCAGGTGTTTGCGCCGGCGTTCGCGCCGTTGACCCAACACGATGCGCCGGCAATCTACGATCAGGGGGATCTTGCGACGCTTGCGTGGGCGCACCTGGGCCTCGTGCTCACCGCCACGTCATTGAGTGCGCTATTGGCGATTGGTCTTGCGATCTTGGTGAGCCGAGGGCCGGGGCGGGCGTTCCTGCCCATGTCGCGCTCGCTCGTCGGGATTGGCCAAACGTTTCCGCCGGTGGCCGTGCTCGCGATTGCCGTGCCGCTCGTCGGCTTTGGTATCAAGCCCACGCTCATCGCTTTGGTCGCATACGGACTGCTGCCCATATTCGAAAACTCCCTGACGGGACTGTCGCAGGTACCGGCCAGCGTGCTGGAAGCGGCGGATGGTGCGGGCATGAGCCCAATCCAACGCCTGTGGTCGGTGGAATTACCGCTGGCGCGACCGCTCATGATCGAAGGCCTGCGGCAAACCTTGGTGATCAGCGTGGGGACGGCAACGCTCGGCTCGACAGTGGCCTCGCAGGGACTCGGCGAAGTGATCATCGCGGGGCTTCTCTCGGACAATTCGGCGTTCGTGCTGCAAGGCGGCCTCATCACCGGCTTGATGGCGATCTTGCTGCACGATGCCGTAGGTCTGATCGCGCAGCGCTGGCAGCGTCCAGTACAGTGATTGGCGGTGATCCGCGCGCGCACACCCTAAAGATTCCGCTAGACTCAAGCGACGCGCTTGCGAACGATGCCCTATGACGATTTTTGCGAACCTGTTGACCCCTGAGCCCTCCCGCTATGCCAATGCTCCACGAATGGAGTGGCCGACGGTGTTGTTGGCCGTCGTAATTTACGGTGGCTGGTGTGCGTTCACATGGGCGTATGCGTCGATCCCCGCTTGGCTGGGGTTGCCGGTGCTGGCGATCCTCGTGGCGTGGCACGGATCACTGCAGCACGAAGTGCTGCACGGGCATCCCACGCGTTGGCGCGGGTTGAATGATCTCATTGGTATCTTCCCGATCTCGTTGTGGATTCCGTACACGCGTTACAAGCGGCTACACCTGAAGCACCACAACAACGAGCGCCTCACGGACCCGATCGATGATCCGGAGTCGTACTATCTGACGGCGGAGAAGTGGGCTTCGATGTCCCCGCCGATGCGCGCGTTGTGGCGCTTCGACCAAACGTTGCTCGGGCGGGTGACGATTGGTCCGCCCTTGCACATCCTGATGTATTGGGTCGGTGAATGGCAGGCCGTGTGGCGGGGAGATGCCGGCGCGCGAGCGGCTTGGCTTGAGCATCTGCTGTGGTGCGTTCCCGTGATCTGGTGGATCACCGACATCTGCGACATGCCCTTCTGGGTCTATCTCGTCGGCGTCATGCTGCCGAGCAAGAGCTTGGGTTCCGTGCGTTCCTTTGCCGAGCATCGCGCCCTGCCGAACGTGCACGAGCGCATCGCGATTGTCGAAGGTAGCTGGTTTTTCGGACCGCTCTTCCTGTTCAACAATCTGCATGTGTTGCACCACGATGAACCCTTGATGCCGTGGTACGCATACCTGCCGCGTTACCGCGAGCGCCGTGAGGAATTGCTGCGCCTGAACAACGGTCTTTTGTATCGCACGTATTTCGATGTGGCGCGCCGATATCTGTTGAAGCCCCACGACGTTACCGTACACCCCACCGGGCGCGTGCCGCTGTAAGGGCAATCAGGCGGGAAGCGGATACCCGGCGGCCAGCGCTTCCTGATCGCGCGCCACCGTCAACGCAAAATCATCCTGTGTCACCGGCGCAAAGCCGATGAGCCCGAGCGCCTCCTGGCAGTCCTCAAACCAAGGGCGCGTGGCGGCCTGTGCAAAAGCCGCCCTCAATCGTGCGATCGCGTCGTCCGGTATGGCGATACTGGCCACAAACGCAGGCATCGGCGCCACGTCCGTGGACTCCAGCACGCGAATCCCGGCCGTGAGTTCGGGTGCGTGCTGTGCGATCAGCCAGTGCCAGTAGGCATCCAAGGGTCCAACCTCGAACCGGCCTTCGCGCACACCGTCGAGGATCGCCCGCGCGGTGACGAGGTCCGGCACCATCTCGCGATAGAGACGGGAGCGCACCTCGCTGCGATAGCGCAGCAGGTGATGCCGAAACGCATTGAAGCCCGAGTGCGAGTGGCGCACGGTCCAGGCAGCGCGATGCCCAAAGGTGTCCTCGAGGGTCTGAAAAGGCGCATCGGCGCGCACGATCAGGTCGCTGCGGTACACCGGACGCCCCTGTGCCCACGGCATCGCCGGGATGGGTGCCGCGATCGGGATGACGGGCGCAAGCCGCATCGCGATCGGATAGCCGCACATCAGCACGCAACCCACGTCCGGACGGTTCCACAACGCCTCGAGCGGTTGCGGCGCGGGGTAGGGCAGGTAGTCGAGCGTAACCTCGGCCTCGCGCGCCACCTTTGTGATGAGGTGCTGCCAATGACGCTCCACGGCGGGCGTCACCGAATACATCCGGGCATTGCTGATCGGCGACTTCAGACCGACAACTCCCGTTGGCGACGGGCGACGTAGTCATTCACCGCTTCGTGGATGGCCGGATCGAGTGCCGGCGGTACGCTCTCGGACAGCAGTCGCTGCCACAATTGCGTGGCGCGCATCGTCGCGTCGCGGGAGCCGGCTTCGGTCCAGGCTTCGTAGCTGGACCAATCGGACAAGAGCGGCCGATAGAACGCGTTTTGGTAGCGCGCGAGCGTATGGGCCGTCCCAAAGTGATGCCCGCCTGGGGGCACTTCGCGGATCGCCTCAAAGCCTAAGTCGTCATCGCTGAACTCGACCGGCCGCAAGATCCCCGCCCAGTGCCGAATGAGCTCTGCGTCGACCACGATCTTTTCGTAGCACGCGGACAAGCCCCCTTCGAGCCAACCCGCCGCGTGGCTCACGAGGTGGCTGTGCGAGAGGATAGCCGCTTGCAGTGCGAACGCGGTCTCATACGTCGATTGAGCATCTACACAGGGCGCGGCGTTCACGGCACTGGTGCGGACCGGTAGACCCAGTCGCCGGCCGATCTGCGCGCTGGCAATGACGCCTTGCACGTACTCAGGGGTTCCAAAAGCCGGCGACCCGGACTTTAAATCCACATTGGAGGTGAAACCGCCCAGCACACACGGCGCGCCTGGGCGCACCAACTGACAAAGCACGACGATGCCGAGCGCCTCGGCCGTCTGCTGTGCCAACGCGCCGGCCAGCGTGACCGGCGCCATGGCGCCCATCAACGTGAAAGGGGTGACCACCACGCACTGTCCGTGGTCGGCCATCACCATGATGTTATCGAGAATTTCTTCATCGAGCCGGCGCGGTGAGTTGACGTTGGTGACCGTCATCAATGTCGGTCGCGTGAGGAGATCGTCGACCGAACAGCCGTGCTCAATGGCCGACAGGGCGAGTGCATCGAGCGCCTGCACACCGCCAACACCACGCGCGGCCCAGACGATGTCCGAGCATTCGATGTGCGCACGATAGGCTTCGAGGTGACGGGTGGCGACCGGTATGTCGGTGGGCTCGACCACAATGCCACCCTGCCATTGCGTTACACCCAGCGTATGGGTAAGGCGAAGGATGTTCCGGAAGGCTTCAAGGTCACCATAGCGACGCCCATCCCGACCGTCACGAATATTCGGGGCCCCGTGGACCGGCCCGAAGTTCACGGCATTGCCGCCCACCTGCAAGTGACGATCTGGGTTGCGCGCGTGAAGCACGAACGTACTAGGCGCAGTTTTCAATTGCGCATCAATGAGGTCACGGCCGAGTCTAACGAGGCCGCTCTCATCATCCACCCACGCACCTGCCCGACGGTAGATCTCGCGCGCTGCGGCACTGCGAATCTCGAGGCCGAGTTCTTCGAGTACGCGATAAGCGGTCTCGAGGATGCGCTCGACTTGCTCGCTCGATAGGACTTCGAGCGGTGGGCCCGGTGGGCGAAGCGCGGGTAACGGCGCCCACGTGGTTTCGCTGGGCTTGCGCGCACGCGCCTCGTCGCGGCGCCGCGGGCCTGGGCGGCGCTCACTCACGGAATGAGGTTCCCGAGATGGGCCTTGAGCGGATTCAACCACGGTTCGAAGTTCCGCCACTGGTCGAGGCCGTCGCGGAAGATCGGCTGACGGACCTGTTCAGAGCTTGCGGTGCGAACGCTGCGCTGGGTCTTGTGGAACTCGACGCAGGCCGACTCAAAGGGCAGTCCGCAGTAGTCGAGGATGCGGCGCACATTGCTTTCAAGGTTGTCGACAACTTCCTCGTGTTGGATGCGTAGGACGCGTCCGGGCAATACGGCATCCCAGTGGTCCATTAGTTCGACGTAGGTGCGGTAATAGCGAGCGATGTCTTCGATGGAGTAGGTGAACTCCTGACCCGCCGCGAAGAGTTGCTTGAAGTTCGAGAAGCAGCAGGCCATCGGCTCGCGGCGTGCGTCGATGATCTTTGCGTTCGGCAGCATCAAGTGGATGAGCCCGATGTGCCGGAAGTTATTCGGCATCTTGTCGATGAAGAACGGCTTATCCGTGCGGTAGACCGTCGTATCGCGAATGTATTTCTCGCCCAGTCGCTCGAAGTCTTCCGCTGACAGCGATTCGAGCACTTTCGGGTACACCCGATGGGTGTTGTCCTTATTGTGTCCCTCAAGTTCGACGACGGCCGTGGCGATGTCTGACAGTTCCATCGTCCCTTCCACCTGTGAGTGGGAAGCGAGAATCTGCTCAAGCAGCGTGGAACCGGCACGCGGTAAGCCGACGATGAAGATAGGCGCCGGATCTGGGCACCCCCAGCCTTTTCGAGACGCAAACATTGCCGTCGTGCAGACCGCCTTTTGTTCGGCGGTGTTCTGCTCGACGAACTCTGCCCGATACGGGCTGTCCGATTTTTTAAGCGTGTTGCCGCGCTCGTAGTATTCGAAGGAGCGGGCATAGTCGCCCAGATCCTCGAAGCCTTTGCCGAGCGCAAAGCACATGTGTAAGCGATCCTCGACCTGGATTTCAGGCGCCGATTCGCTCGCTTGCATCGCGGTGAGTTCTTCGCCGATGAAACGATACGTCTTGAGGTTCGCAAGACTCCAGTAGGCATCACCAAAATGGGGGCGGGACGCTGCGGCTTGGCGATAGGCCTCGATGGCTTCCTGCTGACGCCCAAGCGTCTTCAAGGTGTGTGCGATCGACAACAAGATATCCGGTGCACGCGGTGCGCCGACGAGCAGTTCGCGGTACAGCTGCAACGCCTTCTCGTGATCGCCAAGGCCGACCCAGGCGGTAGCATAGGTCGTGCGGTACGTGCGGTTGTCAGGCTCTGCCTTGAGCAGAATCTCCAGTTGTTCGAGCCCCGCCGCGTGCTTGTGGCGCTTCAGGAGCGTGCGCGCGTAGTCATAGCGAGCAGCGCGATAGTCCGGGGCGATCTCCATGACGCTGGCAAGCAACAGATCGGCGTCATCCAGCACGTCCAGTTCGAGTGCAATGCGCGCCAAGAGGCGCATGGCTTCGACGTCGTCAGGCTTGCGCAGCAAATAGGGCCGGATGATCCGTTCAGCGGCGGTCCGATCGCCGTCCGCCAATAAACCCGTGGCCGTTAGCACCTCGGGTGCCAACTTGCCCGAGATCTCGACATGGGAGGCGGCCAACCCGGCGTTTTCGTGCTGGCCGGTCATGCGATACAGGGTGACTAGTTTCGACCAACTGGCGGGCAGCGCAGGGTTGCGGTTGACCGCCTGTTGGAAGGCCGCGATGGCGTTCGGTGCATCTCGCAGGGCGATGTAGCAGTGGCCGCGCTCTTGATAGAGCAGGCTGAAACGCGGGTGGCGCTTTTCCAGCGACTCGAGGGTCGCGAGCGCGTCAGGGATTTGCTGCAGGTAACGCTGGCAGACCGCGACGAGATAGATCACGTCACGGTTGTCGGGGAACTCAGCGACCAGCATTTGGCTGGCGGCCAGCGCTTCGGCGAATTGCCCCTGACCCATGATGCCGCGGATGCGCTGGATCTCCAGCTCCACCGGCGAGGGCGATTCGGGAACAGTCGGATCAGTCATGCGGCACCAAAAAAAAGGCGGGCACTGCTGCCCGCCTCAGATTCTACTTCAGCCGGCCAGAGGCCGGCTGAAGGATCGATCATGGTCGATTAGAACTTCATACCGATCTTGACGCCGAGCACACGCGGACGGAGAACGATTTCCGTCTTGATGAACTGGGCCGTCGAGGTGAAGGTCGACGCATTCTGGTCGGTCAGGTTCTGCCCGTACAGCTGGAGGTTCCAGTTGTCCTTGGCAACACCGATCGATGCGTCATACGTCGTGTAACCGGCCATGTGGAACCGGAACAGCGTCGTATTGATGTTCTGAATCTTCGTCGGGTCGTCACCGTTGACCGACGGATCCGTGTTGGTGTTGTTGTACATGTCACCGACATGGATCGCGCCGACCTGCCAGAACGCGCCGTAGTCGCCCATCTGCCAGTCGTAACGCGCACGCGCGTTGAACTGAACCTTAGGCGAGTAGGCGGTCGGGGTGCCCGGGTTACCGAAGGTGTTCGAGATGGTCTTGACCTGACCACGGAACACGTACTCGGTGATGGGCTGGCCGAAGCCTGCGCTGGCCGGATTGTTATTGATCAGGTACGGCGACGTGGTTTGCTTCGCGTCGTTGTACGAGATCGATCCGATCAAGGTCAGGCCCTGGGTGGCACGCGCCGTCACCTGGAATTCCGCACCCTTCACCTGGTAGTCGGCGCCGTTAACCGCGAGGGTCAGGTTGCCGAGCACGCCTGGGTTGAAGAGACCGGTCTGGACCTTCTTCCAGTCTTCCTGGTAGACCGATCCATTGATCTGGATGCGGTGGTTCATGAACTCGGTCTTGAAGCCGATTTCCTTGTTTTCCAGGTTGTCTGGCTCGAACGACAGCGGCTTGATGTACTGCTTGACACCATCGGTGCCCAACAGCGCCGTGCCGCTCTTGCGGTTGAAGCCGCCCGGACGGTAGCCCTGCGACCAGGTCGCATACACCATCGCATCTGGCGTGATGTGCCAGGTGAGGTTGGCGCGGTACTTGGTGCCCTTGTACGTGCGGTTCAGGTGCTCAGCGTCCATGTTGGTGCTGTAGCCGTAGCACGGTGCCGGTGCTTCGAAGCAGCCGAACGACGTGTTGACCGTACCCTTCTGGTCGATCTCGTAGTCGTAGTGGCGAGCGCCAAAGGTGGCCGTCAAGGTCTTCGGGATCAGGTCGTAGTCGACCGACGCGAAGTACGCCTTCTGCTTGTAACCGCGCTGGACGTCTTCCATAAATCCGTCGTTGTCCGGACGCGTGTTCGGGTTGTTGACCGTCGAGCCCGGGACCGGCGCGATGTTACCCATGCAAGCCTGACCGGTGCCCGGGACGATGTCCGCTGGGCAGTTCGGGATCGACTTGTAGAACCAGTCGGTCTGGTCATAAATGCGCAGGTTCTCGTAGAACGCACCGGCCACGAAGCGCATGCGCCAGTCGTCCGGCGACGACAGACGGAACTCGTGGGTCATGTGCGTGTTCTTCTCCTGCTCGCGCCAGGTGGCGCTCGGCGAGAGACACTTCGAGGTCAGGTTGGTGTCACCCGTGCCGTAGATGGCATAGCCATTCGAGGCCGAGTAGACGCCCGAGCCCGGGCCATAGCACTGGTAGTAGTCCGCGTACACGCCGCGGGCGTAGTTCGTGTAGTCCTGAACCTGGTCGACCTTACGGACGAGGTAGCCACCGGTGTACACGGCGTGCAGAGCGCCGAGCTTGCCGTTCAAGGTCCAAGCCGTGTTCGAGAACTTGTCGGTGTTGTACGACGTGTTGAACAGCGTGACCTGGTAGGGCTGCAGGCCCTGGCCTTCCGAGCCCTTCGGCATCTGGTAGAACACGCCGTCAGCGTGAACGTCCTGATACGACTGGGACAACAGCAAGTTCCAGTCATCGTTGAACTGCACGAGGCCGGACAGACGACCACCCTGGTACTTCACCGGGTTGATGTTGTCTTTGACGATCGCGTTGTTGTTGATGACCGTGCTATCGGGAGGCACGCCGCCCGCATAGTTCGCGTAGTAGATGCCAAGGTCGGTGTTACGACGGGTGAAGGTCGAGGCCACGTTGTCGATGTAGCCGCCGCGGTTCTCGTTGTAGAGCACAGCGCGGATAGCGACCTTGTCGCTCACCAGCGGCAAGTTCAACGTCGCGGTGAAGCTCGAGTTGGGGTCGCCGTGAGCGGTCGTGCCGTAGCTGGCATCGAATGCGCCTTCGAACTTGTTCAGCTTCGGCTTGTTGGTGATGTAGCGAACCACACCGGCCTGCGCGCCGCCGCCGAACAGGGTGCCCTGCGGGCCTTCGAGAACTTCGATGCGCTCAAGGTCGGCCGCGTAGACGTCGAGGTTACGCGACGGCAACTGACCCGACTGCTCGTCGAGGTAGACGGCGACGTTCGGGTAGAGACCGATCGTGCCGGACGACTGCGTACCCGCCGAACCAAGGGCGAGACCACGCATAAAGATGTTGCCCTGGGCCGGACCGTTGCTCGACAGAGCGACGTTCGGCAGGTACTTCACCATGTCATCAAAAGTCGTCACCGACAGCTGGCTGAGCGTTTCGCTGCTCAGAGCCTGAATGGTGATAGGAACGTTCTGGATGCTTTCCGAACGGCGCTGTGCGGTCACGACGATATCTGCGATCTCAAGGCTCGAGGCCTTGGTCTCTTCTGCCGTTGCGGCGACCGCTACGGAGCCCGTGCCGGCACTGAGTGCCGCCATGACCGCGTAGGTCAGCTTGGTATTGAGTTTCAAGCGATTCCCCTCATTCAAAGTGGCTCAAGCATGCACAGAGTCGGTGAGCCTCGTCCCGACCCAATGTGGTCATCAGAGCGCGCGCTCTGATGACTCAGTTCGTTGCAGTAAAACAAAAGACCAACAGACGAATCTGGCGATCCTGCGCGTAACCTACAGCATTTTCGTGTCTTTTGTGAAGTTGCGCTTTGGCAACACAGGCCTCACAAGGCCATTTACCGAGTGGTTAGATTTGTTGTGGCCCCGAGGCGTCGGGCAAGCAAACTGCAAACGATTGCAAAGTCGCGCTGTGAACGACTCGCGTGCCAGGCGGTCGGCCGCTACCGCGGCCTGAGCAGGTCGCGAAGAGTGCGACAGCCGCGGATCGTCGGGGGCGGCCGCAACGGGTGGATTCCATCAAGCGTTTACCCAAGTCGTTGGATCGGACAGACCTGTCGTACTGGACCGTCAGGCATCGAGTCGCGAGTTTCCCCAGCGGGCATAAAAAATTTCATTTCTGGTAGAAAATCAGTACTGCGCAGAGGCTGACAACGTGCGAGGCTTCGAAGCAGTTCCGAGGGTGGATGAACGACACCCCCGGGGTCGAATTTGTTGGAGGTCTATCCGTGTCTGCAGAACTCACCGCCCCCGCCCGTCGCCCTTCCGGTCGTGATGCCCGCCGCGCACAGCGCTCGGGTCCCCTCCCGGATCATCTGCGTCCCGTCGTGCCGGGCATGCCGGGTGGCTTGTATCGCCCGCTCAGCGATTCGGACATTCAACAGATCCACCAGACGGCTTTGCGCCTCTTAGAAGAGGTCGGCCTGGCCGATGCGCCGGAATCCGGCGTGGAGATCCTGCTGAAGGCGGGCTGCACCCTCAGTGACCGCGGTCGATTGCTGTTCCCGCGCGCGTTGGTCGAGGACATGCTGGCGAAGGCCGGCCGACACTTCCCGCTCTACGCGCAGGATCCGAAGTTCGATCTGGAGCCATGGGGCAAAAAGGTGTACTTCGGGACCGCCGGCGCGGCCGTGAACATGGTCAATGCCAACGGCACGTACCGCGAGTCGAAGATTCAGGATCTGTATGACATCGGTCGCATTGTCGACAAGATGGAGCACATCCATTTCTTTCAGCGAGCCGTCGTTCCGCGCGATCTGCCGGATCCCTACGAGATGGACTTCAATACGTGCTATGCCGCGGTGTCGAGCACGACCAAGCACGTCGGCTCGAGCTGGGTGCTCCCGGAGCATCTCGAGAAGTCCCTCGAAATGTTGCACATGATCGCCGGTGGCGAAGACAAGTGGCGCGAGCGCCCCTTCGTCAGCCAGTCGAACTGCTTCGTCGTGCCGCCGATGAAGTTCGCAACCGATGCCTGCAAGTGCCTGGAAGTCGCCGTTCGCGGCGGCATGCCGGTCTTGCTGCTCTCGGCTGGCCAGGCCGGTGCTACGGCGCCGGCCGCCATTGCCGGTGCATTGGCGCAGGAAGTGGCCGAGTGCCTTGCCGGTCTTGTCTATGTGAATGCGATCAAGCCGGGTCACCCGGCCATTTTTGGCACTTGGTGCTTTGTCTCGGATCTGCGCACGGGCGCGATGTCCGGCGGCAGCCCTGAGCAGGCGCTCTTGTCTGCCGCCGCCGGTCAGATGGCGCACTTCTACAATCTCACGGGCGGCACCGCGTCGGGCATGACCGACTCGAAGATTGCAGACGAGCAGGCAGGCGCTGAAAAGGCGCTCAACCATGCGCTCGTCGGCAATGCAGGCGCCAACATGATCTATGAGTCGGCCGGCATGCACGCCAGCTTGCTCGGTTACTCTCTTGAGAGCCTCGTGATCGACAACGACACCATCGGCATGGCGCAGCGCACGATCAAGGGGATCGAGGTTAATGAGGAGAAGCTCTCGTTCGACGTCATCAAGGACGTCTGCCTGAACGGGCCCGGCCATTACTTGGGCGCCGAACAGACGTTGCAGCTGATGCAGACCGAGTACCTGTACCCGGCCGTAGGCGACCGTCGCAGCCCGAACGAGTGGATCGAGCAGGGCTCGACGAGCGTGCTCGATCGGGCGGAAAAGAAGGTCAAGGACCTGCTTTCGACCCACTACCCGTCGCATATCTCGGAAGAAGTGGATCAGGCGATTCGGGACAAGTTCCCCGTGCGCTTGCCGCGTTCGGGCATGCGTCCCGCCTAAGACGGGATGCGGCCTGCAGCGTCACCGCCGGGGTATCCCCTCGGCGATGACGCTTCTGGGCAAGTCGCGCGACGTAATTGGACCAGTCAGGCCTCGCCGGGCTGCGCGTAGGGGCGCCGATGGGCCCCATCGGGTGCATTGGCCATGTCGTGGTAATGCTGTACGGGTAGAATCGCGACCCTCGATTCACCCGACGCCAGAGTGTCACCCCCCATGACTGCCCGGATCATCGACGGCAAAGCCGTTGCGAAGAAATTGCGCGCCGAATACAAGGCGCGCATCGCGAAACTGGTCGCTACCCATGGCCTGACGCCGGGGTTGGCCGTGATCCTGGTGGGTCACAACCCGGCCTCTCAACTTTATGTGAGCAACAAGGTCCGCGCCTGCGAGGACGTCGGTATCCGCTCCGAGCGTATCGAGATGCCGGCGGATATCAGTGAAGCCGCCTTGCTGGCCGAGATTGATCGACTCAACAATGACCCCACCGTGCATGGGATTTTGGTGCAGTTGCCGTTGCCGCCGCACATCGAAGTGCGCGCGGTCTTGGAACGTATCTCCGCAGCCAAGGATGTGGATGGCTTTCATCTCTACAACGTCGGCGGTCTGCTGACCGGTTCGACCGTGTTCCCGCCGTGCACGCCTTATGGCGTGCAGAAACTCCTCGAGCACGAGAACGTCGAAATTGCCGGCCGCAATGTGTGCGTGGTCGGTGCCAGCAACATCGTCGGTAAGCCGGTGGCGATGATGCTCATGCAGCAAGACGCGACAGTCTCAATCTGCCACAAGCTGACGCGGGATCTCGCGATGTTCACGCTGATGGCGGACATACTGGTCGTGGCCGCCGGTGTACCGAACCTCATCGTCCCGCAAATGGTGCGCACCGGTGCGGTGGTCATCGATGTCGGTATCAACCGTATGCCTGACGGTTCGATCGTCGGCGACGTCGATTTCGAGGGTGTGCGTCAGAAGGCGTCCTTGATTTCACCCGTGCCGGGTGGCGTTGGGCCGATGACCGTGACGATGCTCCTATTCAATACCTTGCGCTCCGCTGAGCGTACGGTGGGTATTGAGGAAGCCTCGTAATCATCTTCAGTAGGGTGGCGGGCTGAAGTTGGCTACACTGGATCCGGGTAGTGCGGGTCAGGTGGAGTCTTGATCACGGACTCGGTCCGGCTAAAGTTCGACATCCTGCCACCAGCGCAGCGTGCGCTATGGCCGCAGTTTTCACAGCTGTCAGACCCTTGGGTGCTGTACGGTGGGACGGCATTGGCACTGCGCCTAGGGCACCGAGAATCGATAGATTTCGATTTCTTCACGTTTCGATCATTCGATGCGGGCGCGTTGATGGAGCAACTACCGTTTCAAGACGAAGCGGTTGTGGTCCAGCGTGAACAGAATACGCTGACCCTCTCCGTCGGCCGGGATGCGCCGGTCAAGGTGTCATTTTTCGGCGTACCTAAGCTGGGCCAAGTACGCGAACCCGAGGTGGATGCGGAATCTGGAATTCGAATCGCCTCATGGCTCGATCTCGCGGGTACAAACGCGGCGACGGTTCAAGTCAGAGCCGAAGCGAAAGACTATATCGATATCGATGCTCTCATTGAGTCCGGTGTCGGCCTTGATTGGGCGTGTGCGGCGGCACTCGCCATTTATGGTCCAAGCGCGCACCCACTCGGTACGCTCAAGGCACTGTCGTATTTTGAAGATGGCAATTTGGCGAAGGTGTCCGAGTCGACCCGAAGGCGGTTAGCGGCGGCAGCGCGAGAAGTGGATCCTCTGAGCTTGCCCTCAGTAGGGTCGGTCTATCGTCGGAGAAACGACGAGTGAGTGTGTCATTCCCGACGACAGAAGCATTTAAGGCCTTAGCACGTCGGATTGTTTGGTTTGAAGAACCGGAAGAATCGCTGTCGAACATTCCTCGGTTTCTGGCCTATGCGTTACGTTACGCGCAACCTGCTGACATGGTCGCGATTCGCGAAGTGCTCAGTGATGACTATATTCTCGAGACGTTGGATCGCTTGCCACCTGGCATTGTGGATGCCCGCTCATGGGCATACTGGAATTCCAAACTGGGTCGATGGCCAGCGCCACCACCGCCTCAGCGGCAGTTGTAATTCAGGTGTCTGAGTGGCTCTCAGGCCGCAACCTCGCCTAGTTTCGCTGCGAATCAGTCGATACGAACGGCAATTTTTCCGAGGTGCGCTTTGCGCAAGAACGTGGCTTGCGCCTCGCGTAAGTCGTGCAGTGGGTATGTCCTAGCGACCTGCGGCCGTATCAACCCCGATTCGATCGCGCGAACTAATTCAACGAAGAGCCCGTGCGGTGGAATCGTACAGCCGTGCAGCGTGAGATCCTTGAGATACAGCGTCCGCAGGTCGAGGTCCACGACCGGACCGGCGATCGCACCGGCCGTTGCGTAGTGGCCGTGCGGCTTGAGCGCGACTAGACGGTCATTGAAGCCCGCACCGCCCACCACATCGAGCACCACATCGACCGTGTCCGCGCCGACCGCGTCCGCCAGCACGGCAGTACGGCCCAGCAGCCGATCCGCACCGAGCTCTTGAAGGGCCAGATGCTTCGATTCCTCCGCGATCGCGATGATGCGCGCGCCACGCGCGCGGCACCATTGCACGGCCGCTGCCCCCACACCGCCCGATGCGCCGGTGATGACGACAGTCTGACCTGTGCTGACCCCAGCACGGCTGACCATATGCAAGGCCGCCAAGTAGGAGCACGGGAACGAGGCCAGTTCCAGATCTGAGAGGGGTGATTCGATGTGGACGGCGTTGGCCGAGGGCACACAGGTGTATTGGGCAAAGGATCCCGGTACATCGGACCCGAAATACAGCGATTGAGCGCCCATCCGGATAATCGGATCAATCAAGATGCGCTCACCGATGCGGCTGGCAGGCACACCGTTTCCCACCGCCACAATGCGACCGGCGCCGTCCGCGCCCTGGATGCGCGGGAAGGTGAGCGCGTCGCCCGCCCAGCCCGCATCGGTGGTCTCACTCGGCGAGGCGACGGTGCCGTCGGTCGAGCCGCTCACCGACTTCGAGTACCAGCCGACCCGAAGGTTGATGTCGGTGTTATTGACGGCCGCACCCCCGAGTCGCACCAAGACCTCGCCCACGTTCGGGGTGGGGATGGGGACAGGCCGTACTTCCAAGCGATCCAAATCGCCGTGACCGGTGAGCACCATTGCCAGCATCGAGTTTGCAGAGAGGTCGGACATGCAGACGGTGTCTCAAGGTCGGAGTCGTGAACCCAGTCTAGGAGGCGGTTGGGGTCCGAACAAGTCAGCGATCCGTTCGAAAAAATGAAATTTGGAATAAAAATTTCACGGACATGAATTACAGGCCCGTCGTAAACTCTGCCGTGAAACAGTTTCCGGGGGGAGGGGCATGTCTGACACGGTCACGACGAGGCTGGACGCAGTTCCTGCCGTTGCGCCCGCTGTGCGCGAGCCGAGCCCCTTGGGCGCGCAGATCCGCGATCTGCGCGAAGCGCGCCGGATGCGCTTGGCAGAACTCGCGCAGGCCATCGGCAAGTCGATCGGCTACGTCAGTCAGATCGAGCGTGGCCGTTCTGAAGTCTCTATTTCAACGCTGAAGGCCATCAGTGATGCCTTGGGCGTCAGCATTAGCTGGTTCTTCCAAGGCTACGATCCGCGTGAGCCCAGTGAGCATGGCTACGTTGTGCGTCGTGAGCACCGCCGCCGCTTGGACTTTCCAGGAACCGGTATTGAGGAAGAACTGCTGTCGCCGACCCTTAACGGTGAAGCGGAACTGATCATGAGTCGTTTCGCGCCCGGCGCGCGTAGCGGCGACGAGCAAGTCTCGCGCATGGCTGAACAGTCGGGCGTGGTCCTCTCCGGAGAACTCGAACTGACCATTCTGGATCGCCGATTTCTGCTCAAGGCAGGAGATAGTTTTCGAATCAGTCGCGGTGAGCCGTTTACAGCCTGCAATCCGGGCGCCGAGGAATCGGTGTCGCTCTGGGTCATTGCACCGCCTCGTTATTAACCCCATCTGAACTCAACGGGTGTTACCTATGTCGATTCCAACGCATGCGAACGTCGTCATCATCGGTGGTGGTGTTGCCGGTTGCTCGGTCGCCTATCACCTCACCAAGATCGGCGTGACCGATGTGGTGTTGCTCGAGCGCAAGCAACTGACCTGCGGCACCACGTGGCATGCGGCCGGTCTCGTGGGGCAGTTGCGCGCCACCCGCAACTTGACCGAACTGGCGAAGTACACCGCGACGCTCTACGGCTCGCTCGAAGCCGAGACCGGTCAAGCGACCGGATTCAAGCAAAATGGATCGGTGAGCGTGGCGAAGACCGAAGCGCGCTTTGAAGAGTTGAAGCGCGGCATGTCGATGGGCAAGTGCTTCGGCTTGGAAGTGGACTTGCTGACGCCGTCGGACATCAAGTCGAAGTGGCCGCTCTTGGATCTCACCGACGTTGTCGGCGGCATCTTCCTGCCGAAGGATGGCCAGACGAATCCGATCGATGTGACGCAGGCCTTGGCCAAGGGCGCCAAGCAACGCGGGGCGAAGATTTTCGAGAACACCAAGGTCACGAAGATTCTCGTTGAGAACGGCCGTGCCGTGGGTGTTGAAACCGCCGAAGGTACCATTCGCGCCGATACCGTCGTGCTGTGCGGCGGTATGTGGTCGCATGGCCTTGCGGCTGATGTCGGCGTTGCGGTGCCGCTGCATGCCGCCGAGCACTTCTACATTGTGACGGAACCGCTTGAGGGCGTGCCCTCAAACCTGCCGGTGCTGCGTATCCCGGATGAGTGCGCGTACTACAAGGAAGATGCAGGCAAGATCCTGATGGGCTGCTTCGAGCCAGTGGCTAAGCCCTGGGGTATGAACGGCATTCCGGAGGAGTTCTGCTTCGACTCCCTGCCGGAGGATTACGATCACTTCGAGCCAATCATGAACATGGCGATCAAGCGGATGCCGAAGTTGGCAGATGCCGGTATCCAACTGTTCTTCAACGGACCGGAAAGCTTCACGCCAGACGATCGTTACTACATGGGCGAGACCCCGGAAGTGAAGGATCTGTTCCTGCTCACCGGCTTCAATTCCGTCGGCATCGCCGGCAGTGGCGGCGCTGGCAAGGTACTTGCCGATTGGATCGTGCAGCGCCGTCCGCCGATGGATCTCGCCGACGTCGATGTCCGCCGTATCCAACCGTTCCAAAAGAACCGTCGATATCTGCATGACCGCACGGTGGAAACCCTGGGTCTGCTCTACGCCATGCACTGGCCGTACTACCAATACCAGACAGCCCGTAACTCGCGGCGCACGCCGCTTCACGATCGACTCGTGGCGGCGGGCGCCTGCATGGGTGAATTGGCGGGTTGGGAGCGTCCCAACTGGTATGCCGAGCCGGGATCGAAGCCGCAGTACGAGTACTCGTACGGTCGCCAGAATTGGTTCTCGGCGTGCAAGGCCGAGTGCGAAGCGGTTCGCGATACCGTGGGTCTTTACGATGAGACCTGTTTCGCGAAGTTCCTCGTGCAGGGTCCGGATTCCTTAGCCCTGCTCGACCGCCTGTCGACCTCCAAGGTGGACGTGGCGCCGGGCAAGTTGGTCTATACGCAGTGGCTCAATGATTTGGCCGGTATAGAGGCCGATCTCACGATCACTCGCCTTGCGAAGGACGAATTCATGGTCGTCACGGCTGCCGCCTGCCAGACGCGTGATTTGGCGTGGCTGCGCAAGCACCGCGAGTCGCTGGGCTTGACCAACTGCTGGATTACCGACGTGACGCCGGGTATCGCGATGCTAGGGCTCATGGGCCCCAACAGCCGGCCCTTGCTTGAAAAGCTCACGGGTGAGGATTTCTCGAACGCGGCCCACCCGTTCGCGTGGTCGCGTGAAGTGGAAATCGGCTACGCCACGGTGCGCGCGAGCCGCATCACCTACGTGGGTGAACTGGGCTGGGAGTTGTATATGTCCGCTGAGCACGTCCTCGACGTGTATGAGCGCATCATCGCGGCCGGCGGCGAGTTTGGTCTCAAGCACGCGGGCTATCACTCGATGGCATCCTGCCGCGTCGAGAAGGGCTATCGCAGTTGGGGCCACGATATTGCCGACGAGGACACGCCGATGGAGGCCGGCCTCTCCTTCACGGTCGCCTGGGACAAAGACGGCGGCTTCATCGGCAAGGAGGCGTTGCTGGCACATCGCGCGAAGGGCGTGCCGACCAAGCGACTCATTCAGGTCGTCCTCGAAGACGATTCCGAGTCGGCGCCGCTCATGTATCACGAGGAACCCATTATGAAGGATGGTGTCATCGTCGGGTCCATTCGCTCCGGCGCATGGGGTCACCGCATTGGTAAGTCGATCGGTATGGGCTATGTCGGCTGTGAGGCGGGCGTGACCAAGGATTGGCTGTCGAGCGGCACTTGGGAAGTGGAAGTGGCCTGCCAGCGCTATCGCGCGCGTGTGCAGTTAGAACCGCTTTACGACCCGAAGAACGAACGGATCAAAGCCTAAGTATTCACTCATTCGGACAACCAGCGGCGCGATACGCGCCACGGAGCCTAGATCAAATGAAGACGCATGCACGTGTAGTGATCATCGGGGGCGGCGCCGTCGGCGCCAGCGCGCTTTACCATCTCACCGAACTCGGCGTAACCGACGTCGTTCTGTTGGAGCGGGATGAGTTGACCGCGGGGTCGACTTGGCACGCGGCCGGTAATTGCCCCAACTTCTCGACCTCCTGGAACACCATCAAGCTGCAGCGGCACTCGACCAAGCTGTACGCCGAGCTGTCGAAGAAGACCGGCTACGACATCAACTACCACGTGACCGGCAGTATTCGCATTGCCCACGAAGATGACCGTGTCGATGAGTTCAAGCATGTCGTGGCCCAAGCACGGGCGCAGGGCATCGACTTCCAATTTATGACGCCATCGGACGTGGCCAAGATGCATCCGTTCATGAACGTCAGCGATATCAAGGCTGCGCTCTATGACCCGTATGACGGCGACATCGATCCTGCGCAGTTGACGCAGGCGCTGGCGAAGGGCGCTCGTGATCGTGGCGCTGAGGTGTACCGCAACACCAAAGTCACGGGCATCGAACGGCTCGCCAATGGTGAATGGAAGATCCTCACCAACAAGGGCGATATCGTCGCCGAGTCCGTGATCAATGCCGCTGGCTACCGCGGTGGCGAGATCGCGGCGATGGTTGGACAGTACCTGCCGATCGTCACGCTCTCGCACCAGTACATGGTGACGGAAGATATTCCGGAGTTGGTGGCACGCGGTACGGAACGTCTGCCGCTGGTGCGCGACCCGGATGTCAGCTACTACCTGCGCCAGGAACGCCATTCCTTGCTGCTCGGCCCTTACGAGTGGGAAGCGCGGGCGCATTGGCTTGACGGTGTTCCGGAAGAGTTTGCCAACCAGTTGTTCGAGGATGACCTCGATCGCTTGGGCGACTACATAGAGCGCGCGATCGGGCAGGTGCCGATCCTCGGCAGCGTCGGCATCAAGACGGTCATCAACGGACCTATTCCGTACGCACCCGACGGCAACCCGCTCATGGGGCCTGCGCCGGGCTTGCCGAACTTCTACCACTGCTGCGCCTTCACCTTTGGTATTGCGCAGGCCGGCGGCGCCGGCAAGTCGATTGCCGAGTGGGTTGTGAACGGGCACCCCGAATGGGATATGTGGCCGTTCGACCACCGCCGCTACCTGGAACACGCCAACCAAAAGTTCACGCTGGCGAAAGCCATCGAGACGTATCAGCACGAGTACGGTATCGGTTATCCGCAGGAAGAACGTCCCGCTGGACGTCCCGCCAAGGCCTCGCCGCTCTATGACCGCTTGAAGGCCAAGGGCGCCGTCTTTGGTGCCCGCGGTGGCTGGGAACGCGCGGTGTACTTCGCAAAGCCCGGCGATGCGGGCGGCACGGACACGTCCTTCCGTCGTTGCCACTGGCACGAGGCGGTTAAGCGTGAATGCGAAGCGGTCGAACATCGGGCGGCTGTGCTCGACCTGCCAGGTTTCACGAAGTTCGAAGTCACGGGTCCGGGCGCAGGTGCCTGGATCGACGGCATGATTACCGGTGTCTTGCCCAAGGAGGGCCGTACGGCGCTCAACTACTTCCTGGCGCCCAGCGGCGGGATTGTGACCGAAATGACTGTCACGAATTTGGGCCACGGTAAGTATTGGCTGATCAGCGCCGCGTCGGGCGAGCGCCATGACTTGCACTGGCTGCACTCGCACCTGCCGGCCGATGGCTCGGTCACGGTGACCAACGAAACGGCCCGTTACGGCACCTTGATCTTGGTCGGACCGCGCTCGCGCGACGTCTTGGCCAAGCTCACTGGAGCGGATCTGTCGAACGCGGGCTTCCCGTGGCTCAGCGTCCGCACGATCGAGATCGCCTACACGAAGGCGCTGGCCTTCCGCGTCAACTACGTGGGCGAACTCGGTTGGGAGTTGCACATCCCGTCTGAGCATGTGGCCTCGGTTTATGAGTTGCTGTTCGAGGCGGGCGAGGAATTCGGCATTGCCGATTTCGGACTGTATGCGATGGACAGCCTGCGCCTTGAGAAGTGCTACCGGTCGTGGAAGGCGGATCTCACGACGGATTACACGCCGTACATGGCGTCGCTGGATCGCTTCGTCAAACTCGACAAGGCCGGTGGCTTTATCGGGCAACCCGCGCTGAAGGCGTTGGCTGAAAAAGGTCCGCCTGAGCGTTTCGTGCCGCTGATCGTGGATGCCGCGGATGCGGATGCCTCGGCGGTGTCGATCGTCTACCACGGCGACACTGTGGTGGGTCTCGTCACCTCCGGTGGATTTGGCTACCGCATCAACCAGAGCATCGCGCTCGCCTACGTGCGAACCGATCTCGCGGTCGAGGGCCAGGAATTGACGATCGAGATCTTGGGCGAGCGTAAGCGGGCCGTTGTCGGCGTCGAGCCGCTCTACGATCCGACCAATGCGCGTCTGAGAGGCTGATCTTGCGATTCAGATTCCTTTCTCAATAGTGAGGAATATGAACAACCGTCTGGAACATCCACTCGCACAGGCGACGCTAAACCACGAGGGGCAGGTCATACTGCCCCTTGAGGTCTGCTAGTCGCTTGGGGTCAATCCAAGTCACTGCTCGGGATTCCGTCCGATGGGCGAGGGACGGGTTGAGGTATTCGTGGCGGGCCGGTCGCTGATGCTCTCAAATGTATTTACAAGCGCATTCGTAGCCCTTCCAAAGCCGCCCTCAGGTTGGATCAAATGGAAGAGGCTATCGTCGCGGGCGGTGTCGGGTCGATTCCCTGAACGGCTCTCGCGTGCGACAGATGCCTGCGGTCAACCTCGCCGAAGAGCTCATGGAATGCTGTGTCCCCATCAGTGGGCAAGCATCCGTCGTCTTCGCAACTAAAGACTCGTCTTAATCCGCGTCCACGTACGGGTGACGAGTCGCTCCATGGCGGGTGAAACTTCCGCTGACAGAAACATCCGCTGCTCAATCGCAGGGGTTGGATAGACGGCCGGATTTTTACGGATGTAGGAGTTGATCAGGTGGTCAGCCGCCCGATTGTCGTTCCCGTAGTAAATATCATTGGTGATCGCCGCGATCGTCTCCGGCTTCAGAATGAAGTTCAGGAACTCGTATGCCTCGTCCACATGGGCGGAATCGGCAGGGATGAGAAAGGCGGAGTAGTCTGCATTGGTGCCTTCTTTCGGAATCGTGAAGGCAATGTCCAGATGCAGACCCGCTGCCCGGGCACGGGCTAAGGCCGTGGCGTAATCGCTCGACCATCCCATCGCAATGCAGGTCTCGCCGTTCGCCAGTGCGTTGATGTACTCGGCCGAATCAAAAGTTCGAATGTAGGGACGTACGGTGAGAATCAGATTCTCTGCCGACTTCATGTCTTCTGGGCGTGTCGAATTAGGGTCAAGACCCAGATAAACCAGCGCCAGCTGTAACACATCGCGCGATGAATCCAAGAATGTGATGCCACAGTCGGCAAAGCGGCTCGCGATGGCGGGATCGAAAATCATCTGCAGACTGTTGACCGGCGCATGAGGCATGCGCGCATGGATCATGCGAGCGTTGTAAGCAAATCCATTTAAGGAGTGCAGGTACGGCACGGCGTGTTCGTTGCCCGGATCAAAGCGAGCGTAAAGCTCAAGAACCTTGGGGTCGATGTTCTCAAGACCCTTGAGTCGCGAACGGTCGAGCTTCAAATAGGCGCCGGCTTTGATCTGACGACTGAAGAGGAGTGTCGACGTTTCGACGACGTCGTATCCAGACCCACCGGCCAGCATTTTGGCTTCGACCGTTGCGTCCGCATCAAAGGTTTCGTAGTCAACCTTGATGCCCGTCGCCTGCTCGAAATCCGCAAGGGTGTGTTTGCCGATGAAATCGGCCCAGTTGTAGATGCTGACCGTCCGCTGTGCCGGGTCTTCCCGCGTACAACCGGCCAACAAGAAAAGGCAGGCACAGAATAGAGCGAACGGGTGGGGTATTTGTGCTCCCGCCCGTTCGCACCAGCGCATCAGGCTGCGCACTCCCGCGCAGCGTCGACCAAGTGATCCACGACGTACGGCGTGAACGAACGCCACGTCTCAATGTGGAACACGTCTGCTGCGGTGCGCCACAGGTAGATCTCCGACTTCATGTACACCGTGCGCGTGCACATGCCAACCGGGAAGGCGGCGAGGTCGAGGTCCAAGGGGCACCCACTGCCGAGCAGCCATTCCGCGTGCGGGCCCTTCAACAGAAAGGCCGCCTGTCGGTGCGAAATGTCGACGATGGAATGGGCGATCCCGGCCAGCGACGCGGTGAGCGCAGTGCGGACGCTGATGTCATCGGACTCCGGTGCGAGCAGCAGATACTCATCCGGTCCCACCCAGAGGGCTGATCGAGCACCATGGGATGCCGCGCGACACGCCGTCGTGGGTAACGCCACCCCAAAGCTGGTGGATGCCGCCGCAATCGCTTCCGGGCCGCCCCGGAAACTCAAGCGGAGCATGGCCTGCACGGGCTCGAGCCAAGAACGCGCCTCGATGTGCGGCGAACGGCGCGTAAGCGTCAGATTAGACATTGAGTCGTGCTCCCTGCGGATCGTAGAACACGGTCGACACCACCTTGACGGGGATATCGCCGCCAGGCATCGCCACGTAGATCGTTTCGCCCATCTTGGCGCGGCCGCCGGCTACAACCGCCATCGCGATCGATCGACCAAGATTAGCGCTGAAATAAGACGATGTAACGTGGCCGACCATCTTGAAGGGGATCGGCTGATTCGGCGTGAGCACGACTTGGGCGCCCTCCTCCAGCACGACCGAGGGGTCGTCGGTGAGCAGGCCCACCAATTGCTTGCGGCCAGGGGCCTTCAACGCTGGACGGTCCATGCCACTCTTGCCGACGAAGTCGCGCTTGGTCTTACCGATCGCCCAGGCCACACCCGCGTCGTCAGGGGTCAACGTGCCGTCGGTGTCTTGTCCGACGATGATGTACCCCTTCTCGGCGCGCAGGACGTGCATCGCCTCGGTGCCGTATGGAGTGATACCAAACTCTTGGCCGGCAGCGTAGATGGCTTCCCAAAGCGCCGAACCATACTCGGCCGGAACGTTGACCTCAAAGCCCAACTCGCCGGTAAAGCTCACGCGCATGAGGATCGTCGGCACGCCGCCGATATGGCCGCGCGCTACACCCATGTGCGGCAGTGCCGCCGCCGACAAATCGATGTCGGTGGTGAGCTTCGCCAAGACGTCACGTGCCTTTGGACCTTGCACCGCGACCACGGACCATTGCTCACTCGTCGAGGTGATCCAGACCGAGAGGTCATGCCACTCCGTCTGAATGTAATCCTCCATCATGCCAAAGACGCGGGCTGCGCCGCCGGTGGTGGTGGTGACGTGGAAGCGATCCTCCGCCAGACGCACGATGACGCCGTCGTCATACACAAAGCCGTCATCGCGGCACAGGATGCCGTAACGCGAGCGATTGACGCCAAGGTTGGACCAGTTGTTGACGTAGAAGCGATTCAAGAACTCCGCCGCGTCTTTGCCCACGACTTCAATCTTGCCGAGCGTGGAGGCATCGAACATGCCCACCGACGAGCGTACCGCGACGCATTCGCGGTTGACCGCTGCATGCATGTCTTCACCGCCGACCGGGAAGAAGCGGGTACGCTTCCAGTTACCGACGTCTTCGAAGACACCACCACGTGCAACTGCCCACTCGTGGCTCGGCGTACGGCGCACCGGATCGAACTGGTCGCCACGGGCGGGACCCGCGAACGCACCGAAGGTGACCGGCGTGTACGGCATGCGATAGGTCGTCAAGCCCACTTCGGCAATGCGACGGTTCGACGAGTCGGCCACGATGCCCAAGGCATTGAGACCCGACGTCTTGCCTTGGTCCGTCGCCATACCGGTGGTGGTGTAGCGCTTGATGTGCTCGATCGACTCGAAGCCTTCGCGCTGGGCCAGCGCGATGTCACGGGTGGTGACGTCATTTTGGAAATCAATGAACGCTTTCGCCGGCGGAATCGGACCCGCCAGCTGCGGCAATGCGCCCGGGCTACCGGACAATGCGGCGTCGAGCGCTTGCGCGGTAACCGTGAGCGAGCCGCCCGCGAATCCCGCCGCTGCTGCAGCTTCGGCACCGATGATGGCGCCGTCTTGCAAGGCAGCCATGAGTCCGCTGACGCCGCGGCCGAAGCCGGCTGAGCGCGTGCGCTCAGCCGTCGTCGATGGCACGAATGCACCGAGCGCTTCATCAAACGACAGTTTGCCGCGTGACTGCGAGTGCAAATGCACGCTCGGCGTGTATCCGCCCGACATGACGATGGCATCGCAGGCGATGGTTTCGCCGGAGACCACCTGGCCGTCGGCGCCGACAATACCCAGCAGTACGCCCGTGACCCGCAGTTTACCCGTGACGCCCAAGGCAGTGGCATTGGGGAGGATCCGCAGACCCGCGGCTTTCGCCGCCAAGATACCCGGACCATCCACGCTGCCCGCAGGACGGGCATCCGCGATCACCGCGATGGTGGAACCGGCAGCACTGAGGTCTAGCGCAGCTTCGAAAGCTGCATCACACCCGGCCAGTACTGCAATGCGCTCGCCGACGCGGACCCCGTAGCGGTTCGCATAGGTACGCGCGGCTGACGCCAACATCACACCCGGGCGATCGTTGCCTGGGAAAATCAATGGACGTTCGATACCGCCCGTCGCCAAAACGACCTCGGTCGCCCGAACCTGCCAAAGCCGTTCGCGCGGCAAATGGGTCGGCGGTGACGCCAAATGATCCGTGATGCGTTCGGACAGACCGATGTTGTTGTGAGGGAAGTAGCCGAACGCCGTTGTGCGCGGCAACACGCGCACCCGTGGATTGGCGCTCAGCGTCTCGAGCGTCTTGGCGATCCATTCGGATGCTGGCACGCCCTCGATCGTCGCGTTGCGTTCGCTCAGCAGCGAACCGCCCATCTCCGACTGCTCGTCACACAGAATGACGCGCGCGCCCGAACTGGCGGCAGATAGCGCCGCCGTAAGTCCGGCGGGACCAGCGCCCACCACGAGCACTTCGCAGTGAACAAATTGCTGTGCGTAGGTGTCGGGATCTGGCAGCGTTGCTGCCACACCCAAGCCCGCTGCGGCGCGAATCTTCGGCTCGTATACTTTGAACCACCACGACCGCGGCCACATGAAGGTCTTGTTGTAAAAACCGGCCGGCAGCATGGGCGAGAACACGCTGTTGATCGCACCAACGTCGAACTCGAGCGACGGCCAGCGGTTCTGACTCTCCGCGACGAGGCCATCGTACAGTTCGACCTGCGTAGCCCGAAGATTCGGCGTACGACGCGCTTCATCCCGAATGACCGTAATCAGGGCGTTCGGTTCTTCCGCGCCGGCACCCAAGACGCCGCGTGGACGGTGATATTTGAAGGAACGGCCCACCAAGTGCACGCCGTTCGCGAGCAAGGCAGAGGCGAGCGTGTCGCCGGCCAGGCCTTCATAGGCACGGCCATCGAAGGTGAACCGGACTTTCTTGGCGCGCTCAACGCGGCCACCGGCGGTCGTGCGCGCCTTCATGCGGCACCTCCCGGCAGTTCCGGTCGCTCACCGACCTTGTAGGTCGTGACAAAGAAATCGGTCGTTGTGTCGCGGATAGCGTTGAAGAAACGACCGCAGCCACGAGCGTGGCGCCACCGCTCGCGGAAAAGCCCGCGCGGATTCTCACGCAAGTACAGAAACTGGAGGAGATCGTCCTCCGTTGTGGTCGTCGGATCCTGCGGGCGGGCGATATGCGCCTGACCACCGTGAGCGAATTCCGGCTCGGGGCGCGGACCGCAGTAAGGGCAATGAATGACGAGCATATCGTAAGGCCTCAGTGAGCGACGGCCGCAGCCGCCGCCTCATCAATCAGTAGACCGTCGCGGAAGCGTTCGATGGTGAACGCCTGATTGAGTTCGTGGGGTGCATCATTGGCAATGGTGTGGGCAAACACATGAGCGGAGCCTGGTGTTGCCTTGAACCCGCCGGTTCCCCAACCGCAGTTCACATACAGTCCTTTAACTGGGGTCTTGGAGATGATTGGCGAGCGGTCCGGCGTCGTATCGACGATACCGCCCCAATTGCGCAGCATCTTCAAGCGCCGCACCACCGGGAACAATTCGCAGATCGACTCCAGCGTGTGCGCGCTGATGTGCAAGCCGCCGCGCTGCGTGTACGAGTTGTACGCGTCCGTGCCTGCGCCGATGACGAGTTCGCCCTTGTCGGACTGGCTCATGTAGGCGTGAATGGTGTTCGACATGACCACGCAAGGCATGATCGGCTTCACCGGCTCGGAGACGAGCGCCTGCAGCGGGTAGCTTTCGAGCGGCAAGCGAATGCCGGCGTAGCCCATGACCACGCTGGTATTGCCAGCGGCCACGACACCCACCTTCTTTGAACGAATCACACCGCGCGTCGTCTCAATCGCCTCGATGGCCCCGGAGGCGTCAATGCGCATACCGGTGACTTCGCAGTTCTCAATGATGTCAACGCCGAGCGCATCAGCCGCACGCGCATAACCCCATGCAACGGTGTCATGCCGAGCAACGCCGCCACGACGCTGCAGAGCAGCGCCCAACACCGGATAGCGGATATTGGGATCGATATTGAGGATGGGGCAGAATTCCTTCGCTTCCTCAGGGCTTAGCCACTCATTGTCGACGCCATTGCCACGGTTGGCGTGGATGTGGCGCTTGCTGACCTGCATGTCATGCACGGTGTGCGCCAACATCATCACGCCACGCGGCGAGAACATCGTGTTGTAGTTTAGAACCTGCGAGAGGTCCTTCCACATCTTGAGAGAGTGGTCGTACAACTTCGCACTTTCATCGAAGAGGTAGTTGGAGCGGATAATGGTGGTGTTCCGGCCGGTGTTGCCGCCGCCAATCCAACCCTTTTCTACGACCGCAATGTTGGTGAGGCCGTGCTCAGCGGCGAGGTAATACGCCGCGCCGAGCCCGTGACCGCCACCACCAATGATGATGGCGTCATATTCCGCTTTCGGCGCCGCACGGCGCCACTGCGTCTTCCAGCCCTGATGACCGCCAAAGGCTTCCTTCAGGAGCGACCAGCCCGAGAACTTTTGCATTACGCCCTCAGATCATTGTTGTCCGGATCATATGGAGATTCGACGACGATGGTGGCTTGCTTGCGCTCGCCCAGCACCTCAATTTCGAGTTTCGTGCCCACCGCTGCGAATTCAGGCTTCACATAGCCAATCACCAGGCTCTTCTGGATCGTGTGACCAAAGTAGCCAGACGTGGCACGACCAATCATCTGGCCATTCGCGAAGAGCGGCTCGTTGCCGAGCGGATCTGCATCTGTAATGCCGTGGACTTCAGCGGTGATGAAGCGATGTGGTACGCCGGCAGCCAACTGCTTCTCCAGAGCGTCCTTGCCAGTGAAGTGCGGCTTGTTCATACGCACAAAACGGTCGAGCGACGCTTCGAACGGCGTGTAGTCGCGCGTCAGATCGCTTCCCCACATCCGGTAGGACTTCTCCATACGCAGCGATTCCATCGCGCGCATGCCGACGAGGCCGAAACCGAACTCCGCGCCGGCGGCGCAGATTTGGTCGAACAAGCCATGCGCGTACTCAACCGGGAAGTGCAATTCCCAACCGAGCGAGCCGACGAAGTTGACGCGTAGCGCATAGACGTCCGTCGCGTAACCCACTTCGATGACCTGGCTCGTGAGCCACGGGAAGGAGGCGTTGTCGAGCGGCGAATCGGTGAGCTTGGCCAAGAGGTCGCGTGCACGCGGGCCGCCGATGACAAAGCAGCCACGCGCACCCGTGATATTGCGCATCGAGACCGATCCATCCCGCGGCAAACGCTTGTCTAAGAAGTCGTGGTCATAACGCTCGGCAGCGCCGGCGCTGACGACGTAGTAGTGATTGTCGGCGAGCTTGGTGATCGTGAACTCGGTGCGAATGCCGCCGCGCTTCGTCAGCGCATGGCACAGAGCAATTCGACCAATCTTGGTCGGCACCTTGTTGGCCACCAGGCTATCGAGCCAGGCTTCAGCGCCAGCGCCCGTGACCTCCCACTTCGAGAATGGCGTCAGGTCGATCATGCCGACCTTTTCGCGCATCAAGCGCACTTCGTTACCGACGTGCTCGAAGTAGTTCGAACGACGGAAGCTCCAGACATCCTTTGGCTCGACGCCCTTCGGCGCAAACCACAGCGGACGCTCCCAGCCATAACGCTGACCGAACACGGCGCCGGCTTTGGCCAGCTTGTCGTAGATCGGGCTGGTTTTCGCCGGGCGCGCCGCCGGGCGCTCTTCATCCGGGTAGTGAATGGTGAACACTTCGCGGTACGTCTCTTCGTTCTTTTCGACGATGTATCGCTTCGACGTGTACGGGCCGAAGCGGCGCGGATCGGCGGAAAGCATGTCGATGCCCGGCTCGCCTTCTACGATCCACTCGGCCAATTGCCACCCCGAACCGCCGGCGGCGGTGATGCCGAAGCTGTGTCCTTCATTGAGCCACAGGTTGCGCTTCGACCATGCCGGTCCGATCAGCGGGCTGCCATCCGGGGTGTAGGAAATTGGTCCGTTGACGATGTCCTTGATACCGCAGTGTTCCAAGGCCGGGACGCGACGCTGCGCGGCTTCGACGTACGGGAGTAAGCGCTCAAGATCGCCCTCAAATAGGCTCTTGCCGAACCAGTCAGGCACGCCGTCCGCAAAGCGTGCCGGGGCGCCATGCTCGTAGGGGCCAAGGATCCAGCCGAGGCGCTCTTCGCGCAGGTAATAGGACTTGTCCGACTCACGCAGAACGGCGAGTTCACGGCCGCCTTTGGCGCGGTACTCCTCCAGTTCCGGCGACTTGTCGTAAACGATGTACTGGTGTTCGACGGGAATGGCCGGCACGTTGATGCCGAACATCTTGCCGGTCTGACGAGCATAGTTGCCCGTTGCGCACACCACGTGTTCGCAGGTGATGACACCCTTGTTCGTGGTTAGGCGCCATTCGCCGCTCGGCAGTTGTTCAGCCGAGAGGACTTCGGTCTGCTCATAGATTTCCGCGCCGCCAGCACGAGCGCCCTTGCGCAGGGCCATGGTGAGGTCTGCCGGAGCGATATGACCGTCGTCCGGGTGGTAGAGCGCGCCGATGATGGCCGGGGTATCGCCATGGCCACCAAGATCAACCAGCGGCCACAGCTCCTTGACCTGTTCCGGGGTGATGACTTCGAAGGGGACGCCGATGGTGTTCGCCGTGCCGCAGTACTTGTGGTACTCGTCCATACGGTCGCGGCAGGTCGCTAAGCGCAGATTGCCCGTCACGTGGAAGCTGACGTCCTGACCGGTTTCGGCCGGCAGGCGCTTGTACAAGTCCACCGAGTACTTGTGTAGCTGGCCGACCGTGTAGCTCATATTAAAGAGCGGCAACAAACCGGCTGCGTGCCACGTCGATCCCGCGGTCAGCTCCGAACGCTCGAGCAGGACGACATCCGACCAGCCTTTCTTGGTGAGGTGGTACAGCGTGCTGACGCCGACGACACCGCCGCCGACTACAACCACCCGCGCATGGGTCTTCATATCTCTCGTTCTCCGTTCGAGTCGTTCGGGCCCTCGGCCGACGCCGAGAGAGGCAGAATTTAACCCGGAGAGTCTAACCGTCGACAGGGTCGGCAAGGCTCTATTTGCGACAAATGCTGACGCAAATGCGCCAGTAGGCCGTATACTGCGACAACCACTGACATCCGCGGTGAAAAAGGCTTGAAACCGACGCTGCAACCCCGCAAGAGCCGGTTTGTCTTTCTGACACTCCCTCAATACTCGCAGATCGCGCTCGCCAATGCCGTCGAGCCCCTGCGCATGGCCAATAACCTCTCCGGTCAATTGGCCTACGAGTGGGTGATTACGAGCCTTGACGGTCAATCAGTCTCCGCCAGCAACGGCTTGTCGCTCAGCCCGACCGTGGGTCTTGACCAAATCGGCCGGCCTGACATCGTCTTCATCTGCGGCGGGCGCAATGTTCGTGATGCCGTGACCCCGACGCTGTTGGCTGCCCTGCGCCGGCTCGCCGAGCAGGGCACCGGTCTCGGCGCCCTCTGTACTGGTGGCTATGCCCTTGCCCGGGCGGGGCTACTCGATCGCTGCCGGGCGACCATTCATTGGGAAAATGTCTCGGCCCTGCGCGAAGAGTTTCCTAGAATTATCATTTCAGATCAGGTATTTACGATCGATCGGAATCGCTATACGGCGTCCGGTGGTGTCGCGCCGTTGGATCTGATGTTGAATCTGATCGAGTCCAAACTGGGCAGCAAGGTCGCCCAACTGGTCTCCGAGCAATTCATCGTGGATCGCATCCGCAGCGACAAGGACCGGCAGTACGTCCCGTTGCGGGCGCAGGTGGGCGTCTCCCACCAGAGCCTGCTGAAGGTGGCGGAACTGATGGAGGCCAACGTCGAGCGGCCAATGTCTCTGGAGCGTATCGCCCAAGAGACGGGATTGTCGCGGCGTCAGATCGAACGCCTGTTCAAGCGGCACCTGAACTGCGTGCCCAAGCGCTATTACCTTGAACTGCGCCTGAAGCGCGCGCGTGAACTGCTGCTGCAGACCGCGATGCCCATCATGGACATCACCACGGCCTGTGGCTTTCAGTCGCCGCCACACTTCTCCAAGTGCTATCGGAAGCAGTTTGGCTATCCACCGAGCGTCGAGCGTCAGTCGCCGCGACGAGTGGCGCCCGGCTCTGAAACCGCAGCCTGAGCCTAGTGGGTTGTCGGAATGCGACCCATTGGCAAAATGGGTGGCGCGGCAAGGGTCGGGCAGTGGTCAGTTTTTGTCGCCCCAATGAAAAGCAAATTTACTCATAGGCCTAGCGAAAATAGAGAGTTGAGCGATATTCCGGTGCGGCAACCCGAACTGCCGTCGGTGCATTCGTCGGTATGTCGTAATGAGACACGCCACTGTCGCGAAACCACCAACTATCGGGGCCGCTTGCCCGTACCATCGCACGCTTGATTCAGTCGGGCCGGTTTGGCCGGTCCGATCTTGCCACCAGTTTCCGGGAGTACGAGATGTCCGAGGAAGCCTTTGACCTGAACAGCCTGAACGATCAGGAACTTACCGAGCAGGTCCACGACGACCTCTATAACGGCTTGAAGGAAGAGGTCGAAGAAGCGACCCATATCTTCCTGAACCGTGGTTGGTCCGCTGAGAAGGTCCTTAACGACGCGCTCGTCGAGGGCATGCGTATCGTCGGCATCGACTTCCGCGACGGTATCTTGTTCGTGCCTGAAGTGCTGTTGGCCGCGAACGCCATGAAGGGCGGAATGGAAATCCTCCGTCCGTTGCTCGCTGAGACCGGCGTTGAGCCGATCGGCAAGGTTGTGATCGGCACCGTCAAGGGCGACATCCACGACATCGGCAAGAATCTCGTGGCCATGATGCTCGAGGGCGCAGGCTTCGAAGTGATCGACATCGGCATCAACAATGCCGTCGAGAAGTATCTGGCCGCCATCGAAGAGCACAAGCCGGACATCCTCGGTATGTCGGCTCTCTTGACCACGACGATGCCGTACATGAAGGTCGTTGTGGACACCCTCAAGGAACAGGGCATGCGCGACAAGTTCATCGTGCTCGTCGGTGGTGCCCCGCTCAACGAGGAATTTGGCAAGGCTGTCGGCGCCGACTCGTATTGCCGTGATGCGGCGATCGCGGTCGAGACCGCCAAGCAGCTCGTCGCCGCCCGTCGCGCCGCCGCCCACTGATCGCGGAGAGCGCCGTGGCACCTGCGGGCCAAGTGCTCGTAATCGCCTGCGGCGCTCTGGCCAGGGAAATCACTGCGCTCAAGCGGGCCAACGTCTGGGAACACCTCACGGTGACCTGCTTGGCCCCTGAGTTGCATAAC
The DNA here is from genome assembly GCA_947455595.1 of Gammaproteobacteria bacterium. GTDB lineage: Bacteria > Pseudomonadota > Gammaproteobacteria > Steroidobacterales > Steroidobacteraceae > CAIKZZ01. Next base: position 35,581 of record CANGOP010000006.1, read on the forward strand.
CGTCCTGAGCGGATTACCGGTGCTGTGTTGGCAGCGATTGACGAAGCGAAGAGCCAGGGCTTTGAGCGGATCGTCGTCGGATACGCGGACTGCGGCACCGGTGGCGAGTTAGATCGGGCACTCGCGCCACTCGGGATTGAACGGTTGCCCGGTGCTCACTGCTACGAATTTTACGCCTCGACCCGACAGTTCGAAGCGCTGCACGAAGCGGAACCCGGAACGTTCTATCTGACGGATTTTTTAGTCCGTCACTTTGATCGGCTGGTGTTTGCCTCGCTCGGCTTGGACCGTCATCCGCAACTGGCAGCCGAATATTTTCGGCACTACACGCGGGTGGTGTATCTGCGCCAAGCGCCGGATGCCGGGTTAGAGGAGGGCGCTGCGAAAGCGGCTGCCGCACTCGGGCTACCGCTTCAAGTGGTGGATACGGGATACGGCGACTTGCGCACCACGCTCGCGGACTGGACGACTCGGACGGGCATCGGCGTGGTCGCCGAGTCCGCCGCACACTGAGGAGATTCGGATGGCGCAGTTGATCATTATCAGTTGGCGCGACATTCCCGCCCAGGTGATTGCTAAGCGTGGCCGTGAAGTCGCCAAGATCCAGTTGACCGATCGCTTTCAGGAAGCTGTCGACCGCGCAGCGATGCGCGCCGGTAAAGGCAGTTCGGATGCGTATCTCGCTGACTGGCAGCGCAGTACTCCGGCGCAATGCTCCGATGATCTCGAAGCTGCCGCCAGTGCGGCCGCGGCAGAGATTGAAGCGCGTTATTCGGATGAAGACTTGGAGCGCATCATCCGCTCCAAGGGCATTGATGAGCACATTCAGCGCGAAGCCGAACCGAATCCCAGCGAGGGAGTTAACTGATGTACGCAGTTCGTCGTTGGTCCGTTCGCCATGCGGGTGGGCTCAATCGCTTTTACAATGGTCTAGAGCGCGTGCTGGTTGCCCTTGCGCCCGTGTGGCGGGCCATTGGCTATGAGCGTCTTGAACGCCCGTTCGCCTTCCTAGAGCGTCTGGTCAAGGGCCTGTTGTTCGACTGCAAGATGTGTGGTCAGTGCGTGTTGTCATCGACGGGCATGAGTTGCTCGATGAACTGCCCAAAGAATTTGCGCAACGGTCCCTGTGGTGGCGTACGCGCCAACGGGAACTGCGAAGTGAAGCCTGAGATGCGCTGCGTCTGGGTGGAAGCGTGGACGGGCGCAGGTCGTATCAAGGGAGGTCTTGAGAAGATCGCCGTGGTTCAGTTGCCCGTGGATCGACGTCTTGAGGGCCGATCCTCCTGGCTGAAAGTGGTGCGTGAGCGCACCGAGCCACCCAAGGCGGAGGCAAAGAAATGAGATTTGACGACGAGCCGACAGCAGGCGGTGCTCTGCCAATCTTGCCGGGTCATACCTCTCCTGGTCGCCTTGAGCGAGTGTTGAGAGCTGGTGGTTTTGCGATCACGACCGAACTCGCGCCGCCAGATTCGGCCGATCCTGAAGAAGTCTACCGCCGTGCCCGCGTGTTCGACGGTTACGCCGACGCGATCAATGCGACGGATGGTTCCGGCGCGAACTGTCACATGTCCAGCTTGGCTGTATGCGCTTTGCTGACGCGCATTGGCTACGCACCTGTGATGCAGATTTCCTGTCGTGATAAGAATCGAATCGCGATCCAAGGCGACATCCTCGGCGGTGCGGCGATGGGCGTGTGTAATATGCTCTGCCTGTCGGGTGATGGCGTTCAGTCCGGTGATCACCCGCAGTCCAAGCCGGTTTTTGATCTCGACTCGCTGTCGCTGTTGCAAATTGGCACGACAATGCGTGACAAAAGCACCTTCCAGAGTGGCCGCAAGCTGACGGCGCCTCCCAAAGTGTTTTTCGGCGCGGCTGAAAACCCAACCGTTGTGCCACTCGAGCATCGCGCCAGCCGCCTTGCGAAGAAGGTGGCGGCGGGTGCCCAATTCATTCAGACCCAGTACGTCTATGACATGGATCGTTTACGCGACTTTATGCGCCGGGTTGAAGACCTTGGGTTGTTGGACAAAGTGTTTCTCTTGATCGGCGTGGGTCCGTTTAAGACCGCTAAGGGTGCGGAATGGATGCGCAACAATGTGCCGGGCATGCATGTGCCGGATGCGCTGATCAAGCGACTGGCTGGTGCTGAGGATCAGGCCAAGGAAGGTCGTCAGATCTGCGTTGATCTGATCCAGGAAGCTCGCTCGATCAAGGGCGTCCATGGTGTGCATATCATGGCTTACCGTCAGGAAGAGTCTGTTGCCGAGATCGTCGATCGATCTGGCGTGCTGGAAGGCCGGGTACCTTGGTACCCGAATCGCGATACGAACCTCGAAGGGAATTCCCCATGACCGATACCGTGATCAGTTCGGCGACCAAAGAGGTCGTCATCGGCTTTAATCGCCCATTCGTCATTATTGGCGAGCGCATTAACCCGACCGGCCGCAAGATTCTTGCCGCTGAGATGGCAGCGGGAGATTTCTCTCGCGTGATTTCCGACGCCTTGGCCCAGATTGAGGCTGGCGCCCACATGCTCGACGTCAACGCGGGTATCCCGTTGGCGGATGAGCCGGCCATTCTGGCGCAGGCCGTGCAGCTGGTGCAGTCGATCACCGACGTGCCGCTGTCGATCGACTCGTCGATCGTCGCCGCGCTCGAAGCCGGTCTGTCGGTCTACAAGGGCAAGGCCCTCGTGAACTCCGTGACGGGCGAAGAGGATCGCCTGGAGACCGTGCTGCCGCTCGTGAAGAAGTACGGCGCTGCCGTTGTCGCCATTTCGAACGACGAAACCGGCATCTCTGAAGATCCGGATGTCCGCTTCGAAGTGGCCAAGCGCATTGTCCATCGCGCCATGGACCACGGCATCCCGGCCAGCGACGTGGTCGTTGACCCGCTCGTCATGCCGATCGGCGCGATCAACCAGGCCGGCGTGCAGGTGATGCGCCTTGTTCACCGTCTGAAGACGGAGCTCAAGGTGAACACCACCTGCGGTGCCTCGAATGTGAGCTTTGGTTTGCCGAACCGTCATGGCATCAATGCCGCCTTCCTGACGATGGCGATTGGCTCGGGTATGACCTCGGCCATCACCAACCCACTGCACACCGAAACCATGCAAGCGGTGATGGGTGCTGACGTCATGATGGGTCACGACCCCGACTGCATGCGTTGGATTCGTAAGTATCGCGAAGTACCCGCTCCGGGTGCCGCAGGTGCTACGGACGGTGCGGCTCGCGGGCGTCGCGAAGGCGGTCACCGCCGTCGTCCGACGGTCTGAAGAACGCCATGGCAGACGCGCTCGTCGTATTTACGCCCTCGGGAAAACGAGGGCGTTTTGAAGTTGGCACTTCCCTGTTGTCGGCAGCCCGCTCGCTGGGGGTCGATATCGATTCCGTGTGCGGCGGGCGTGCGCTGTGCTCGCGCTGTCAGGTCGATATTCAGGTCGGCGAGTTTGCTAAGCACGGCGTTCGATCGGAGGCCTCGCATCTCACCGAGATGACGACCCCCGAGCAGCGCCTGGCTAACCGTAAGTTGTTGGCGAGCGGCCGCCGCTTGTCCTGTCAGGCGAAGTTGACGGGCGATGTCGTCGTCGACGTGCCGGAAACCAGCCAGGTTCATCGACAGGTTGTGCGTAAGGCTGCGGAAGTTCGGGATATCGAGCTCTATCCGAGCACGACCTTGCATTACGTCGAGGTTGCTGAGCCGGACATGCACGACCCTTCGGGTGACTTCCGTCGTTTGGCGGATGCACTCGAGCGCGAGTGGGGATTGAAGAACGTCACGTGTGACCTGCCGGTCCTGCGCGTGCTGCAGCAGAGGCTGCGCGAGGGTCAATGGAAGGTGACCGTCGCGGTCCATGATCGTAATCGGTTGGTTGCGGTTTGGCCTGGCTTGCGAGAGAGCGTCTACGGTGTCGCTGTCGACGTCGGTTCGACGACCATTGCGGCGCACTTGTGCAATCTCACCAACGGCGAGGTCGTGGCGTCGGCGGGTCTCATGAATCCTCAGATCCGCTTCGGCGAAGATCTGATGAGCCGCGTGTCGTATTCGATGATGAATCCCGGTGGCGCCGAGCAGATGACGGTCGCCGTCCGCGGTGCGCTGAGTGATTTGACGGCCGAAGTCGCCAAGATGGCGGGCATCGAGCTTGGCTCGATTCTCGAAATGACGATCGTGGGTAACCCGATCATGCATCACTTGGTGCTGGGCATTGACCCCGTCGAATTGGGCGGTGCGCCGTTTGCTTTGGCGTTGGATGGTGCGGTGACGCTCACTGCGGCCGAACTTGGCTTCGCCATTGATCCGAGCGCTCGCGTCTATGTGCTGCCGTGCATTGCCGGCCATGTGGGCGCCGATACCGCCGGTGTCGTGTTGGCGGATCGGCCCGATCTGGCCGATCCCATTACGTTGCTCGTGGACGTCGGCACCAATGCCGAGATTGTGCTCGGAAACAAAGAGCGCCTCGTCGCGTGTTCGAGCCCGACTGGACCTGCCTTTGAAGGCGCGCAGATTTCCTGTGGGCAACGCGCCGCTCCCGGCGCGATTGAACGCGTTCGCATTGATCCGGTCACGCTGGAGCCGCGTCTGCGCGTCATCGGTTCTGAATTGTGGTCGGATGAGCCGGGCTTCAACGAAGCGGTGGCGAAGACTGGCATTACCGGCATTTGCGGCTCGGGCATCATTGAGGTGATGGCGGAGCTGTATCTGGCCGGCATCATCAATCAGGATGGCGTCGTGGACGGTTCGCTCGCGGAACGCACGCCACGCGTCGTGCCGAATGGCCGAACCTTCGCGTACGTGCTGCACGATGGCGAGCAGCGCCTGATGATCACCCAGAATGATGTGCGTGCGATTCAGCTCGCAAAAGCCGCGCTCAATGCCGGCATTTTGTTGCTGATGGAGCGTCTGGGTGTCGAGAAGGTGGATAGGATCCGACTCGCCGGCGCGTTTGGCAGTCATATCGACGTCAAGTACGCGATGGTGCTGGGCATGATTCCGGACTGCGTGCTCTCCGAGGTGACCTCGGCCGGCAACGCCGCCGGTACGGGTGCGCGGATTGCGCTGCTGGATTCCCGTTCACGCGCGACGATCGAAGACATCGTTCGCCGTGTGGAGAAGATCGAGACAGCGATCGAACCGCGGTTCCAGGCGCACTTCGTCGATTCCATGGCGATCCCGCACAAGACGGCGCCCTATGATCAGTTGCGTCAGGCCGTCCACTTGCCCGCTCCAAAGGCAGTGACGTCCACGTCAAGCGAAGGTCGCGAACGTCGTCCGAGCCGTCGTCCCGCCCGCGCCTAAACGCAGGCCCGGAAAACACGGAGTCTCCATCAGGCCCGATCCGGATAGGATTGGGCCTGATTCGTTTGGGCGGCTTAGAATGCCGCTGTCACATGACGTTGAGAGACCGCAGGAGACCGCGAATGAGCGCACGGCAATTGGCAGACGGCTATCTTGATCACGATCAGGTTGAAACGTTTCAGCGCGATGGCGTCGTCGTTCTGCGCGGGCTGCTGAATCAGAGTGAAGTCGCACTCCTACGGTCCGGCATTGATCGCAATCTGGCGTCGCCCAGCCCACGTGCAAAAGTCGCTAGCCGCCCGGATGACCCTGGTCTCTTTATAGAGGATTTCTGCTGCTGGTCCGAGAATCCTGCGTACGAGCAGTTCATTCGCCAGACGCCGCTCGCCGAAACGGCCGCACGCCTGACCGGCAGTCGCCAGATTCGGCTCTATCACGATCACATGCTCACCAAAGAGTCGGGCACCCAACAGCGCACGCCCTGGCATCAAGACCAGCCTTACTACAATATCGAAGGTCAGCAGAATGTGAGCTTCTGGATCCCCGTCGATCCGGTGAGCCGCGAAGCGACGCTGGAGTTTGTCGCTGGATCCCATCGCGGGCCTTGGTTGATGCCGCGTGCTTTCATGTCATCGGAGGCCAAGTGGTTTCCGGATGGCAGCCTTGCGGAGTTGCCGCCGATTGAGGCGAATCGCGCTGACTATCCGATCGTGGGTTGGGCGATGGAACCAGGCGATGTTCTGGCCTTCCACATGCTCGCCTTGCATGCCTCCGCGGGCGTTGAACCGGGTCGGCGCCGTCGTGTGTTTTCGTTACGCGTGATGGGTGATGACATCACCCATGCGCCGCGGCGGTGGATGACGTCGCCCGCGTTCCCGGGCCTAGAAGAGACACTATCAGCAGGTGCGCCGATGGCGCACCCGCTGTTCCCCGTGCTTTACAGCGCGGATTGAATCAGACGTTCGAGTCTGGGAAAGAGCCCTTGCGCTTGGCGATGTATTCCAACAGCGCCTCGTCGGTGGCTGGGTCGAGAGCCGGTGCCTCGTATTCAGCCAACTGACGCTTCCAATTCGCATTCGCGCGGACGGCCATATCGGATGAACCTTCCGCTTCCCACTGCTCGAAACTGTTGTTATCCGTGAGCGCTGAGCGGTAGAACGCCGTCTCGAAATTAGCCTGCGTATGTGCGCAGCCTAAGAAGTGCTTGCCGGGGCCCACTTCACGGATCGCCTCCATGGCCTGACCGTTCTCGGTCATGTCCACGCCCTGCAGGAAGGTCTGCATCATGCCGGCCTGATCGGCGTCCATGACGAACTTTTCGTAGCCCATCGATAGACCACCTTCGAGCCAGCCCGCCGTGTGCAGCACGAAGTTCACGCCCGCAAGGCAGGTGGGCAGCAAGGTATTGGCCGATTCGTAGGCCGCTTGCGCATCCGGAATTTTTGACCCGCACAATCCACCACCTGAGCGGAAGGGCACGCCGAGGCGTCGCGCGAGCGCGGCCATGACGTACAGCACGAGTGCCGGTTCCGGCGTGCCGAACGTCGGAGCGCCGGACTGCATCGATACCGACGATGCGAAGCTGCCGAAAATCACCGGTGCGCCGGGGCTAACCAACTGCGCAAACGCCATACCCGCCAGGGACTCGGCCAGCGTCTGCGCTGCCGTTCCGGCAACCGTCACCGGCGACATCGCCCCCGCGAGAATGAACGGTGTGACGATCGTGGCCTGGTTGGCACGTGCATAGACCTTCAACGCGCCGAGCATCGTCGCATCGAACGTCATCGGAGAGTTGGCGTTGATCAGGCTGACCAGCACCGTCTTGTTACGACCCGTCGCCGGATCGATAAAGTCGTCGCCGAACGCGATCTTAGCCATCTCGACCGTATCTTCGGCTCGCTCAGGCGCGGTGACCGAGCCCATGAACGGCTTGTCACTGTATTTGATGTGACTGTAGATCATATCGAAATGGCGCTTATTCACCGGCAAGTCGACCGGTTCACAAATGGTGCCGCCCGAGTGATGCAGGGCTGGTGCCATGTACGCCAATTTCACGAAATTACGGAAGTCTTCGATCGTCGCGTAGCGGCGGCCATCATCCAAGTTACGAATGAATGGAGAGCCGTACGCGGGGGCGAATACGGTGTTGCGACCGCCGATTTGTACCGACCGCGCAGCGTTACGCGCATGCTGTGTGAACTCTCGCGGCGCGTGCTTCTGGACGATTTCGCGACACATGCCGCGTGGGAAGCGGACGCGTTCGCCATCGACGGACGCACCAGCAGCCTTCCAGATTTCGAGGGCCTCGGGATCATCGCGGAAATCGATGCCGATTTCTTCCAAGATGGTGTCGGCGTTGCGCTCAATGATCGCCAGACTTTCCTCGGACAGAACCTCGAAATAGGGTATCTGACGCGTGATGTACGGGATGGTTACCGCTGAACGGGCTGCCCGTGCTGCGCGCTTAGCCTCACGGCCACCACCGCGGCTGCGCCGCCCCGCTGCTACCTGTTGCTCGTCCATGGTTTCGTCGCTCCGGTCAGTTCAGGCGGGCAGTATCGCACCCTGCCACCGACCGGCTGATCAGTTTGCGTCACTGGCTTGTTTGACCGCGCCATGGCCGCTGGCTAAGGCGCGGACGACGTCATCCGGGGTGCAAATGCCGACAATGCGATGGCCATCGAGCAGCAAGACCGGATGTCCACTGGACTGCTGCAAAGCGATCAGCGTGCGCAGGGGGGTGTCGATCGGCGCGCAGGGCAGTTCAACCGGCCCGTCGTCGTTGCTCACGGCCAGTTCGCCGCAGGCACCCCAAACCCCCTGATAGCGCCCAGCAAGGCGGTAGGGCCCGGCGATGCCGTCCGGTGCCGCCACCGGCGTCATAACCATGTGGCCGCGCAAGACGGTCAACGGGTTCATGTGGCGAACAAATTCCGTGACATATGTGCCCTGTGGGCGCAGCACGATGTCTTCTGGGGTGCCGGTTTGCACGATGCGCCCGCCGTCTAAAACGGAGATTCGATCGCCGATTCGCAGCGCCTCGTCAAGATCATGCGTGACGAACAGGATCGTTTTGCGCAGCGTCCGCTGGAGTGCGACGAGTTCATCCTGAAGCTTGGTGCGGATCAAGGGATCCAATGCGGAAAACGGTTCGTCCATGAGCAGGATGTCGGCATCGGTTGCGAAAGCGCGCGCTAAACCCACGCGCTGCTGCATCCCCCCGGATAATTCGCTGACATCGTGCTCCGCCCACTGAGTCAGGCCGACCAATTCGAGCTTTTCGTCCACCCGCTGACGGCGTTGATCGGCCGATTCCCCGCGCAACTCAAGCCCAAGGCCCACGTTGTCCCGCACGGTTCGCCACGGCAGTAGGCCGAATTGCTGAAACATCATGGCTACGCCGCCACGACGAATTTCCCGCAGGGTCGTCATATCGCAGCGGGCGACGTTGACCTTTTCGCCTCGATGCGACACCCAAACATCCCCTCGGGTCACGGGATTTAGGCCATTGGCTGCGCGCAGCAGGGTAGATTTTCCCGACCCGGATAAACCCATTAGCACGGAAATGTCGCCCGTCCGGACGGTGAGGTTGGCGCCGGCGACGCCAACCACCACGCCCGTCGACTTTAAGATGTCGGCGCGTGAATGACCGACATCTAACTGCTGCGTGGCTTCAAGCAAGCGCGCGCGCGATGCGCGCCCCGACTCGCGGGTGAATAAGATATCAACGTCTTTAAATTCCAACGCAGTCGTCACGGGTGAGTTCCAGTTCGCTTGAGCATGTGAGGGGTCTGGCTATTGACCCCAAGCCTAACCAATCGGCATTATCGCGCGTCTCATTGAATAAACGTTCAATGCGTCCTCTGTCAAGCGAAAAATTCGCTCAAATATATGATTACATTAGAAAAAACGCCGTCTATTGGTGATCAAAAGCGGCGCCTTTGTCCACCCGTAGGGCGTCCGCCGCGGCGCCCTTATGTGACCAGCCTGCATCGTGGCGATGATGCGCGTCGCCAGCAACTGATCGAGGTCGCGATCGACTGCTTGGCGGATGGCGGGTTGGCGGGAGGAACCCTGGCGCAGATAGCCGGTCGCGCGGGTGTATCGGTCGGACTGATCGCACATTACTTCGGCGACAAGGATGGCCTCCTGGAGGCTGCCTTTCGCACGCTCACCCGACGAGTGCATGCCGCGGTGTGCGAGCAGACGACTCAAGCGAGAGATCCGCGGGCGCGTGTCCTCGCGATCGTGAATGCTCACCTCGCGCCTGAGGAATTCAACCCACGGACCGCGAACGCGTGGCTAGCTTGTTGGGGTGGCGTCTTACACGTTCCTTGTCTGCGACGCGTGCAGCGCGCCTATCAGCGCCGCATGCTCTCGAATTTGCGGTACCGGTTGAGTCAGTGTCTCCCAACGGCACAGGCCTACTCGGCGGCAGCCATGATCGCGGCGATGATCGATGGCATCTGGTTGCGCGCCGCGCTGTCGAATTGGCAGGAGGCGGACAGCGAGGCGGCACGCGCTTTGTTAAGCGAGTTTATTGACGGACGCCTCCAGGGCGCTCCGACATCACATTGAAAGAAGGTAACGACTCTTGAATACCATCCGCACGATCAATCCCGCGACTGGCGAACTCTTGGCCGAGCTGCCCGTCGACGGGCCTGAGCAAGTGAATGCCGCGGTCCAGAAGGCCGCCGAAGGTCAACGCGTGTGGGCGCGCATGACCGGCACCGAGCGCGGACGCATTCTGCGACGCACCGCCGATATTTTGCGTGCTCGCAATGCTGAATTGGCCGTACTGGAATGCCAGGACACCGGTAAGCCGATTCAGGAAACGAGCGCCGTCGATGTCTTGTCCGGCGCGGATTGCTTGGAGTACTACGCCGGTGTAGCGGCCACGATCGCGGGCGAACATATCGACCTCGGTCCGAGTGCGTTCGGCTACACCCGACGCGAGCCGCTCGGCGTGGTCGCCGGCATCGGCGCTTGGAACTACCCGATACAGATCGCCTGCTGGAAATCGGCGCCTGCCCTCGCATGCGGAAACGCGATGATTTTCAAGCCGGCGGAATTGACACCGCTCACGGCGATCGAACTGCAGAAGGCGTATCGCGAAGCGGGGTTGCCCGAGGGCGTCTTCCAGGTCGTGCAGGGTTACGCGGATACCGGTCGCTTGCTCAGTCGCCATCCGTCGATCCGCAAGATTTCGCTGACGGGCGAAGTGGGAACCGGGAAGGCCGTGATGTCGGATGCCGCGGCAACACTGAAATATGTGACCTTGGAATTGGGCGGTAAGTCCCCGTTGATCGTGTTTGATGACGCGAAGCTTGATAACGCGGTTGGCGCAGCACTCCTGGCGAATTTTTATTCGGCCGGCGAAGTTTGCTCGAATGGGACGCGTGTGTTCGTGCATAAAAGCGTGCGCGCAGCTTTCCTGGATAAGCTCCAGACCCGCGTGGCGGCCATGAAGATCGGTAACCCGATCGATCCGGCGACTCAGGTCGGCGCACTCATTTCCGAGGCGCATATGAATAAAGTGCTGGGTTACATTGAGCGCGGCAAAGCCGAGGGTGCGCAGTTGCTGTGCGGTGGACAGCGCTATGTCGCGAACGGCTGTGAGCGGGGTTTCTTCGTGGAGCCTACGGTATTCGACGGGTGCACCGATGACATGGCCATCGTTCGCGAAGAAATCTTCGGGCCGGTGATGAGCGTTCTCGAGTTCTCCGATGAGGACGAAGTCGTCGCACGGGCCAATGCCACGGAATTCGGCCTGTCGGCCGCTGTCTTCACGAATGATCTGACACGCGGACACCGTGTGATCGCTAACTTAGAAGCCGGCACCTGTTGGATCAATCACTACAACATCACTCCGATTGAGTTGCCGTTTGGTGGCCACAAGCGATCGGGACTTGGGCGCGAAAATGGTCGCGCGGCGATCGAGCATTACACGCAACTCAAGAGCGTCTACGTCGCGATGGGCGATGTCGATGCGCCGTACTGAGGATAGATCCATGAGTCAGCAGCAATTCGATTACATCATCTGCGGCGCGGGATCGGCCGGCTGTGTTCTGGCCAACCGACTGTCTGCGGATAGTTGCAATCGCGTTCTCTTGTTGGAGTTCGGTGGCTCCGATCGGTCGATCTTCATCCAGATGCCAACGGCCTTGGCGATCCCGATGAATATGGAACGATTCAACTGGTACTACGGCACCGAGCCTGAGCCCGGTCTGGGTGGTCGACGCATGCATACCCCGCGCGGCAAGGTCCTCGGTGGATCGTCGTCCATCAACGGCCTCGTCTACATTCGTGGCAATGCGCAGGATTTCGATACGTGGGAGTCCCTCGGTGCTCGCGGATGGAGCTACGCGCAAGTTTTGCCCTATTTCCGTCGGGCCGAGACTCGCAATGAAGGCGGTGATCGATATCGCGGCGATGCAGGCCCTTTGGGCACCCGGTATGGCACTACCGAAAACCCGCTGCATGCGGCATGGTTGCAGGCGGCGACGGATGCGGGATACTCGCGCACAGATGACGTGAACGGTTATCGTCAGGAAGGCTTCGGTCGAATGGATATGACGGTGGATAAGGGCGTGCGCGCGAGCGCGGCCAATGCTTATCTAAAGCCGATCAAGAACCGAAAGAATCTACAAGTCTTAACCAAGGCTCGCGTATTGAAGGTGCTGTTTGAGGGCCGAAGGGCCGTCGGAGTTCGCTATGAGTTGGGTGGCGTCGTTCACGACGTCAAAGCTAACAAAGAAGTCATTTTGTCGGCCGGCTCCATCGCCTCACCGCAGTTGCTAAAGCTCTCAGGCATTGGTCCTGGCGCAGAACTGCAGCAGCATGGCATTCCGGTGGTGAAGGATCTGCCCGGCGTCGGTGAGAATCTGCAAGACCACTTGGAGTTCTACTTCCAAATGGCCTGCACGCAGCCGATCACGCTGTATTCCGCTATGAACCCGATCGCTAAGGCGCTGATCGGCATGCGGTGGACCTTGTTCAAGAGCGGGCTCGGTGCCACTAACCACTTCGAGACCTGTGGGTTTATCCGCAGTCGAGCGGGTATCCGATATCCTGATATTCAGTACCACTTCCTGCCGATGGCGGTGAGCTACGACGGATCGTCGCTGGCGAAAGAACACGGTTTTCAGGCTCATGTCGGCCCGATGCGATCCAAGAGTCGTGGCTGGGTGCGGCTGGCGTCCGCGGATGCGCGCGACAAGCCGCGTATCTTGTTCAACTACCTGTCACATCCGGACGATCGCGAAGAAATGCGGGCGTGTGTTCGTCTCACGCGCGAACTGTTTGCGCAGCCGGCCTTTAAGCCATTTGCAGGTCGGGAAATTGCGCCGGGCGCCGATGTCACCACTGACGAGGCGATCGACGAATTCATTCGGCAGAAGGTCGAGAGTGCCTATCACCCGTCGTGCTCCTGCAAGATGGGCAGCGAGTCGGATCCAATGACCGTCGTGGATCCGGAGACCCGCGTGATCGGCGTCGATGGTTTGCGAGTCGTGGACTCGTCCATCATGCCGCAGATCACCAATGGCAACCTGAATGCACCGACGATCATGATTGCCGAAAAAGCGGCAGACCATATCCTCGGTCGACCGCTCTTGCCTGCGTCCGACGCCCCGTATTACGTGGCGCCGAACTGGCAGACGTCTCAGCGTTAAGGATTACGCCTCGTCGTCCAGACCGGCGTCCGCCAGTGCCGCGCGTCGTGCTTCGTCCTCGAAGTCGACGCCGCGGCAGGCGATGAGATAGACGATGGTCGCGACCGGCAGTCCGATCAACATCGAGATGTCAGCGCCGCCCAGTGCTTCGGCAATCGGGCCGCGGTAGAGACCGGTGCTGAAGAACGGGATCATGGAAATGAAGCCCACGAAGTAAGCCGTCAAGCCGCGCCAATTCCAACGGCCATACATGCCTTTCGGATTGAAGATTTCGCGAACCGAATAGTGCCCCTTGCGGACGACGTAGAAGTCCACCAGGTTGACTGCCGTCCACGGAGTGAAAAGGTATAAGAGAATTGCCAGAAATTCGCCGAATTCGTGGGCGAAATCCTTGGAGGCGCTGAATGCGATCGCGGTGGAAACACCGAACCCGAGGGCCAAGGTGATGAGGCGCTTACCGACCGAGGACTTAATCGGCTTGAGCGAGTCGGCCACACTCAAAAGGGTGAGAGATGCGCCGTAATAATTCAGCGTGGTGATGGTCACCAGTCCAAGCAGCGTAACGATCAGGAGTGGCGCGCCGGATCCGGGTAGCATCGCGTTGGCGGCGTGCAGGAGAGCGGGTGCCAAGTCTTCTTTCGGGAACATGGCGGCAGCTACGGTGCCGACCAGAGTCGTCCAGACCCCGCCGATGAAGGCCCCCACGTAGGTCCAAAAGAACGCGGATCCCACACTGACTTCTTTGGGGAGATAGCGGGAATAGTCGGATACGTAGATCGACCAAGAGAGTTGATAGGCTGCCGTTGCAAAGAGTTGCACGAGGAAAGGAATCATCGTGAATCGATGGAAGTCCAATTGCTCCGGCGCAAAATGAGCCTTACCCAGCGCAAATGTCATGACCAATAGCGCTGCCAACAGAATGACCGCGAGGATTCGCTGCGCCGCATGAATCCAGTCGTATCCCACGACCGCCAAAGCAGTTGCCAACAAGCCAATGCCCGCAATAGAGACCTTGGGGTGTGTGCCGTACAAGGTGGTGAGCGTATCGGCGGCCAGCACCTGATTGAACGCGTTGTACCCTAAGTAGGTAACGAGGGCGACGCCCCACACGAGTAACGCGCCGACGTACCCGAATTGCGGCCGCGATTGGATCATCTGCGGCAGGCCGAGTTGCGGCCCCTGTGTGGAATGGAAGGCCATGAAGAACGTGCCAAGTGCGATGCCGAGCACGACGGCGATCGTCATCCAGACCAGATTACCGCCAAGCGCAATACCGACGAAGCCCGTTGCGATCGTCGCCAGATGCGCGTCGCCCATGAACCAGACTGGCCACAGGTGCCAGACCTTGCCATGGCGTTCCCGTCGCGGGACGTAATCAATAGAACGGACTTCAATCAACGGACGCTTAGCCACAGGCTCCCCCTCATGCGGTCTTATAACCCCACAGAATACACGGCCTAGGCGCGAATCGGGCCGTACGCGTCGTGAAGTCTCGCGGTAATTACCTATGGCCGCCGGGTTGAGGCTTGTTGTCCGTCAGGCCTATGATCAGTTATTCGCGATAAGAACTGTCCGGAGAGACCGCGGAGCTGGGCAACTAGCCACTGCGGCGCCGAAGGCGCAACCCGCCCGGAAACGCTCAGGCACCACAACGGCAAGTTCTCGCGGACTCTGGAGAGCGATCCTGGAAACGGGATCCACCGAAGGGGTGCGGCGCCTCGGGCGCCCGATCTCTCAGGTCAAAAGGACAGAGGGGCGACAGGCGACGGCCTGTCGCCGTCATTTGGTGGCGACGGTCGTCCGATGTGAGTTCATCGGAGGCACGATATGTTGCTCAGAACTCCGCTATTCGAACGGCATCAAGCGCTGGGTGCTCGACTGGTCGACTTTGGCGGCTGGGAAATGCCGCTGTATTACGGGTCGCAAGTGGACGAGCACCATGTCGTCCGCACGGCGGCTGGTGTTTTTGATGTCTCGCATATGCGGGTACTCGATCTGGCGGGTCCGCAAGCAAGCGGATTCTTGCAGCGTCTCTTGTCCAACGATGTGACGCGTCTCAACCGTCCCGGGAGCGCGCTCTACAGTTGCATGCTCAATGAAGCGGGTGGCGTCATCGACGATCTCATCGTCTATCGTCGCGCCATGGGTTATCGGATCGTGGTGAATGCCGGAACTGCTGAGTCAGATGTGCGATGGATGCGTTTGCAGGCGGATCGCTGGGACGTTGAAATCTTGGAGCGGCATGATCTGGCGATTCTGGCTGTGCAAGGACCCGCCGCCCTCTCCATGTCGGCGCCCGCTTTCGGTGTGCCATTCGCGCGGATCACTGCGCTCAAACGATTCGAGGCTGTCGATGTAGATCCGCCCGCAGGGGGATTTTGCGCGCGCACAGGCTATACCGGTGAGGACGGCTATGAATTAATTTTGTCCGCCGAAGACGCGGGTCCTTTTTGGGATGCCTTGTTGAAGGCGGGCGTGCGTCCGTGCGGTTTGGGTGCCCGGGATACCTTGCGGCTCGAGGCTGGCATGAGTCTGTATGGCCACGAGCTGGACGCCAAGACCACGCCTCTCGAATCAGGTCTTGCCTGGACGGTGGCGATGCAAGACGACCGCGTCTTCATTGGACGTGCCGCGCTTGAGCGACAGATTTGCCAAGGGTCTCACCCTCGTCTGGTCGGGCTCGTCTTGGAAGATCGCGGCGTGCTACGCGCCGGTATGACCGTGCGCTCGCCAGCCGGTGAGGGTGTCGTGACCTCCGGCACTTTTTCACCCTCACTCGGATGCTCGATCGCCTTAGCCCGCGTGCCCGCCGAAACCGGTCTCCATGTGCAGGTTGAGGTTCGTGGCAAGCCCCTCAACGCGCGGGTCGTTACGCCACCCTTTGTACGTAACGGCCTGAATTTGATCAGCGCTTCATAACTGTTATTTCAGGAGATGTTGAATGAGCACGACCATACCTGCCGAGCTTCGCTACACATCTTCCCATGAGTGGGCACGTGAAAATTTGGACGGCACGCTAACGATCGGCATTACCGAACACGCGCAACGCGCGCTCGGCGACATCGTGTTCGTCGATCTACCCGTCGCCGGTCGCCACATGGCGGCGGGCGAGGCCTGTGTGGTAGTGGAGTCAGTAAAAGCTGCCTCAGACGTGTACTGCCCGGTTGCCGGGGTCATCTTGGAAGGGAACCCCGGCTTGTCAGCGGCGCCGGAGCTCGTCAATTCGGATCCCTACGGCGAGGGTTGGCTTTTTCGCGTGCAGCCCTCCGCTCCATCCGACTGGGGAGGTCTCCTGACCGCGCAGAGTTATGCAGAGCTGTTATCGACCAGCGGTGACTGAAGGAGTCTCCCATGCCGTTCATTCCGCATACGGTTGAGGACGTCCGCTCAATGCTCTCCATCATTGGGGTTTCGAGTATCGACGACTTGTTCGACGAGGTGCCGAAAGCGCTTCGGGCAAGTTTTTTGGACAACATCCCACCGGCACTGTCGGAGATGGAGATCGGCCGCATCATGAGCGATCGAGCAGCGCGTGACGGACACGTGCTGAACTTCATCGGCGCGGGAGCCTATGAGCATCACATTCCTGCCGCCGTTTGGGCGATCGTTACGCGTGGTGAAATTTATACGGCTTACACGCCGTATCAGGCCGAAGCGAGTCAGGGGACGCTACAGACCATTTTCGAGTACCAGACGATGTTGGCGAGCCTGACGGGTATGGAGGTCGCCAATGCCTCCTTGTACGACGGGGCGTCGGCACTCGCCGAGGCGTGTCTGATGTCTGTCAGGGCCAACAAGAAGCTGCATCAATCGAGGATTCTGCTGCCTAAAGCCGTCCACCCACAGTACCGGCGGTGCACGCAGGGCATTTGTGAATTACAAAAAATCACGTTTGAAACTATCGATTTTGATCCGCTGAGCGGGCGTACCTCGTGGTCTGCCTTCAGTTCTGCCGAATCTGCCGGCCTGACAGCAGTCGTCATTCAACAGCCAAACTTTTTCGGGATCTATGAAGATGTGGATGCCCTGACCGATTGGGCGCATCAACACGGCGCACTCGTCATCGCCGTTGTGAATCCCACATCGCTTGCTGTTCTGCGACCGCCTGGCGATTGGGGAGCGAAAGGTGCCGATATCGTGATTGGGGAGGGGCAGCCGTTGGGCGTTCCGCTCAGCGGGGGCGGACCCTATTTCGGATTTATGACGACGCGGATGGAGCATGTTCGGCAAATGCCCGGACGCATCGTCGGAAAGACTGTTGATCTGGAAGGTCGCCCAGGCTATGCGTTGACGCTGCAGGCGCGCGAGCAGCACATTCGTCGTGGCAAGGCGACGTCCAATATTTGTACGAATCAGGGTCTCCTCATGAGTGCTGCGACCATCTATTTGTCCATAGTCGGCGCGGAGGGCTTGGAAAGGGTGGCCAACGCGTCGATGGCGAAGACGCAAATGCTCATGGATCGATTAAGCGCAGTGCCGGGGATCCATTTCCCGTTGGATGGCGCCCGATTCCACGAGGTGGTGATGTCGGTCCCCGTGCCGCCTGAACGTCTCTTGGAGCAGTTGGCAAATCGCGGTATCGCGGGTGGATACGACCTGACCCACGACTACCCGGAGCTGGGATATTGCCTGCTGGTCTGTGCTACTGAAACGAAGACGGATCTGGATATCAACCGGTACGTGGCAGCGGTCACCGACGTACTGAACTCGCTACAAGCTGCGGGAGCCTAGACATGAATACGCTGTCAGCGGTGAGTCGCCCTGAGCTTGAGCCGACCATTTTTGATCTCTCGGCCTCGGGCCGTCGTGCGACGGCACAGGCCCCTGCGCTGGCAAATTGCACGGTGCCAGCCAACTTGCGCCGACGGGTCCGGCCGCGGCTTCCGGAGGTGTCCGAGCTGCAAGCGTTGCGCCACTACACCCGGCTGTCCCGTTTGAATTTTTCTATTGATACGAATTTTTATCCTCTTGGCTCCTGCACGATGAAGTACAACCCTAGAGGGTGTAACCAGTACGCGATGCTCCCGGAATTTTTGGGTCATCATCCTTACGCGCATGCCTCTCTGAGCCAAGGCTTTCTAGAAAGTCTATTCGAGCTGCAGGAAATGTTGTGCGATGTGACGGGCATGAAAGCCGTATCGCTGACGCCGATGGCGGGAGCGCAAGGAGAATTTGCCGGAGTGGCGATGATTCGCGCCTTTCATCGTCAGCGGGGCGATTTCCATCGCGACGAAATTATCGTCACACAGGCGGCTCATGGAACCAATCCGGCGACAGCCTCAATGTGCGGATTTAAGGTTGTAGAAGTTCCCTGTGACGCCACCGGGGATTGCGATATCGAGGCGTTGAAGCGTGTAGCCGGGCCGCGAACGGCCGGCATCATGCTCACGAATCCATCGACGTTGGGCGTATTTGAGCGTCATATCGCCGAGATCCGTTCCATCGTTCACGGTGTCGGCGGATTGCTTTATTACGACGGCGCCAATCTGAATGCGATCTTAGGGATCGTGCGCCCGGGCGATATGGGTTTTGATGTGATTCATATGAACTTGCACAAGACTTTCGCGACACCACATGGCGGCGGCGGTCCTGGATCGGGTGCCGTCGGTGTGGCGGAGCGCTTAGCTCCGTTCTTGCCCATACCCGTCGTCGCGAAGTCGGCAGAGGGCTATCGGTTTTTGGATGAGCGAGATTGTCCGCTGTCGATTGGTCGACTGTCAGGTTTCATGGGTAATGCGGGCGTGTTGCTGCGGGCCTACATTTACATTCGCATGATTGGTCGCGAGGGTTTGCGACGTGTCGGCGAGTTTGCCACTCTCAATGCCAATTACCTGATGGCGCGACTACAGCAAGCCGGCTTTCAGGTCGCGTTCCCGGCTCGACGGGCAACGCATGAATTTATTGTGACCTTGAAGGCGGAGTCCCGTGATCTCGGGGTCACGGCAACGGATGTCGCCAAGCGCTTGCTGGACTTTGGGTATCACGCGCCGACCACGTATTTCCCCCTGCTGGTCCCAGAATGCCTGCTCATTGAGCCGACGGAAACGGAGAGTCGGGAAACCTTGGACGGGTTTGCGGTGACGCTTGAGGCCATCCTGAATGAGGCACGAGAGGATGTCTCGCGCTTGAAAGAAGCGCCCTATACACTCCCGGTTCGGCGCCTAGACGACGTGCGCGCCGCGAAACAACTTGAACTCGTCTGGAGACCAGATCCGTGAGCCAACCGCAGGGAAACTCAATCCGACCGGGGACTAAACCCACGGGCCTAGATCGTCTGTTGAAGGCGTTCGGGAACACGGGCAAAGGATTGAAGGGCTGCTGGCGCGAAGAGGCGGCTTTCCGCCAGGAGTGTCTATTGGCGCTCATCGTGGTGCCGTTAGGGATATGGGTTGGACACACGGGTGTCGAGCGGGTCCTGTTGATCTCACCGATGCTGTTTGTGCTCGTCGTTGAGCTGCTCAACAGTGGGATTGAGGCGGCGATTGACCGTATTGGACCCGAGCGTCATGAGCTGTCAGGGCTTGCTAAGGATTTGGGCTCGGCCGCCGTCTTCATCTCCTTTCTCATCTTGGGTCTTGCGTGGGTGCTGATCCTCACGGGGCATTGATTGCCGACGTGCTGGCGTAGGGCCTCTGGCGCCGGTATCGTGGCGTATTCGCTCCGATTGAGGCTCCTTCCATGTCTGTGATGCTCTGTGGTTCTCTAGCCTTCGACACCGTCATGGTCTTTAAGGGCCGTTTTAAGGAGCACATCCTAGCTGACCGGATCCATATGCTGTCGGTGGCGTTTCTGGTGCCCGAGATGCGCCGTAACTATGGTGGTGTGGCCGGCAACATTGCCTACAACCTGTCGCTGCTCGGGCTTGGTTCCGAGATGCTTGCGACGGTTGGCGAAGATTTCGGTCCTTATGCCGATTGGTTGGATCGGCTCGGTATTAGTCGCCGCTACATCCAACAGGTCCCGGACACCTATACCGCGCAGGCCTTCATCACGACGGACCTCGACGACAATCAGATTACGGCCTTCCATCCGGGCGCGATGTCGAACTCGGGCGCTCTGAGCGTTCCTGCGGATGCTGGAATCCGGATGGGCTTGGTGGGTCCTGACAGCCGTGACGGCATGATCGCCCACGCCCAGCAATTCAAGGACGCCGGCATTCCCTTCATCTTTGACGTCGGGCAAGGCTTGCCGATGTTTGATGGGCCCGAATTGCTGCAGTTCGTCGAACAGGCGGATTGGGTGGTCGTGAATGACTATGAAGGGCAATTGCTGGAAGAGCGGACGGGCTTGAGTCCCGTGCAGATCGCTGCCCGGTGCCAGGCTTACGTCGTCACCCAGGGTGCGCAAGGATCGATCGTCTACGTCGGTGGCGAGCGGCACGAAATTCCGGTGGTCCCGGCCCCGCGAATCGCAGACCCGACGGGCTGCGGTGACGCGTATCGTGCGGGTCTGATTTTCGGGCTGTCGACCGGCCTCGACTGGCCGACGACCGCGCGATTGGCTTCGTTGATCGGATCGATCAAGATCGCGCATCACGGCACGCAAAATCATCGATTCACTCTCGATGAGATTAAAGATCGCTTTGAAGAAACGTTCGGTTATCGCTTCTAAGCAGGGAATACTGATGCGCGGGATATTACGTGGCGTGGTCGGGGCGCTCGGCCTTACCGTGAGCCTAGTTGCTGCTGCCAAATCTCCCCCGCTCCAGGGACCTGCAGTGATCGAGCAGGCAGCGCGCGAAGAGCGGCCGGAGTGGGCCGAGACACTGGGCCGCGTCGCAGATGCGGTCGTGTCGATCAAGATCGATTTGACGCGCGCCTTTGATACCGAATGGACGTCTTCGGGCCAAGCGACAGGATTCGTTGTCGATGCGGAGCGAGGGATTATTCTCACTAATCGCCACGTCGTCACCCCGGGACCGGTCACTGCCGGGGCGGTCTTCGTGAACCACGAAGAGGTCGAGTTGACGCCCATTTATCGGGATCCCGTCCACGACTTTGGCTTTTACCGGTACGACCCTAAGAAACTACATTTCATGCACCCGCAGGCCCTGCAGTTGGCGCCGGAAGCGGCCAAGGTGGGGACTGAAATACGCGTAGTGGGCAATGACGCGGGAGAACAATTGTCGATCCTCGCCGGTACCCTCGCGCGACTTGACCGGGATGCCCCGGAATATGGCGCAGGCAAGTACAACGACTTCAATACCTTTTATTACCAAGCGGCATCGAGTACGTCGGGGGGCTCCTCTGGGTCGCCCGTTGTGGATGTTCGCGGCCGTGCGATCGCCTTGAATGCCGGGGGCGCAAGCCAATCCGCATCGAGCTTCTACCTGCCGCTCGATCGCGTGGTGCGAGCACTGAAGCTCGTTGAAGCCGGCCAGCCAGTGCCGCGCGGGACCTTGCAGACGGTGTTCTCCTATACGCCGTACGATGAATTGCGTCGTCTAGGGCTGAGCGAGCACATGGAAGTGGTTGCGCGGACGGCCTCGCCAAAACAAACCGGCATGCTGGTGGTTCGCGAGGTGCAGCCGGGATCTGCGGCCGAAGCCGCGATCGCGCCGGGTGATATCTTGACCCGGATCAATGGTCGACTGATCACCGAGTTTCTGACTTTGGAGTCATTGCTCGACGAGGCGGTCGGCAACACCTTGGATATTGAGGTGGAGCGTGGCGGGGAGCGGATTGAACGGAAGATCATCGTTGATGATCTGCATACGCTGACACCCGATGAGTACATCACCTTTGGAGAGGCCATCTTTCATCGCCTGTCGTATCAGATGGCCCGTCATCTGAATGCGCCTGTGAAAGGGATTTATGTCGCCAATCCAGGTTACGTCTTCGGCACGGCGGGAGTGCCGAAAGGTGCTGTGATCACCTCGTTTGATGGGCACGCCGTCAGTTCTTTAGACGATCTCGAGAAAGTGTTTGAAGGGCTGGCGCAGGGTGACCGAGCTACGGTCAGGTTCTTCACCAGCGAGGACATTCAGTATTCTCAATTAAGATCCGTGAGAATTGATCGCGTCTGGTTCAGTGCGGAGCGCTGTCATCGGGATGACGCCACCGGAAAGTGGCCCTGTCGCGCGCTAGCAGCGGGACCGAAATCCGCTTCGATTCAGCCGACGACGACCACATTCCAGACTATCGGGGATGATCGTGCGGACCGGGTGGCGCCTGCGCTTGCGATGGTGAATTTCGACGTGCCCTTCCAGATCTCCGGTATTTCTGGACGCAGTTACCATGGCACCGGCGTTGTGGTGGATGCTCAGCGCGGTCTCTTGGTCACTGATCGAGATACCGTTCCGCTCGGTATCGGTGATATCCGGCTGACCTTCGGTGGTACGGTCGAGATTCCGGGTGAAGTGGTCTACGTACATCCGCTGCACAATCTGGTGCTGGTCGCCTACAACCCAGCTCTGCTAGGTAAGACCCCTGTGCGCGCTGCGCACTTTTCCCGTGAGAATTTGCGTGCGGGTGACGATGTGTGGGCGGTTGGGTTGCGTAGTGACTTACGGCTCGCGTCGATCGAGACACGCGTGGCGGCGGTGGATCCCGCGCAGTTCCCGTTGTCCCACTCGCTGGAGTTTCGCGATACCAACATCGAGTTGGCATCGCTCGTGAATGCGCAGGTCAATTTTGATGGTGTGCTGGTCGATCGAGCAGGCGAGATCCGAGCGCTGTGGTCGACTTTCGTTGTAGACGCAGGTAACGGCGCTCAGCAGCATCTCTTCGGCCTGCCAGGTTCTGTGGTTACGTCGATGGTCGAGGCGTATCAGGCTGGGCGAACGTTGCGTTCGTTGGAGGCGGAACTGCAGCCCGTACCCTTGTCTTTTGCCCGCAAGCTCGGTTTAAGCGATGACTGGATCCGGCGTCTGTCGGTACGAGGTGCGAGTCGGCAAGTCATGGCGGTTGCGCGAGTGGTGGCCGGTACGCCGGCAGCGAAAATTTTGCAGTCGGCTGACCTACTGCTCGCCATTGATGGACAGTCTATAGCTGGCTATCGCGAAATCGAGGCGGCCAGTCAGAAACCGTCTTTGCATTTGACATTGCTTCGTAACGGTCATGAGTTGGAGGTGGATCTTGAAACCACCCCAGTGAGTGGGTCGGACGTCGACCGCATCCTATTGTGGTCCGGAGCGACCTTACAGGCGCCGCATCGAGCGATGGCGGCGCAACGCGGTATCGCCCCGGATGGAGTACTGGTTGCGCTCTTCCGGTACGGGTCCCCTGCGACGCGCTATGGGTTATGGGCCGGCCTACGCATCACAGAAGTTGACGGAAAAAAGACACCGGATCTGGATTCGTTCCTCGCGGCTGTGTCCGGTCGCCCACTGGGGGGCTCACTGCGCTTGAAAGTCGTCAACCTCAACAACCAGACGGACGTGATTACGCTGCGTCCCGATCCGGAGTACTGGCCCACGGTGGATCTGCGCAAACAGGCGACGGGATGGGAGCGGCGGTTGGTGGACTGACCGGTTGCGCAACCGTATTCCGTTATGGCTGATCAAATCGAACTGTTTAGTCCCGAGCTCGACCTAGGTGACCCCATCGGTGCCGTGCCGCCGACCGCGGATGGCCTCGCGTTGGCGCAGCGATTGCCGTCAGGTCTGCGGCTAGGCACGTCTAGCTGGACGTTTCCTGGGTGGGCAGGGTTCGTGTATCGACAGCGCGCATCGGAGCAGATGCTGGCCCAGCAAGGCCTCAAGCATTACGCGCAACATCCGCTGATGCGTAGCGTCGGTCTCGATAGGACCTTCTATCGCCCTGCGTCCGAGTCGGAATTTCGGAAGTGGGCACTCTCGGTACCGGAAGATTTTCGGTTCTTGGTGAAAGCCCATGCGGCACTCACGACTCCGGCGGATCTCGTGCCCTCGATCCCGGGTGCGGCAACACAGGTGTTGCGTTACCTAGACGCTGATTACGCAACCCAACGAGTGGTCGAGCCAGCGGTGGCCGGGCTGGGTGCTCGGTTAGGTATCATCTTGTTTCAGTTTCCGCCGCTCGGCGTCCGCCACACCCATGATCCTGCACAGTTTGCGGACGCCTTATCCCTCTTCTTGGGCCGATTACCGAAAGGGCCGCAGTATGCTGTCGAGTTGCGCAACCGCGAGTTGTTGAACCCGCGGTATTCCGATGCCTTAGCCCTGAACGGTGCAACACACTGCTTTAATGTGCATCCGAAAATGCCAGATGTTCTGGAACAGGCAAGAATATTAGGCGAACATGCTTGGCGCGAGAAAAGAGTGGCGATTCGTTGGATGTTGCATCCGACACATGTGTATGAAGCCGCTCGAGCGCGGTACTTTCCGTTTGATCGGTTGGTGGATCCCGACCTGCGTAGCCGATTGTCGATTGTGGAGCTCATGAGCCGAATGGTTGCGCGTGATCATGAACTGATCGTGATTGCGAACAACAAAGCAGAGGGCTCCGCACCGCTCAGTCTCAAGGCCCTTGCGGAAGAATTCGTTCGTCAGTCTGAGGAAGAGGAGACCGATCTTTGAGCGCGTCTGCCGATATCGAACACGCCTGCCAATTGCTCCGACGCGGGGAGTTAGTCGCGTTTCCAACAGAGACGGTCTACGGGCTTGGCGCGGACGCTGCTTCCCCGGAGGCGATCGCGCGCATCTACGCCTTGAAGGGGCGTCCGTCTAATCACCCGGTCATCGTTCACGTGGCAAAGGCGAGTGATATCCGCAATTGGGCACGCGATATTCCGATGGCTGCTTGGGAGCTCGCCCACGCATTTTGGCCCGGTCCGCTAACCTTGATTCTGCCGCGCGCTGAAAAGGTCCCGCTTGCGGTGACGGGTGGTCAGGACAGTGTTGGGGTACGCGTGCCCGCCCATCCGGTAGCGCAGCAACTGTTGAGCGCTTTCGGGGGCGGCATCGCGGCACCATCCGCCAATCGGTATGGGCATGTCAGCTCCACGTGCGCGGCACATGTCCGTGAGGAATTTGCGGACAGCGCCCCGTACATATTGGATGGGGGCGACTGTGAGGTTGGGCTAGAATCGACCATCGTCAGCTTGCTCCGAGCACCCACTTTGCTGCGACCGGGCGGTATCAGTCGGGCCCAGATCGAGGCGGTGATCGGCCCATTGGCCGTCGTGGCCGGTGATGATGTGCCGCGTGCCCCGGGTACGACCGTGTCTCATTACGCACCGTCTACCCCGTTGCGCTTACTCACCCATGCCGACTGGGCGTCTGGATACCGGCCAGAGGCTGCCGTATTGGCCCTGCGGCCAAAGCCCTCCAGCCATCAAGGCGTGTGGCTCGAGGCATCTTTGGATCCGGTGCGCTATGGGCATGATTTATATGCGTCTCTTCGGGCGCTTGACCGTTTGGGAGCGCCGCTCATCCTCGTGGAGGCACCGCCGGATCATCCGGACTGGGAAGCGGTCAAAGACCGACTGAACCGCTCGGCGGCAGCATACAGGGACCTCGATTTGGCCTAGAATCCGCGCCCGCACGGTATTTCGGGAGAGGTCCCATGTCTGATCAGATTCTGGATGCGACCAATCCTCGGCTCCAGGCGCCGTATGACCGCCGAGGCCTCGAGGCCCTCATGGCTCGGTTTGGCTCCCCGCTCGTCGTCATCGACTGCGACATCGTCCGTGCCCAGTTTCATGCCTTGTCCGAAGCACTGCCCGGTGTGGACCTGCATTACGCGCTCAAGCCCTTGCCGGAGCGGTGTGTGGTCGACACGCTGAAGGCGTTGGGTGGATTTTTTGATCTAGCGACGAATGGCGAGGTCGACCTCGTTCGCAAGGCGGGCGTTGATCCGCGTCGCTGTATTCACACGCATCCGATCAAGCGGGATTCGGATATCCGTGAAGCGATTCGCTTCGGCGTGCGGACCTTCGTCGCTGACAACCCGGATGAATTAGGGAAGTTCGTTCGTCATCGTGCCCGCTCGGAAGTGTTATTGCGGGTGGCCTTTCGCAATCCGGCGGCTGCCGCTGACCTTTCGCGTAAGTTCGGCTGCGAACCGGAATCGGTGCCGGCGCTGCTCGATTTGGCGCGGCGACTCGGAGTTAAGGTCGTGGGACTTTCCTTCCATGTCGGTTCGCAGACCCCTACCCCAGATATGCACGTGCGGGCGATCGACAGTTGTCGCGAGTTGATCATTGCCGCGAGAGCCGCCGGGCATTCGCTCTCGGTCTTGGATATTGGGGGCGGCTTTCCGGTCACCTATCAAGAGCCGTTGCCGCCGATTCATGAATTTTGTGCGCCCATCCGCGATGCCCTAGCCAAACTGCCGTCCGGATTGCGCCTAATCGCGGAGCCTGGCCGCTTCATCGCGGGTCCTGCCGGTACCAGCTTATCCACTGTCGTGGGTCGCGCGCTGCGCGATGGCCGCTGGTGGTTCTACTTGGATGACGGTCTCTACGGATCATACAACGGCCAAATGTTCGACCACGCGATGTACGCGATTCGGCCACTGCGCGATGATGGCTCGCGGGTACCGGCTGTACTCGCCGGTCCTACTTGCGACAGTATCGACGTGGTTCGTGAGGAAATTGAACTGCCCTTACTGGAGATTGGCGACGTTCTCGTCGGACGGACGATGGGTGCGTATACCTCGTCAAGCGCTACCGACTTCAACTTCATCCGGCGCGCTAAGGTCATTGCCATCAATGAAAAGCCCGAATCTGAATCAGCTGAGTAACCTGAACCCGTTATCGTCACGATGGCTATGGCCGTTCTGTGGTCTGGCGTTGTTCGCGGTCCTCACGGCCTGCGGTTCTGCACCACCCAAAGACCGTGGAGCCCAGTTGTATGTGGGTATGTGCCAGTCCTGCCATCAGTCGAACGGGCAGGGGGCAAAGGGCCTCTACGCCCCACTGGCCGGCACACCGGTTCCCAATGGTGATCCGGAAGAAATGATCAGTTGGATCCTCTACGGCGATCGTCCAGCGTCACTGCCCCGTGGGCAGTATTCGGGCGCGATGCCACAGTTTGGCTTTCTCTCCGATCAGGACGCTGCCGCTGTCGCGACGTTTGTACGTCGCTCGTTCGGAAACAACGCGTCGGAGGTAACACCTGAGGTGGTTGCCCGAGTGCGCGCGCGCCATACAGCGCGCTGAGGGCGGCCGGTGGCAGTAGACTTCATGTTGAGGTGTTCGCCATGACGACCGCTATCCACCGACGAGTACGAGCGCTGCAGCAAGGATCCGATCCGACCTATCTGGCTAGGCTTAAGAGCGGATGGTTTGTGATGGGTGATCCACAAGTGATTGCCGGCTACTGCCTATTGTTACCGGATCCCGTGGTGCCTGATTTAAACGCGCTCTCATACGATGTGCGGAATCAGTTCCTAGGCGACATGGCCGCGTGCGGTGATGTGTTGCGTGACGTCATGGGTGCGGTGCGGATCAACTACGCCATGTTCGGCAATGTGGAGCCGGCGTTGCATGCGCATCTGTTTCCGCGCCGGCTGGATGAGCCGGCCGATTGTGTGACCGCGCAACCCTGGGCTTTGGACTGGTCAGCTGCGCCGATCTTTGATTCGGCTAAGCACCGCCCATTGATGGAACGGTTGCAGCGCGCTGTGCTGACTCACCTGCCGGGTGCGTCGATCTAATCGGCGTCGAGTTCGAGCCCGTTACGCAAATGGCGGATGAGAGCGGGAAAATTCTCGAAGAGGGCTTCACAGCGGCCATCGCGGCAGACGTAAATCTGCCCACTCGCTGTGGCGGGCTTATCCTGCAGCCAGGCGGGTAAACCCTCGGCGGAGTCTGGAATGGCGACGACCATGCGGCGCGGCGCGTATAGGCGCGCCAGTTCCCGCTGCCAACGATGAATGATGGGCAGGGGGCCGCGAAGGATGACGCAATCGATGCCCTCGATTGAATCCTCCAGCGCATCGAGCAGCGTTGCATGGCTTGGCAGGTGCGACTCCATCTGAACCGCCGCGGCAACCAAAATGCGTTGCGCAGCGTCTGAGTAACGCGTCTCGCCCGTGACGGCCGACAGTCTCAACAAAGCCCGCGCGGCGACGCCATTGCCGGACGGCGCGGCATCATCGGAAAACCATGTCGGGCGGAAGATCAGTTTTTCCGCATCGTGGGCGGTTAGCCAGAGTCCACCATTCTGTTGATCCTGAAACTGAGTCAGCAAGGTGTCGGCCAGCCAGAGTGCAAGGTTAAGCAGGCCGATATCCCATTGCGCTTCGAGCAAGGCCAGGGTGGCATCGAGCAAGAGCGCGTAATCGTCCGCAAAAGCATCGTCCCCCGCTAGGCCCTCTGCAAAGGTCGATTTTAAGCGATTGTTCACCAACAAGTTTTCACGAACAAATGCCATTGCAGAGTGGGCGGCGCTTAAGTAGTCATTGCGTCCCAACAGCCGCCCTGCCATCGCGAGGTGGCCAATCGCGAGGGCATTCCAAGAAACGACGATCTTAGGGTCGCGCTGCACAGCCGTCCGCTGGTTTCGACGACTCCGCAGT
Organism: Gammaproteobacteria bacterium; assembly: GCA_947455595.1. Taxonomy (GTDB): domain Bacteria; phylum Pseudomonadota; class Gammaproteobacteria; order Steroidobacterales; family Steroidobacteraceae; genus CAIKZZ01. The sequence goes on from CANGOP010000006.1 coordinate 63,995, forward strand.
GCCTCAAGAGCGCTTTCGACTCGCGTCTCACAATCAACACGGCTCAAACCCGTTCTGTCGGCAACCTCATCCCATGAGTTCTGTGGGTGCAGATGCCATTGTCCGAGCGGCGCATTGGGCGTGCCATGCAGTCCAAAGCGATGACGCAAGACGTCCAGTGCGTCGGGCGAAACGACCTTCTCGATCTCGAGTTGCGACCACAAGAAAGGCTGGCCCTCCATCTGGGTGAACTCAGCATTCAGGTTTGCTGCAAAGGGCCCCGCAGGCAGTTGTAGCGCGTGAAGGATCCAATCAGCCGTGCGGGTCGCCGTCGTCGCAAACAGTGGTTCACCGGTCGCAATCGCCGCTTGTGTGTAAGTGCCGAGGAGCCAGGCATTTTCAACCAGTCGTTTCTCAAATCGGGGGATCATCCATGCGCGATCAGTGGACTGTCGGAAGAACCCACCATCTACGATATCCTGCACACCCGACTCCGCCATGCGCGTCAGGGTGAGGGTGGCCATGTACAGGGCTTGTAGGTCAGGAGCCGCGTCCAGTTGGCTCGCTGACCAGTGTCGTAATAATCGGTTGATAAAGCCCGGAAGCAGTAACTTCTGACCGGAGCCGAATCCGCCGTACTGAGCATCGAATTCGATTTCCAACTGCTGCCGTGCGCGACCCAAGGTGTCAGCGCTTGGCAATGCAGAGTGGGCGTCGGTCTCGGTCAGTTGAGCGAGCAAGCTTTTGAGTTGCTGGTGTTGCTCGCTGATGGTCGTGGCCGAAGCGGCGCAGTAGTCGGCAATTCGGCCGAGCAAGTCCGCCAGTCCTGGCATCTCACCGGCAGTCGACACCGGAAAGTAGGTGCCCCCGAAAAACGGCATCTGGTCGTCGGGTGTTAGAAAGACGTTCAGAGGCCAACCACCAGGTTCTTGCGTCAGCGCCTGCAAGGCCATTTGATACACGCGATCTAGGTCCGGACGCTCATCGCGATCCACTTTGATGCACACAAAGCGATCATTCAGTACGGCGGCGACCGCTTCATTGGAGAACGACTCATGGGCCATGAGGTGGCACCAATGACAGGCCGAGTGGCCGATAGACAAGAAGATCGGCTTGCGCTGGATCCTGGCCGTCGTGAGCGCGTCGGCGCTCCAGGGATACCAGGCGACCGGCTGCGAGGCATGTTCGCGCAGGTGCAGGCTGGTGGTCTGCGCGAGTCTATGGGTAAGCGCTATGGAGTTCGGCTGCATCAAGAGGATCGGTGAGTGCTAAGGGTGGGATAGAATGGGGACACTATACGCAACCGGTGCGGCCCTCGCCGCTGACCCCTATCCCATGAATGACTATCTCGATTCGACCGTGCCGGAAGGTACGGAGTCTGGTTCTGATCTCCCTGTCGTGCGTCTGAAAAAGCACGAGGACCGCCGGGTGTCTGCCGGACATCTGTGGATCTTCAGCAATGAAATCGACACGGCGGCGACACCCCTGGCGGGATTTGAGCGTGGGTCCCTCGTCCAGGTGCGATCGGATCGCGATCGCTTTATGGGGTATGGCTACATCAACCCCAACTCGCTCATCTCAGTGCGGTTGTTGGGGCGGGATCGGAAATTTGCGCCGGGGCCTTCGTTGATCGTGCATCGACTACGGATCGCACTGTCGCTCAGACAGCGGTTTTTCGATGGCCCTTACTATCGATTGGTGCATGGCGAGTCGGATGGATTACCAGGCCTCGTTGTCGATCGCTTTGGTGACGTGCTGGTTGTGCAAATTGGCACGGCGGGTATGGAGGCGATGAAAGAGGCGATCGTCGACGCTCTTGTTAAAGTCGTGAAAGCCCAAGTCGTGGTGTTTAAGAACGATTCGGGGGCGCGCGAACTCGAGCAGTTGCCGCTCTATGTCGAGGCTGCGGTGGGCCACTTGCCCTCGCACGTGCAAGTTGTCGAGCGCGGCGCGACCTTCCAGGCGCCACTCGCTGATGGGCAGAAAACAGGCTGGTTTTACGATCAAGCGGCGAACCGATGGCAGTTTCTTCCATTGCTCAAAGGCTCTGCTCGCATCCTCGACGTGTTCAGTTACGTGGGTGCATGGGCGGTGCCGGCCGGCATCGATGGCGCTGAGGTGACCTGTGTGGATTCCTCGCAATCGGCATTGGAGGCAGCGCAAGCGAATGGCTCGGCGAATGGTGTCGCGGTGCAGACCCTGCGCGGCGATGCGTTTGAGGTGTTAGAAGCCTTGGTTGCAGCTGGTGAGAAGTTTGATAGCGTCATCGTTGACCCCCCGGCCTTCATTAAGCGCCGTAAAGATGCGCCGAAAGGCGAGGCTGCGTATAAGCGCATCAATCAGTTGGCGATGCAGCTGTTGCCTCGGGATGGTCTGCTGGTGAGCTGCTCTTGCTCGTATCATCTGGCGGCAGACGCCTTGATCGATTCGATTCAGAAAGGTGCTCGGCACTTGTCGCGCTTTGCGCAGGTGGTGGCGACGGGTGGTCAGTCCCCCGATCACCCGATTCATCCGGCCATTCCTGAGACGCGCTATCTGAAGGCTTACCTGTCGCGTATTACCCACGATTGAGGGTGTGATGGACGCCGATCTTGCGGTTCGGGCAGTCCTGAAGGCGCTGGTGCTGCCACCGGCAGGGTCCGTGTGGATGGTGTGCGTCGGTCTTTGGGCATTTCGAAACGGACGACGATGGGGTTGGCTCGCCATCGGCGCGGGATTATCGACCCTGCTGGTGTTGTCGATGCCGATTGTTGCCGACGGTCTTGCGATGCGGGCGGCAAGTGCGCTGCCGTATCCCGACTGGGATGGTCGGCCGCAACAGGCGATTGTGGTTTTGTCGGGGGGTATCCGCGTCAATGCCAACGCCGCGTCGGGGGCTGATGTGCGTGCGGTCACCCTGACACGGCTTGCGGCCGGAGCAGCTTTGGCGCGGCGCACCGGGCTGCCCTTGTTGCTGTCGGGCGGGGCCGTCGAGACAGGGCCACCCGATGCGGCTGTGATGGCGTCCGTGTTGGAGCACGCATTTGGGTTAAAGGCCGCCTTCATTGAGGATCGCTCACGCAATACCCATGAGAATGCGCTCGAATCGGCACGCATCCTGCGCGGCGCCGGAATTGATCGTGTTTGGTTGGTTTCGAGTGACGTTCACCTGCCGAGGGCTGTCGCAGAATTCCAACGGGCGGGCCTGAGCGTGCAGGTCGTTCCAGCCGGCGGTCCAATCCGGTTGCCGCAAGGTGTCCTGGCCTGGTTACCCCAGCCTTGGGCCTTGGAGGAAAGCCACTCGGTGCTATACGAGTGGCTAGGCGACCTCGTCATGCGGCTCCCTAGCCGCTACTGAACCCACGATATGGCCGTGAGTTTCGTTAAACTGTGCGCCTATGATCCCTTATCCCCATATTGACCCTGTGCTCCTCGCCTTGGGGCCTTTGAAGGTTCGCTGGTACGGGATTGCCTATGTCGCGGGATTTTTGGCGGCCTGGTGGCTCGCCAAACGCCGGGCTTCGGATCCTCGTTCGACATGGACCGTCGTCGATATTGAAGATCTGATTTACTTTGCGGTCTTCGGCGTCGTCATTGGCGGTCGCTTGGGTTACCTGTTCTTTTATGGCCAGGAGCAACTCGCTCATGACCCATCCTATTGGTACAAGGTTTGGGAAGGCGGGATGAGTTTCCACGGCGGGCTGATCGGCGTCCTGGTTGCGCTGTGCTTCTTTGCCTATCGCCGCGGTCGGGCCGTCGGCGATGTCTTTGATTTTGTCGCACCGATACCGGGTATCGGCATTCTCTGCGGTCGTGTGGCGAACTTCGTTAATGGTGAATTGTGGGGTAAGCCGACCGACTTGCCGTGGGGCTTTGCAGTCCCGACAGAGCAAGGCACCGTCGTGCTGCATGCCTCGCAGCTGTACGAAGGCGTGCTTGAGGGTCTGGTGATGTTTGTGTTGCTGTGGGCCTTCACCCGCACGCCGAGACCTCGATGGGTGCCGTCGGGTCTCTTTCTGCTTCTTTATGCCGTGTTCCGAATTCTGATCGAATTTGTCCGCGTGCCCGATGCCCAGTTGGGGTATCTGGCGTGGGACTGGCTCACCATGGGCATTCTGCTGTCGATCCCCATGTTTTTGGCGGGCACGATCATGCTGATCGTCGGCTACCTGCGGCGTACGCCGACCGGAAACATGCAGTCGGCAGCGGCTGACTAACGATGCGCCAATATATTGATTTGTTGCGTCATGTACGCTCCCAGGGTGCCATCAAGGAAGACCGCACTGGCACCGGAACAGTCTCCGTTTTTGGTTGGCAAATGCGCTTTGCTTTGTCTGACGGGTTCCCGCTGGTCACCACCAAGAAACTGCATGTCCGGAGTATCTTTCAGGAATTGTTGTGGTTTCTCCGTGGGGAAACCAATGTCGCGTCGCTACGCGACGTCGGCGTGACAATCTGGGACGAGTGGGCCGATCCCGAAGGCAATCTCGGCCCGGTGTACGGCAAGCAATGGCGTGAGTGGTTGGCAGCGGATGGTCGCCGCATCGACCAAATGGCTGACGTGATCGAGACAATCCGCCGCAATCCGGATTCGCGCCGGCTCATCGTCAGCGCTTGGAACGTAGGTGAGTTGGACCGAATGGCGCTTCAGCCGTGCCATGCCTTCTTTCAGTTTTATGTCGCCGGCGGTCGATTGAGTTGTCAACTCTACCAGCGTAGTGCTGACCTGTTTCTCGGCGTGCCCTTCAATATCGCCAGCTATGCGCTCTTGACCCATATGGTTGCCCAACAGTGCGATCTGGAGCCGGGAGAGTTCATCTGGACCGGCGGCGACTGCCACATCTACTCAAATCACTTTGATCAGGTCGATCTGCAGTTGAGCCGCGAACCGCTGCCGCTGCCCCGACTGGTGATCAAGCGCCGACCTCCAACGTTGTTCGATTATGTCTACGAGGATTTTGAAATCCTCGGATACCAGAGTCATTCTGCCATCAAGGCGCCTGTCGCCGTTTAATGTTTATGACTGTCTTATTTCAAGAGGCTTCCGCTGCATGAAGAGTTCTGATGCTGTGCCCCTTTACCGGGTTCGTCGATCCAAAATTCATGGAACTGGTGTCTTCGCTGCGAGCGACATCAAGAAAGGAACTCGGATCAGTGAGTATGTAGGCGACCGTATCTCGCATGCCGAGGCCGATCGTCGTTACGCTGATAAGGCAGACGACGACAATCATACGTTTTTGTTCACCGTCGATAACCGCATCGTCATTGATGGCGGCGTAGGCGGCAACGACGCTAAGTACATCAACCATTCGTGCGATCCAAATTGCGAAACCGTGATTGATAAGCGTCGAGTCTTCATCGAAGCGATTCGCGATATTCGTAAGGGTGATGAACTCGGATATGACTACCTGATCGAGCGTGACGACTCGGACCCGCCCGATGTCGATGTGATCTGGGCCTGTCGCTGTGGGTCGCCGAAGTGCAGAGGCACAATGTTGCTGCCCCGCAAGCCGAAGCGTAAAAAAGCCAAGAAGACGGCGAAGAAGAAAGCCAAAAAGAAGGCAAAGTCGACCGCTAAGGCCAAGGGTAAAGCTGTTGCGAAGAAGACGTCGACAAAGGGTCGCGCGAAGACGCAATCAGCTCCGGTTGTCTCTAAAAAGAAGAAAAAATCCACCCCCCCACGTAAGGGCGGCGGAACGACACGTCGAGGCCGCTGAGTCGTCTTACAGGAGGCGCTCACGAACGAATCGTGAGCGCACTCGCCGGGCCCGGTTATGCCGTGATCCCCGACTATGCCGGGGCACGGTTGGTTCAGTCGCTTTTGACCTCGCGCTTAGACCGGCAGCGCCTTGGTCAGTTTCAGGCAGCGGGCGTTGGTGTGGGCGGACGCCACGCCATCCGCACGGATATCCGCGGTGATCGCATTGCATGGGTTGATGAGCCACGTGCTGTCGCCGAAGCTGAATTCTTGGCGGACCTCGACGTGCTGCGTCTCAACCTAAACCGATCACTGATGGTCGGTCTTCACGACGTGCAGATGCACTTCGCTAGCTTCGCGCCCGGCTTTGGTTATGTGCGCCATCTCGATCGGTCGCCTGGCGGCCTCGACCGGGTGGTGAGCGTGGTCTATTACCTCAACACGGAATGGGAGCCAGGTGACGGCGGAGAATTGCAGATTGAGACGGACGCCGGTCCGGTCCTTGTCAGTCCGAGAGCCGATACGCTGGTGATGTTTTTGAGCGATCGGTTCATCCACGCGGTTCTCCCGGCCCTTCGTGAGCGACATAGCCTGACCGGATGGTTTCACCGACGCGCTTAAGGCCCACCGTGTTCACGGCGCGGATGCAACGTCGTCAAGAAGCGCGTCAGCGCTCCATCTTCACAATGGGCAACGTTAAATCGCCACCATGGGGAAGCCCGGCCATCGGGGCAAAACGATTCGCCCGGGGCGAGTAAGACACCGGCATCCACAGCGGTTTGCCAGAGCTTGCCCACCGGTTGCGTGGATCGCAGTCGCCCCCAGAGGAACATGCCGCCGTCGGGTTGATATTTCAGATCGACGCCGTGTGTACGCAGAGTATTCTGCACACGCTCTTGGCTGACGGCGAGCCGGCGTCGCAGAGCCGAGAGATGCCGGCGATAGTGTGGATGAGTGAGCGCCGCATACGCGACTCGTTCTGAGAGCTCCGACGAGGCAAGGGCGCTCAGTGTCTTGAGCCGGATGATGGGAGCGAGGGTCGTGGGTCCCGCCAACACGTATCCCACCCGCAGCGTGGGTGAGACTGTTTTAGAAATACTGCTGACGTAGAGGACGTGGCGTCCATCATCGAAAGCTGCGATCGGTGCGACCGGTGATGGCGACAGCTCTGCAAAGATGTCGTCTTCGATGAGGGTGAAGTTGTGGGTCTGGGCCAGTTTGACCAGTTGTAGCGCTACCTCACGGGTGGTCGACGTTCCGGTTGGGTTTTGGAGCGTCGTGTTCGTAAAGAGCGCACGAATGGGGTGTTCTTTCAGCACGCGGCTAAGCGCGTCCACATCGGGCCCGGTTGCGAGGCGCGGGATGTCGATAAGTCGTACGCCACGCGCACGCAAGAGTTCGAGTGTCGGCGGATAGGCAGGGTCTTCGACGACGACGACATCGCCGGGCTCCAGCAGGGCTCGAACGGCAAGATCGAGTGCTTGGCTCGCGCCTTGGGTGAGGACGATGCGTCCCGTGTCCGCGGCTACCTGACGCATCGCGAGCTGTCGCGCAAAATGAGCGCGTAACGGCTCAAAGCCATTGGGGGAGCCGTACCCTTCCGAATGACTGGGTGCGCGGGCAACCTGCCGAAGTGCTGCTGCGACGCCGTCCAAGTATTGCCACGATGTCGGCAGCCAGCCACCGCCCGCATCCACGCGAATACGGTCCCCTGGCGCTTCACTGCGTCGTTCCCACAGCGCGTCTGCGGCCACTGCGGAAGGGGTGCCGAGAGCCGGTGCAGGAGCTACCCCCACAAAGTAACCGCTGCCCGGTCGCGCCAAGACACGGCCGTCGGCGGAGAGGGCGTTGTATGCCTCCGCAGCTGTATGTGGGCTGACGTGATGATCCGCGGCCAGCTGGCGGACGGAGGGCAAGCGGCTGCCGGGTGGATAGCGCCCCTCCCGCATTGCCATCAACAGGGAGTCCATCAGGGCGTCGCGGCGATCGGATTTGCGGACAGAAGGCATGTGTACTGGTATTTATACCAGTACAGGAGGATGATTTACAGACGATGAACTGGACCGGTCGGCGTACCCTTAAGCGCATATAGCTGACATCCCGAGCTGCGCGCACTGTGCCGCACGGTTTTACTTTTGACTCCGGAATCCGTCCGGCGAGGAGCCCTTCGTGAACGCGACGACCCACTTGCACCCCGAAAGCCAAGCTGACGCCCTGCGCGCGTGGTGGATGCCCTTTACCCATAACCGTTTCTTTAAGGCCGCGCCGCGCATGATCAAGTCGGCGAAGGGGGCCTACTTCACGCTGGAGGATGGCCGTCGCGTGTTCGACTGTCTGTCCGGCCTGTGGTGCTCGCCGCTCGGTCATTCCCACCCACGGATCGTCGAGGCGATTACGCGCCAGGTTCAGACGCTCGACTTCGCACCTAGCTTCCAAATGGGCCATCAGGCCGCTTTCGACTTGGCGACGCGAATCGCCCAGTTGGCCGGTCGCCCACAGGATCGCGTGTTTTTCGTGAACTCAGGGTCTGAGGCCGTCGATACGGCGCTCAAGATGGCGGTGGCCTATCACCGTGCTCGCGGGGATGCGGCTCGCACGCGCATCATTGGTCGTGAGCGTGGATATCACGGTGTTGGCATGGGTGGCATCTCGGTAGGCGGTATTGCGCCGAATCGTAAGATGTTCCATCCGCTGATGGTCCCAGGCGTTGATCATCTGCCACACACCTACAATCCGGCGCAAATGGCCTTTAGCGTGGGTCAGCCAGAATGGGGCACGCACCTCGCCGACGAACTGGAGCGCATCGTTGCATTGCACGACGCTTCAACGATCGCTGCGGTGATCGTGGAGCCGATGCAGGGATCGACCGGCGTCATCGTGCCACCGAAGGGCTATTTGCAGAGGCTGCGCGACATCTGCACCAAACATGGCATCTTGCTGATTTTCGACGAAGTCATCACCGGGTTTGGTCGTCTCGGCACTCCGTTTGGCGCTGACTACTTCGGCGTTCAGCCAGATCTCACGACGTTTGCGAAGGCCGTCAACAATGCCGCTGTGCCTTTGGGTGGCGTCATCGCGCGTGATGCGATTTATGAGACCTTCATGACGGGCCCCGCCCACATGATCGAGTTCTTCCATGGCTATACCTATTCGGCACACCCGCTGGCCGTCGCGGCAGGCCTCGCTACGCTGGACGCGTTGGCAGAAGAAAAGTTGATCGAGAAGTCCGCAGCACTCGCGCCGGTACTCGAAAAAGCAATTCACTCGCTGCGCGGTGAGCCGCACGTCATCGACATCCGCAATGTCGGTCTTGCGGCGGCAGTCGAAGTGTCACCCATGGCAGGATCGCCGGGCCTAAAGGCTATCAAGGTCTTCGAGGCGGCTCTCAACGAAGGGCAGATGCTGCGCTTCACGGGAGACATTCTCGCGGTAGCGCCGCCGTTCATCAGTTCGGCTGCGGAAGTAGAAGAGATGGTCGAAGGCTTGCGGCGTGCGTTGCGCGCTGTGCCGGTCTGAATTGAACGGAGCAAACACACGATGAGTATTGAAAATTACGAAGCCCCGACCGTGGTCGGCCATTACATCGGCGGACAGGTCATAGCGGACCGAGCCGAGCGCCATGCGCCGGTCTACAACCCGACGCTGGGTCAGGTCGTTCGTTCCGTCACACTGGCCGAGAAAGCAGACATTGACCTCGCGGTCACCGTCGCCGTGGCCGCACAGAAGAAATGGGGCCGCACCCCAGCGCTGACGCGCGCCCGCGTCATGTTCCGGTTCAAGGAACTGCTGGTCCAAAATGCAAAGCTGATCGCACGCGTTCTCTCGGAAGAGCATGGCAAGACGCTGGCCGATGCCGAAGGCGAAGTCACTCGTGGTATGGAAGTCGTCGAATTTGCCTGCGGCGCCCCACACCTTTTGAAGGGCGAGTTCAGCGAGAGCGTGGGTACCGGCGTGGATAGCTTCGGCATCCGTCAGCCACTCGGCGTGGTCGCCGGCATTACGCCGTTCAACTTCCCGGCCATGGTGCCGATGTGGATGTTCCCCGTCGCGCTGGTCTGTGGAAACGCCTTTATTCTGAAGCCGTCGGAGCGCGATCCTTCGGTCTCTCTGTTGCTGGCGGATCTGCTCAAGCAGGCTGGATTACCGGATGGCGTCTTCAACGTCATTCAGGGCGACAAGTTGGCGGTCGATGCGATTCTCGAGCATCCGGGTATTTCGGCTGTCAGCTTCGTTGGTTCGACGCCGATCGCCAAGTACATCCAGCAACAGGGCATGCTGCATGGCAAGCGGGTGCAGGCGCTCGGTGGCGCTAAGAACCATGCGATCGTGATGCCGGATGCCGATCTCGACGGTGCCTCTGAGGCTATCATCGGCGCGGCATACGGCTCGGCTGGCGAGCGCTGCATGGCGATTTCGGTGGTCGTGGCGGTCGGTGACTCGACGGCTGATGCGCTCGTCGAGCGTCTGACGCGTCGTATTGGAACGCTCAAAGTCGGCGCCTCGGATGATGCTGACGCGGATATGGGTCCGTTGGTGACGAGCCTGGCACGTGATCGCGTAACCGGTTACATCGATGCGGGAGTGGCCGACGGTGCAACCCTCGTGACGGATGGCCGTGGCATCACGGTGGCCGGTGCCGAGAAGGGTTACTTCGTGGGTCCGACGTTGTTTGATCACGTGCAGACGCAGATGAGCATTTACCGTGAAGAGATCTTCGGGCCTGTGTTGTCGGTAGTCCGTGTCCCCGATTATGCGTCCGCTGTTGCCCTCGTTAACTCGCATGAGTTTGCCAACGGCACGGCGGTCTTCACGCGTTCGGGCTCAGTGGCGCATGCCTTTGTTCGCGATATCGAAGTGGGAATGGTCGGTGTCAACGTGCCCATCCCGGTGCCGATGGCGTTTCATAGCTTTGGCGGCTGGCGCTCGTCGTTGTTTGGGGATCACCACATGCATGGCCCGGAGGGCGTTCGTTTCTATACGCGCCTCAAGACGGTCACGCAGCGCTGGCCAGAGCCCGAGGCAATGCGTGCTGACTTCGTCATGCCGACGATGAAGTAAGAGCACGAGGCGGGACGGTTCATGAGAACCGTCCTGTCCGATCGTGCTTGAGTGATGCGATGACTGGTCTCTGAATGGTGCTGTTAATAAACCGACACTCATTCAATCCCGTTGAAACTGTCTACACTAGGGCGCCCTTCGACGTCATGAGGGGTGCGCACTTGAGATGACCAACAGTCGAGGTTGCCGTGTTTGCAGCGCTCGTTGTTTTGGTAGGACTGCTGCTGGCCCTGTGGCTTTGGCTACGCGGGCCCGATATCCCGTATTCGCGGCTGACCGCGCGCTATGCTGCGTCTGATTCTGTCTTCATTGACCTTCCTGGGGGAATCCGTCTGCATTACCGAGTTGCAGGCGCAGAGGGTCGGCCACCCGTCGTGCTGTTGCACGGCTATGGTGATTCGTTTACGAGCTGGGATGGCTGGATGCCCGTGCTGGCCGACGGCTATCGAGTGTATGCGCTTGATCTACCCGGTCATGGCCTCACCTCGGCGCCGTCCGGATACGCACTGTCGGGACAAGGGTATGCGGATCTCGTGGCGGCATTTGCCGATGCCCTGAGCCTGCAACGATTCGCGCTTGCTGGGAATTCCATGGGTGGTGGTGTGGCTTGGCTGTATGCCTCGCAAGCGCCCGAACGCATCGCGGCACTCGTCTTGGTGGATGCTGCGGGCTGGCCACTTGCGCCGCCGGACGAGCTGCCTTTGGCTTTCCGTATCCTGCAATACCGACTAGGCCGTTGGCTGTTGGCGCGCATCGATAACACACCCCTGATCGTTCAAGGGCTTAAACAGAACGTCGTGAATACCGCGCTCATTACCCGTGAATTTGTCGCGAGATGGGCGGCTTTTCAAAGAGCGCCGGGGCATCGGGAGATTCTGATGTCCGCATCGCCCGCATCGATGGTGTCGGCAGATAACAGCGTGCTTAGCTTGATTCACTCGCCAACCCTAATTTTGCACGGTGAATCCGATTCGCTGATCCCGCTCGAATGTGGGCGTCAGTTTGAACGAGCGATTCCTGGCTCTCGCCTGATTGCATATCCCCGCGTCGGGCATCTTCCCCAGATCGAAATTCCAGCACGGTCGAGTGCTGACGTCGTTGCGTTCCTTCGCTCCCTTGGCGATTGGTCATGAGCATGCAGGATGCGTTTGGTAACCCGGTGAGTGGAGCTGATGATCTGGCCTTATCCGGCATCAACGATTTCCTACAGGGTTTTATCGGCTATACGCCAAAGATTTTGGCGCCATTCACGCTGGCTCAGTCCGGTCATGAACATCCTCTGGTCAATATCTATGCTGGATGGCTGTGGATGTTCTCGGAGTCTCCGGCGGGATTTGGACAGGCTCGCGCAACGCTTTCGCGCATTGATAACCGGTATGCGTTGACCCCTCGGGAAAAAGGCTCGGCGCAGGCTCTGGAGCATTGGATCGCCGGCGAGGTCAGCGAAGCTTTGGCCTGCCTTGAGCAAGTGCTCTCCATTGCGCCGCGAGACGTGGCAGCGCTGAAATTACATCAGTATTTGAGTTTCAACCGAGGTCGGTGTGCCGACATGTTGCGCATTGCGCTGCAGGCGGAGTCGGCACTATCCGACGTTCCGCAGCTGCACGGAATGTTGGCCTTTGGCTATGAACAGTGCCATCTCCTCGCAGAGGCGGAACTATCGGCAACCCGGGCGCTCCAACTGTACGCAGCCGAGCCGTGGGCTCAGCATGCGTTGGCTCACGTTTATTTGACTCGAGGCGCCATCCAGACCGGTCTTCAATTCCTGCAGGAAAGGACGTCGGACTGGTCTGACCTGACGTCTTTCATGTACACACATAACTGGTGGCATCTTGCTGTCTTCTATATTTCGGAAGGCCGCTTTGAAGATGCGCTCCAGATTTATGATGTGCACGTATGGAATCGAGACCGACAGTACTCCCAAGATCAGGTTGGTGCGGTTTCGCTCTTGGCGCGTCTGGAGCTGGCGGGGTGTTCGGTCGATGGTCGCTGGCACGGGCTGGCTGACTATTTGAAAGATCGACACTCGGATGTTGTCGAGCCTTTCTTGACCCTCCAATATCTCTATGGATTGGCGCGAGCCGGCCGTGCCGAAGTGGCCGAGCTGCAGGCAGCAATTGAGCGACGAGCCAGCGCCGTGTCCGATGCAAGCGGTGTCTGGCAAGACGTGGCACTGCCGGTTTCACGGGCGATGGTGGCGCAGGCGCTGGGTGATCATGATCGCTGTGTTCGGCTATTGGGTCCCGCGCTAGGCCGAATGCTGGAGATCGGTGGAAGTCATGCGCAGCGCGATCTATTTCATCAACTGTATCTCGACAGTTTGATCAAGTCAGGAGCGGATTCCGCCGCCCAGCAACTTCTTGAGCAACGGCGCAGCTATGAGCCCAACGGTGTTCCGCTCAATAGGGCCCTAGCAGCGGTCTACGCGCGTCTCGGACTTCCAGTGCAGGCCAGAGTTGCCGCGAATCGTGCAGCTCGCGGCTGCTAATGACATGCGTTTAGGCGTCAGCTGAAGAGCCTCGGGTCGCCGCGTGGACGCCACGAGCAATCGCGCGAGAAAGGCAATCTGCAGCGGCCGAGCCGAGTCGAGCTACCAAGGCAGCGTTCGGCATCACGGTTGATCGTCCCGTCGCAATGGCGAATACCGTGTCTCCATCAAAGGGGGTGTGGGAGGGTCGAATTGCCCGAGCAATGCCGTCCTGCGCCATCACCGCGATCCGTTTGCAATCCGCTTTGCTGAGCGCCGCCGAGGTCGCAACCACTGCGATGACCGTGCTCGTTCCTGATTGGGGCGGCATCATGTCCGCCAGACGCGAATCAGGCGGCGCTGGGTCGTTTAACGAATAAGCGCCCGCTGAGCGATGGCCGCCGAATTCACCGTCACATTCATAAGGCCAGGCGTAAAAGGTCCGCCCATCGGGAAGGTAAGCACTACCGATGGAATTCACGGCCACCAGCGCGCCGACCATCAGTCCATCGCCCAACTCGAGGGACGCCGAACCAATGCCCCCGGCTACTTTTCCAGCTCGCGCCCCGCGACCGGCGCCGATTGCACCCAGCGCGAACTCCCGGCTGGCGGCCACCACGGACGCCGCGCCGAGTTCGGGGTAGGGTGATGCGTGCCAGTTCTTGTCTCCGGTGCCGCCCAAATCGTGCAGTACTGCCGCTGGTACGATCGGAATCGCTCGGGTATGCGAGAGGATGCGTAAGCCGCGGCCCGCATTCGATAAGGTCGTGGCAACGCCATCGGCGGCCCCCAATCCAAACACAGAACCGCCCGCGAGCACGATCGCGTGGACTTGATCGACCAAGGCTTCAGGCGCCAACGTGTCAGTTTCTCGCACGCCCGGCGCGCCGCCGCGGACGTCAACGCCGCCGACAAAATGCGTTTCGGCCAACACCGTCGTGACGCCCGTGACGGCGCGCTCATCGGTTGCGTGCCCGACGAGCAAACCGGGTACGTCAGTGATCAGATTGAGCGGGCCTGGACGCATGAATCCTCCGAACTTTAAATACAACGGCCGCCGTCGACCTCTAAGGCAACGCCCGTAATCATCGAGGCGTCATCCGAGCATAAGAAGGCTGCCGCGCTGGCCATGTCAGTGGGCGTTGCGAACCGACCCAACGGGATCGTAGAGAGAAAACGAGCACGTGTCTCGGGGGTATCTTGCCCCATGAAAGTGCTCAGAAGCGGCGTTTCGCTCGCAACCGGATTGATTGCGTTGACCCGAATGCCGTCTTTGGCCAGTTCGACGGCCATCGAGCGTGTGGCGGTGATGACCCAACCCTTGGACGCGTTGTACCACGTTAAATTCGGTCGTGGGCTCACGCCAGCGGTCGATGCAATATTGAGGATGGCGCCGGATTTGCGCTCGCGCATGCCGGGTATGAACGCGCGTGCGGTCAGGTAAACAGACCGCATATTCACGGCAAACAAGCGATCGAAGAGCTCGGGTTCAAGTCCTTCAAGCGGTTGGGGCGTATGGCCGATCCCGGCGTTATTGACGAGGATGTCGGGTACGCCGATGAGCGCTGTGATGTGTTTCGCCATAGCGTCGACTGAGGCGAGGTTCCCAACATCCACGACGACAGACGAGGCTTGTGGGCCCAGACGCGATGCCAATGCGGCTGCAGCGTCGCCATTCATATCAGCAATGACGACACGCGCCCCTTCGCTGATAAAGCGATCCGCAATGCCGGCGCCGATGCCGGATGCCGCTCCGGTGACCACAGCCGTTCTATCCTTCAGACGCATTGAGATGACTCCCGGATTCAGCGGTGCCGTGCGGCCACGGTTTTGAGTTTGGTAAATCCATAGAGGGCTTCAAAGCCCTTTTCACGACCATGTCCGGAGTGGCCTGTACCACCGAACGGCAATTCGACACCTCCGGCCGCGCCATAGTCATTGAGGAAGACCTGTCCGGCCTTGAGTTGACGAACGAGTCGATGTTGACGGCCCGCATCGCGAGTCCAAACACCGGCCACCAAGCCATAGGGTGTTCCGTTGGCGAGGCGCACGGCTTCTTCCTCTTCATCGAATGGCAGGACGACTTGCACCGGCCCGAAGATTTCTTCTTGCGCCAGCGGCTCCCGCGGGTTCACGTGGGTATACAGCTGAGGTGCGACGTAGTGCCCGCCCTCGGGAGCTTCATCAACGATGCGGCCGGTGGCCACCTGTTTCGCGCCGGTGGCGCGCGCAGCGTCGAGGTGTCGTTCCACGCGAATCTTTTGGGTTGCGCTGATCAACGGCCCCAAATCAAGGTCGGCGCTCGCGGGTCCCACCCGCAATGTTCGATAGATCGACGACATGGCCTCCACCACGTGGTCGTGAACGCGTCGATGCACCAAGATGCGCGAACTCGCCGAGCAGGTCTGGCCTGCGTTCTGTAGGCCAGCCCGTACGAGTACGGGCAAAGCCGTCTCGAGGTCGGCATCATCAAAGAGGATCTGCGGTGACTTACCCCCTAACTCCAGCGTCACCGGTACGGCATGCCGTGCCGCTGCGGATTGAATCTGCACGCCTACGTCGAATGACCCCGTGAACGAGACGTGACCAATACTTGGATGGCCGGACAATGTGGCACCAGCCTCTGCGCCGACCCCGGGCACGATATTGATCGCGCCTGCCGGAAATCCTGCCTGTTGGGAGAGCCAGCCAAAGGCGAGTGAGGTGAGGGATGCCTGCTCCGCAGGCTTGACGACGACGGCGTTGCCTGCCGCCAGAGCGCCTACGACAGAACGACCCATGATCTGCATCGGGTAGTTCCACGGAATAATATGAGCCGTCACACCGTGTGGTTCACGCAGCGTATAGACGGTGTAATCCGCGAGGAACGGAATGGTCTGCCCGTGGAGTTTGTCGGCAGCACCCGCATAAAACTCCAGATATCTTGCGAGGGCGACGACGTCAGCTCTTGCCTGCGATACTGGTTTACCGACGTCCGCAACTTCCAGTTCGGTCAGGAGTTCCGTGTGCGCGAGCACTAAGTTGCTGAGACGGCTTAGCAGCCTTCCGCGTTCGAATGCCGTGAGTGCGCCCCAGGGGCCATTCAGCGCGCGTTCTGCGGCGGTGACGGCGGCGTCCACGTCATCCCGGCTGGCGCGACCGATGGCGCCAACCGTCAATCCACTGGACGGGTTCTCGATTGGGAGCGTTCTGCCATCGCTGCTCGGTACCCACTCGCCCCCGATCCATAATTTCGATGTATCAAACGGGGTCAGCATGGTCTTTTCTCAATGTCGAAGTTCCCAACGGGAACAGAGTGGGCGTCGCCTCTACCAGCTGTCGAGTGTAGGGGTGTTCCGGTTGGCTGAGAACCGCCTCGGTGGCCCCTTCTTCCACGATGACGCCTCCGGCGAGCACACAGATCCGATCTGTGACCGACCGGATAACGGAGAGGTCATGTGAGACCAATAGAAAGCCACGGCCCCGAGACGCCCACAAGGCCAAGATGAGTCGCAGGATCTCGTTGCGGGTCACCGCGTCCAGCGCTGAGACAGCCTCATCCAACACCAAAAGCTGAGGGTCCGCGACCAGCGCTCGGGCCAACGCGATACGCTGGCGTTGACCGCCAGAAAACTCGTGTGGGCGCGCCGCCAACCGAATCATGCCTAGCCCAACCTGATCTAGGGATCTACGAATACGCGATGCTCGCTCCGCTTCTCCGACGACGGGCGCGAGCAACGAGAGGGGCTCTCCGACGATCTTTTCGATGGAGTGCCTCGGATTCAAGCTCGACACCGGATCTTGAAAGACAGCCTGCACGAGTTGTCGTTGCCGACGGGTTCTCGCAGCATTCGAAAGATCGAACGGATGACCGCCGAGCTCGACTACGCCTGAGTCGGGCGCCTCAAGGCCTATCAAGATTCGCACGAGTGTGGACTTGCCGCTACCCGACTCGCCAACAATGCCGACGCGTTCCCCGGCATGCACGCGAAGGTTGATGTCCTCCAGAATCGTCCGGCTGGTTCGATCCTGATGAC
Source organism: Gammaproteobacteria bacterium (assembly GCA_947455595.1). Lineage (GTDB taxonomy): Bacteria > Pseudomonadota > Gammaproteobacteria > Steroidobacterales > Steroidobacteraceae > CAIKZZ01. The sequence goes on from CANGOP010000006.1 coordinate 81,192, forward strand.
GCACGCGGCCGACGTGTTGCGCCTGTAGCACGGCAGGGCCGATGGCCTGCGAAGCTTGGGCGAACGGTGGCACATGATTCTTGAAAAGCTCACGGGTTACCGTATCACGCGGTTGCCGCAAGACGTCGTCTGTGAGCCCCTGCTCGACGACCCGGCCACCACTCATCACGATGATTTGTGTCGAAACCTGACGGATGATTGCGAGGTCATGGCTGATGAGAATGACGGCGAGTCCGTCTTCGGCCGCAATTTCCTGCAGGAGTGCCAAAATCTGATGTTGGGTCGTGACGTCCAGAGCTGTTGTGGGTTCATCCGCGATCAATACCCGCGGGCTGGCCGCTAGCGCGATGGCGATAGCGACGCGCTGTCGCTGTCCTCCCGAGAGTTCGTGCGGATACCGATCCGCTGGGACAAGAGCTTCAGGTAGGCCTACCCGTGCCAGCAAGCGACGCGCGGTTGCCAGGGAGCCAGCACGCGATGGATCGCTGTGTAATTGGATGGACTCGGCAACCTGATCGCCGATTCTCATCAAGGGATTCAGCGCGGTCGCTGGCTCCTGAAAAACAATACCGATCCTGCGGCCCCGTACGGAGGAGACGTTGCGCGTATCGACCGACTCATGATCGAGGCGAATGTGGCCTGATACGCGAGCCCCCGGCGGCAGCAATCCTGTCAACGCTAGGGCCGTCATGGATTTACCCGAGCCCGATGTGCCCACGATGCCGATCACTTCGCCAGATTTCGCCTTAAACGTGACGCCCGTGACGATCGCCTGGTTCCCGATCTCAACCGCAAGCGATTCGACTTCGATCCGATAGCTCATGCGTCAAGCCTCGGCGTGCGATCCGACCAACGGCGCGATACCGCATCGGCAATGAGGTTGAACGACAACACGGCGAGCATGAGCGCCGACCCCGGGAAAGCCACTAACCATGGCGCGACGGAAACCAGTGACTGTGCATCAGCCAGCATCCGTCCCCAGCTGGCGAACGGCGGCTGAACGCCGAGTCCTACATAGGAAAGCCCCGATTCCGCAACGATTGCGAGCGAAGCCTGCAATGCGATTTGGATGACGATTAAGCCTGCAACGTTGGGAAGCAGGTGATCGAAAGCAATGGCCGCCGTGCTGCGATTCGACATGCGTGCGGACAGAATGAAGTCGCGAGACATCAAACTCAGGCATTGTCCGCGCACCAAGCGTGCGAACACCGGCACATTGAAGACCGCAATGGCCAAAATGGTGGTCTTTGCCCCGGGCCCGAGCACCGCAGTGAGCAAGACGGCTAAGAGCAGGGAAGGGAATGCGAAGACCAAGTCACCGCCTCGGGAGACGGCTTCCGAGATGAGTCCGCCCTTGGCTGCGGTCACCAGTCCCAGTGGAATTCCGACGGCCGCCCCGAGTAGGACGGCCAGAATTCCAATACCCAATGATGATGCGGCGCCTGCGCAAATCAGTGACAGCACATCTCTCCCGAGGGCATCGGTTCCCATCCAATGCGCACTAGAAGGTGCGAGCAGACGGCGCGAAATGTCGATGGCGACGCCGTCATCCAAGAATCCAAGTGAAGCGATGATGCCGGCAATCATGAGGATCGTGAGGAACAATCCCCCGAAGCGCTCCCCACGGCTGAATCGAGTGAGGGTGTTCATGTCGGATCGCTCTTCCGAATACGTGGATCAACCGAAGCCCAGAGCAGTTCCACGATGAGATTGACGCCGACGACGGTCGCGACCAGTAGCAATACGACACTGCGCATCACCATCAGGTCACGCTGGGCCGTGGCTTGGAACAACAACCGTCCGATGCCGGGCAACGAGAAGATGGACTCCACGATGACAGCACCGGAGATCAGAAATGCGAACTGCAGCCCCATGATGGTCAGCGTGGGAATCAGCGCATTTGGGAAGGCATGCTTTAACAGCACGCGTAGCGGGCCCGCTCCTTTGGCGCGTGCGGTTCGAATGAAGTCCTCTTGTAATACACGGCCAAGTTCCGCGCGCAGAACGCGAGACAGCACGCACGCTTGAGGCAGGGCTAGCGCGAGCGCAGGCAGCACGAGGTAGCGTGCAGCGTGGAATAGTCCGCTGTCCCATCCCGGAAAGCCTCCCGACGGCAGCACTTGCAGTCCGACCGCGAACAGCATGACCAACAGCAATGCCAGCCAATAATTAGGTATCGAAAGACCGATCTGTGTCAGCGCCGAGATGACCTGATCGGTGATCGACTTTGGTCTATACGCAGCAGCAAGGGCCGCCGGGATCGCAAGCGCGGCGGCCAGTAGGAGCGATAGCAACGCCAAGGGCGCCGATAGGCTCAACCGCTCAACGATCAACTCCGCGACGGGCACTTGATACGTATAGCTTGTTCCGAGGTCGCCCATGAAAAAGCCGCTGATCCACGTCCAGTATTGGCGCCACAGCGGCGCGTCGAGTCCGAACTCGACCTGCAGCTGGTGGAGCGCTTCTGGGCTGGCGTTAACTCCTAGCATATACGCCGCGGCATCACCGGGCAGGATCTGGATGAGCGTAAAGACAACGATGGATGCGCCGATGAGGGTCAGAACAAGCGATTGAAGTCGTCGCAGAACATAGGCGAGGCCGGCCTTCCGGAACAGGACGAAGAGGCCGGCCATGAAGGCGACCAGGATGACAGTACCCAGTGCCCGGGTTGCCTTCACAGATCCATGGGCCGCCGTTGAAACCTCGTTATCCCAGGTCACTGCAGACAATACGACGCCTTGGACTGGTGCTTCCGTCCAAAGCCCGGTCAGGTGTTTCTTCCAGACGCCGAATTTTGGCAACTCGAATAGCCACACGTTGACGCAGTCATCGGCCAGTTGGCGTTGCAGGTCCTGTAGCAACTCCTTGCGGCGCTGCGGGTCGAAAGTTCTCGAGAGCACGTCGAGACGTTGGTCGTACTGGGCGCTGTGATAGCCGAAGTAGTAGTCGGGCCGCGAGTAGATGTCGTAATCCTTGGGCTCCGTATGCGACACAATCGTTAGGTCGAAGTCGTGACGTTTAAAGACCTGATCGAGCCACTGCGCCCATTCAATATTCTCGATCCGAACCTGAAAGCCTGCCGCTGCGAGCTGAGATGCGACAATTTCGCCGCTACGGCGTGCGTAGTAAGGCGGTGGCAAACGCAGGGTGACGGAAACGCCGCTCGGATAGCCTGCGTCCTTCAGTAGCTGACGCGACCGCTCCGGGTCGTAAGGATACCGCCCCGACAGGTCAAGATAGGCGGCGTCATGCGGTGATAAATGACTGCCAATCGGCGTGCCGTATCCATACATGGCGCCTTGAATGATGGCGTTTCGATCAATTGCGTAGGCGAGGGCTCGACGTACCCGTGAGTCATTAAATGGTGCGCGTGCGTTGTTGATGGCGATCAGCGTCTCGCCTTCAGTTGAACCGATGACGACAGAGAACCGAGGGTCTTTCTCAATCTGTTGCAGGGATTCCGGTGCCGGAAAATTGGGAAAGGCATCAATATCGCCCGCCAACAGACCGGTCAGTGCGCTGGTGGCATCCGGGATGACGCGATAAGTCACTTGGTCGAGTCGTGCAGGCGGTCCCCAATAATTGGGATTTCGCTCAAGCACCACGGAGTCGCCTTTGCGCCACTGCGTGAAGCGAAAGGGACCGGTGCCGATCGGAGCGGTTTTCGCCTGCCCAGCGGTGCGGGCGCTCATGATCACGAGGTTCCCCCACGCAAGCGTCGTCACCAGATCGGCTACGGGACATGAGAGTTCGATATCGACTGTGCGTTCATCCATTGGGCGAATGCCGACAATCTTGCTGAGCAATCCGTGGAGTGGGTTGACCGATTCGGCCTGCCGGGCGCGATCAAGCGTCCAGCGGACATCCTCTGCCGTCAGCACGGAACCGTCGTGGAAATGGACGCCGGGGCGTAAGAAAAAACGGTAGTGCAGACCGTTATCGCTGATCGTCCAGTGATCAGCCAGTGCCGGCTGTACCGAGCCATCTTCCGCGATGCGCGTGAGTCCCTCGAAGACATTCGAGTACACAACATCTTGCGTGGCCTCAGCGGAAGTGGCCGACGGATCCAGATTGGGAGGCTCGAGCGACAGGCCAACCACCAGCCGTCCCGCGGCGAATCCAATCGTCGGCAGGAGCGCTACGAGCAGCGGTGCCCATCGCAGCCACCGCGCACCCAGGCGAGAGATTAGGCTTGTCCGCATAGCAACTGGTAAGTCGCTTGAGTCATAACCTTTGCCGAGTTCACAAGGTCGTCGATGTCGACGTATTCATCTGGTTGATGGGCGAGATCGAGGATGCCGGGCCCGTAGGCAATGCAGTCATGCAATCGCCCGATCCGATCGATGTGTTTTTGGTCGTAAGTGCCCGGGGAGCAAATGATGTCGGCCTCGCGCCCCAAGATCGACTCGATCGCCGCTCGAGTGGCGCGAACGACCGGGCTGTTGGGATCCGTCATCGTCGGCAGGACCTCGAAGAGGTCGCGAAGGTGGTACGAGAATCCGGCGCGTTGGCGGACCAGATCTTCGAGCAGCGCGGTGACTTCGCCTTTCACAGACGCAAGACTCTCCTCTATGAGGAAGCGACGATCCACGACGATTCGACAGGAATCGACGACACACGGCGCCGGTAGCCCGGCATGACCCTCATTGGGGCCACCGTGAATCGAATTGATGTTGAGCGTCGAGTGTCGTGCGGCGGGGGGCACGACCGGCATCGCTGTTTCGCGGCCCGCGAGACGCGGCAACAAATCGTGCTCCAGCCGCTCCAACACCGCGCCCATGTGTCGAATGGCGGAGTCGCCGAGAAACGGCATAGAACCATGAGCGATTCGGCCGTGCGTTTCGATCTCAGCCCACCAGACGCCCCGGTGTCCTATACAGACTCGATCCACATTGAGGGGCTCTGGGATAATGACGTGTTGGACGCGATCCGGAGAAAAGTAGCCCCGTTCGGCCAGATAGGCGACGCCACCATAGCCGCCCGATTCTTCGTCGACAGTTCCGGATATCTCAATAGTTCCACCGAGTTCGGGCGCTAACTCGCACAGCGTTTCGGCGGCAATGATGGCGGCTGCAAGGCCTGCCTTCATATCGGCGGTACCCCGCCCGTATATGCGGCCGTTATAGACTTCGCCTGCAAACGGATCGAAACGCCAGCCGCGACCGGGTTCGACCACGTCGATGTGACCGTTGAAGTGCACGCAGGGGCCCGGACGGGATAGTCGCTTGCGGGCGATGACGTTAATTCGTGGGTACTGGTCAGAGTCACCCGGTGAGCCCGTTCCTCGGACGTATTCGACCTCAAAGCCCGCCGCGCCGAGTCGCTGTCCAATCCATTCTGAGCACTCGCGGTAGGCATCGCCCGGTGGGTTCGTAGTGGGGATGCGGACCAATTGGCGGGTCAGATCAATCAGATCGTCGCGCCGGCGATCAATCGCACGCAGCAGGTGATCGGGTACGATACTCATGAGCCCTCAGGAAGGTCGCGAGCCGACAACGACGCGCCGCATGATCGCGGCGTTCACTTGGCCCCGAAATCCCCTTGAGAGTGTAGGCTATTTCCATCGGCGCCGCTTTTTCAGCGACGCCGCGTGTCAACGGTTTGGGACGGTCCTAGGTCCGCCTCCGACGAGTCGAAGTAACTAGGTTAGAGTCGCAGCGTGAGCCAAATATTTGTCGATGGGAACTACCGTTCAGTGAGCGGCGGGTTACGAACGGTCATCAATCCCGCCAACTCCCAAGTCCTCGGTGAGGTTGCGGAGTGTCAGGATGAGGATGTTGCCCTGGCGGTCACGGCGGCTCAGCATGCGTTGCCGGCGTGGTCAGCCCTTTCTGAAGACGATCGCTACTCGACCCTGCAGGCTGCGTCCGACGCGCTGCAGGCACGGTCGGAGACGTTGTCAGCGCTGCTGGTGGCCGAGGGTGGCCTCACGCAGCGAGAGGCGCGCGCGACACTGGCGGCGGCTTTAACGGATCTGCGATATCCGTCGGCCAATGTGCCTCAGCGCGCCAGCGCTGTGCGGGCCGTGATCGGGCCAGCGTCGTCGCCACTTCTGCCGATTGTCCGCCAGGTGACTGCTGCGCTCATGGCCGGCGATACGGCGGTGGTCAGCCCAGCCAAAGGCGCCGTGCTCACGAACCTTGCCATGGGTGTCGTGTGGGCTGCGCTGCCAGCAGGCGTGGTCAACGTTCTCGCCGGAGAAGTGGCCGGCGGGCAGCGCTTGGCGGGTCACCCTGGTATCCAGGCGATTTCTTACACGGGTTCCGCTGCTGTGGCTGCGGCGTTGGCCCAGGCGGGTAAGCCTATAGAGGCTTGGGTTGGTGCTGCCGATGTGGCGATCGTGCGGCGGGACGCGGATTTGGATCTGGCCGTTCGGGCCATTGCCTGGTCACGGCTGCGACATGGGGGGCGCGCCTGTTTGTCTAGCCGTCGCATCTATGTGGATTCGGCAATTGCGCAGGATTTCGTGGTGCGGTTGCACGAGTTTGTGGGTTTGCTGGAAGTCGACGACCCACAAAACGAGGCGTCGGTGTTGGGTCCGCTCGGCTCCCCGGAATCAGCTAAGGCTTGCGAAGGCCGCGTCGTGAAGTCGATGCGCGAAGGAGCCCGGTTGGTGTTGGGCGGGTTTCGCTTCCGTCCATCGGGGTTGAAAGGATCTTGGCTGCAGCCCACGATCTTGGCTGACATTCAGCCTGGCATGTTGCCGCTGCGGGAAGAAATGGCCGGTCCTGTGCTAGCGGTCGCGAATTTTGCCGACGATAGGGAATTACGGGCAGCGCTCATGGCTGAGACTGATCCTGTGGGTCTCAGTGTCTACGGGGCTGATGTTGATGATCTGTGCGCCTGGGCAGCGCCGATACCGGCCCGGGCTGTGTGGATCAACGTGCCGCAATCAGACTACGCGCCACCATCGGCGCCGGGCGTTCGACCCACGTATCGACCAGCTTATGCCTCGGGCGTTGTCCCGGACTTCTTTACGCTTGACCCGTTGCGGGTGTGGAGTCTGACCTGATGGTGTTTGCCGCAGACTATAAGGCGACCTGCTATTGGCAGGACGATGTGTCAGCGCTGCCGGAGGCGTCTCACACGCTGCCTCAGCACGTGGACGTGCTGATCGTCGGATCGGGTTACACGGGGCTCTCAGCGGCTCGTGAAACGGCGCTGGCCGGCCGCTCGACGCTTGTCATCGATTCAGGCACGTTGGCCGGCGGTTGTTCATCGCGCAACGGCGGGCAGGTCGCGTTCAGTTTTAAGCCGGATCACCCGAGTCTCTCCGCTCAATATGGTCGTGCGGTGGCCGATGGCATCTATCGTGAGGGTCTGGCGGCCAATGCCGCGCTGGCGGCACTCGCGACCAAAGAAGGCTTGCAGTTCGATTGGCGGCCGGTCGGCGGCTTTTTGGGTGCGCACACACCGCGTCATTTCAAACAACTTGTCGCTGCCTTTGCACGCCAAGTGCCCGAGTTCGCCGAACCGCATGAAGTCATCACGCGAGATCGACTCGCCGAGGCGGTCGACAGTCCGCTGTATCACGGTGGCGTCATCGTGACATCGGACGCCTCCGTGCATCCTGCTCGACTGGCTGCTGCGCTGTACGAGCGTGCGGTCAGTGTGGGCGCGACCGTCGTTGGTCATTGCCGTGCCCTGAGTCTGAACCGCATTGCGGGTGGTTTTGAGGTACTGACTTCGCGTGGTGTTATCCGGGCAGCGAAGGTCCTGTTGGCAACCAACGGCTATACGGATGGCCTATCGCGTTGGCATCAGCGTCGTGTCATGCCGGTGGGCAGTTACATCGTGGCGACAGAACTGCTTGACCCGGCATTGGTCCAGCGACTGATACCAAGCGGTCGTAATGTGTGTGATACCCGCCGCGTGGTGGTCTACGTGCGACCCTCACCAGATGGTCGGCGCATCCTGTTTGGCGGTCGCGCGTCAGCCGGTGAGACCGAGGTCACCCGTTGTGTGCCGGTGATGCACGCGATGATGTGCGAGATGTTCCCCGCGCTGGCAAACGTCGGGATCAGCCGTGCTTGGATGGGATTTGTCGGCTTTACCTTCGACCAAATGGCCCATCTCGGCGAGCAGGACGGTCTTTATCATTGCCTTGGGTATTGTGGTCAGGGCGTCCCGTTGGCGACGTTCTATGGCCGTCATATCGGCCGTCGCATCGTTGATGCGCGGGTGCCCCCGTCTGCGCTGGAGGAACTGCCGTTTTCGACACGGCCGTACTACCACGGTCGTCCGTGGTTTCTGCCTCTAGCCGTACAGGCATACCGAACGTTGGACAGGCTCGGGATCTGAGTCCAGCTTAGGCGCGGACGATGCCGTTGGTCGCAACGGCCGCCAGTCCGTTGAGCACGAGGTCAGGCACGATCTCGACCGGCGTCTGAATATAGGGTGCTAACACACGGGCATCTCCGCCGGTGACCAGCAGCCCTGGGCGAGTCTCCAGAGTCCGGGCCAGTTCATGCCACGCGCGCTCCGCACATGCCGCCAGCATCAAGGCCAAGGGATCGCCGACGCTGACCGTCTCGTTGGTTTGCAGGTCGGGCGGTGTGCCGAGACCGGCGCGAACTTCATTGAGCATGGCAAGTCCCGGCACGATCAGACCCCCCAGATGTTGACCTCGTCCATCGAGGGTATCGATCGTTAATGCCGTACCACTGCTGACGATCAGCGTGGGTTGGGGAGAGCGCCGCCATGCGGCGATCAGCGCGAGCCATCGATCGACGCCGAGCGCACTGGGGCGACGGTAGCCATTGCAAACCCCGAGCAGGCTCTCCGAGGCAAGCACAAATTCCGGATCCACCGAATAGTGGTCACGGCACCACAGCGTGAGTGCCGCAGCAAAGGCAGGACCCGCCACATTGCTCACCACGACGCGTGAGGGGCGATGACCGTCCGCTTCGATTTCTCGTTGCCAGGCTCGATGCGTCGAATTGTGGGCGATCGCGCCCGCTGGGGCGACTTCGAGGTACTCGAGCCAAGCCCATTTGACGCGAGTGTTGCCGACATCGAGCAAGAGGATCATGCCGTGCAGTCTAGGCGATCCGGGTGGTCGGCTGCCAATCCACCGCAGGCCCTGTGCAGTCGCGGTTAGGCAGTGTAGGGTTTAGGTGGTGCTGAATGGACGAACGTATGACTGACCGTGCGCGCCTCGAGATTGTGGTTGCCGTTGCTCAAAACGGCATTATCGGTCGGGGTAACGATTTACCCTGGCGCTTACCGGCTGACCTTGCGCATTTCAAGCGACTGACGCTTGGTCATCCGATTCTGATGGGCCGGCGCACGTGGGACAGTTTAGGTCGGCCCTTGCCCGGCCGCCGAAATCTGGTGCTGACACGCCAGACCGGGCTGGAGTTGCTGGGTGCAGAAGTGGTCGGCAGCCTCTCGGACGCCCGAGAGAGGGTCGGCGCGGGGACATTGATGGTCATCGGTGGCGCTGAGCTTTACCGGTTGGCGCTGCCTGACGTCTCCGTCCTGCACCTGACGACCGTGCATGCGGATATCGAGGGCGATGTGAGTTTCCCGGCCTGGTCAGAAGGCGATTGGGACCAGATCGAGACGCAGGCGCACGCTGCCGACGACCGGCATGCCTACGCCTACACGTTTCGGACGCTTATCCGTCGATAACACTCAGCCGTTCCGTGACCCACTGGTCGACGAGATCGAGATTCACGTCACCGAGGGAGCTTGCGTGACGGGTGGCTTCATCCAAGAGCCGTGATTGAATCGCACCACGCGACTCCGCCTCGGCATACGGGATCTCTCCATGAAACATCACCATGGAATACCGCGGGATGAAGCGCTCGGGGTGACGCCTCTCCAGCAGCAGCGAAAGCGCTTTCTGGAGTTGGAAACGCGGATCCCGCACTGAGTCCCGCATCTCGACGTAATTCTCGAGCGCCATCCGTGCGATGGCGTCCGCGTTTGGGCGCCGCAGCGCAGTAAACCGTTCGAAGCAGGTCTGCCAATCAAGATCCGCCGCCACCAACTCGTCGAGGGCGAGGCAGTCTTCGAAGCAGCAGTTCAGTCCCTGGCCATGAAAAGGTACGATGCCGTGCGCCGAATCGCCCAACAGCAAGGCGGTTCCGTTTGCGTTCCACACATCTGTTCGGATAGTGGCTAACTTGCCAACGGGGTGAGAGCTGAACTGATGCTCAAAGTCTGGCATCAGTGCCAAGGCGTCTGGAAACTCGCGCTCGAAAAACTGCCGTGCCGCCGCCGGATCCCGAAGTGCCGCGAAACTGGCGTCAGCACCCTCGGCTTGCATGAAGAGCGTCGCCGTCAGGCTGTTGTCCGCATTCGGCAGTGCGATGAGCATGTGCGCTCCCCGTGGCCAGATGTGCAGGTGCTCCGGATCAAGGCGCGCTTGCCCGTTGGCATCTGGCGCAATGTTGAGTTCCTTGTAGAGATGCGGCAGCACATCTTCGGACGCCTCGCAAAATCCCGCACGCGCCATGGCATGGCGCATCGCTGAACCCGAGCCATCGGCGGCAATGGCCGGCGTCATCGCGACGCGATAGCGATGCTTCGTGCCGGCATCTTCCAAGATGGCCTCTTGGCTCGCGAAGTCGGCATCCACGAGAGCCTGTCCAAAACGACACTCGACGCCGTCGGCGATGGCCGCCTCGATCAGCAGACGATGAAGCGTCGCGCGCGATGCGGACCAGAGCACTTCCTCGGGACGTTGTCCGTAACGAAAGGATTGGGGCGCTCGGCCAACCTCGTGGATCATGCGCGAATGCATGGGCACAAGCGCTGGCCGTAGACGGTCCATAAGCCCTGCGCGCTCGAGTGCTCGAATCCCGCGGTCAGCCAGCGCTAAATTGATAGAGCGTCCGGCAGCGACGGTCTGCGTTCGCGGGTCCGCGCGACGCTCGTACAGCGTGACCGTGTAGCCGCGTCGTGCCAGCAGCAGCGCTACGAGAGGGCCTGAGCATCCGCCACCCAAAATAGCCACATGCTTCATGGCGACTCCAGAGCCTGCGCCAGACACTGAGTCGCGCGCTCGACATCGATAAAACGCGTATAGAGGGGCATCGGCGCCAGACGTATCACGTCTGGTTCGCGCCAATCCCCGATAACACCCATCGCCTCTAGACGTTCAAACACCCGCCGACCGTGTTCGCGTCCTGCCACCACTCGAAGGCTTAATTGGCAGCCCCGCGAGCCGGCATCGATGGGCGTCAAGATATCGATCCGCTCCCCACAACGTAGTGCGATCAGTTCGCGCGCGAAGCGATCTAGCGCATGCGATTTTTCGCGGATGCGGTCCATGCCTGCCTCATCAAAGATCGCCAAGGATGCGGCGAGCGGGGCGAGCGACAGAATGGGCGGATTGGAGAGCTGCCAGCCATCGGCACCTGGCGTGGGCTGAAAGTTAGGGCCCATCTGAAAGCGAGACGACCGTTCATGGCCCCACCAGCCAGCGAGGCGCGGCAAATCCGTCCGGGTGCCATGGCGCTCGTGCACAAAGGCGCCACCGACTGCACCGGGGCCGCCTGAGACATACTTGTAGTGGCACCACATCGCGAAATCGACATCATGGGCATGCAATTGCAGCGGAATGTTCCCCACCGCATGCGCTAGATCAAAACCGATGGTTGCGCCTACTCGATGTGCAGCCGCCGTGAGCGCCGCGATATCCAGAACCTGCCCATTTCGATACTGCACGCCCGGTAGCAGCACGACTGCGAGCGTGTCACCGGCGGTTTCCATTGCGACGATGAAATCGTCTGTTTTCCACGCTCCCTTCGGGCCGGTAGGCGCCACTTCAATCAGGGCGTCCGCCGGCGAATATCCGTGCCATTCAATCTGAGAGGCGAGTGCTTGGCGATCGGAGGGGAAGGCGCCGGCTTCCATCAAGATTCGGAAGCGGCTGTCAGTCGGGCGGTAGAAAGACGCCAGCAGCAGATGCAGGTTGACGGTAAGCGTATTCATCGCCACCACCTCCTGCGCAGAGGCGCCGACGAGTCGGCCTAGTGATGGCGCAAATCGCTCGTGATACACAAGCCAAGGGTGTTCACCCTCGTGATGGCCTCTCACGCCCCGCGTGGACCATGACGCGAGAACTTCCGCGACCTCATCTTGCGCCGCTTTCGGCATCGGTCCCAACGAGTTGCCGCACAGATAAATCGCCGGCTCACCTTGCTGTGTGAGGGGCAGGAGGAAGCGGTCCCGAAAGGCGGCTAACGGATCCTGAGCATCCCACTGGGCCGCGCGAGCAATGGGGTTAGTCATGCGGGCGCAGCGGATAGAGGAGGGGTCGGCACGGTGCGGCGTCGCTGATGAACGCCGGCATCTGCAAGTCTAGGAGATACCAGCCATCCCGAATCGTCGGCGCAATCCACGCCAATTCCGTGATGGTGCAGTGGGCACGTCTCGCATCGCCCGCGCGGCGACTCGGGGCATCCAAACCCCAGAAGATGCGGTGCGCGAGCAGACGACCGGCATCATGGGCACGATCCAACGACGGCAGATCCGTGACCACATGTTCGATATCGTCCAAGACCAGTCGTTCGGCCGCTTCAGAGCTCCAATACGGCGCGGGCGCCGGCCCGTCGTAACGCTTGTTCAGTTTTTCCAGATCGTTGGGCAAGGTGCGCACGACCAATGCCGTCGACCGTCCCGGCCAGCGCTCAAGTGCTAACCCCAACGCCTGCGCAGTGATGACCCATTCATCAGCATCGGCTGAAGGATCAACCTGATCTGATGTCTCTGAGCGACGCTGTGGCGTAACGGTTACCACGCGCGCCAACTGTAAACCGCCGCGCAGGACGTCGTGAATAGCCACACGATCTTCGGTGATGTGTCCCACACACTCGGTGTGGGTGCCGTTGCAATGCGGCACCATTGAGACTGTTACACAATTAACGGAGCCGCCGGCAAGTACTTCACCAATCCATCGCCCCTGCGTGAGCGCCGCAGCGTGCGCGCGCGGTGCACCGAAATGGTTGGGTTGGGCGCCATCAAAATCGATTGGGATAGCGATTGACAGTGGATCGCCAAGATCAGCGCAGAAACGTCGACCATCGCGTTCGAGCACGACTTCCGTCATGGCGCACTGGCGACGGCGCGTTCCATCACGAAGTTGCACCGCTTGCAGGTGCGCCGACGTAGATCGCCGTAAAAGCGCTCAAAAACCGGAGGCAGACTGGTTTCAATATCCTCGACGAAGAGATGCTCTTCGTGCAGGAGATGATGACATTCAGGGCAGTACCACTGAAATCCATCGCGTTCGGTGCGCTCCCGGCGCCTCTCCATGACCAGACCCAAAGAACCTGCTGGTCGTTGCGGAGAGTGAGGAACGAACGGTGGCAGGAGAAACACCTCGCCGGGACCGATCGCATAGTCGACTCGCTGGCCCTCCTGAATGGTGCGCAACGTCAGCGTGCCTTCGAACTGATAAAAAAACTCAGCGCCGGGGTCAACGTGATAGTCCAAGCGTTCGTTGGGTCCACCGACGACCATGATGATGAAGTCGCCGGCCGGATAGACTTGGCGGTTGGCAACGGGTGGAACGAGTTCGTGTCGGTGCGCCTCGATCCAGGCCATCAGGTTGAACGGAGCGGTGGGGCGTGTGGGCGTCATATCGGTCATTATAGCGGCCCGTCGGCCGGGAACCTGTGCCGGCCTGGCCGGTCTTAAGGTACGTTAGGGTTAAAACGCATAGGAGAACAGTATGGATAGCCGAAATCGTTCCGGATGGTTCGTCGGGGCTCTCGCGCTGGCTGCGTTGATCCCAGGCCTTGTTCGGGCCGCCGATCCTGAGCCCACCGTGGCCGCCGAATGGCGTGCGCATGAGTTTCTGCTGACCTATACCGGTTTCACGACCATGTATTCGTGCGACGGGCTTGAGTGGAAGCTCAAATTGCTGCTGAAAACGGCCGGCGCGCGAGACGATTTGTCCGTCCGGGCGACGTGTAGCGATCCGACGGGTTTCCCGTCGCGACTCGTCACGGCTCGCTTGAAGTTTTCGACCTTGGCCCTGCCCGGTAGCCCGCCGGTTGCCGGAGAAAAGGTAGACGCGTCGAAGCCGGCAGTGCCGGCGATCGGGGTGTGGCGAACGGTCAAGTTAGCCCAACGGTCACCTCGGGATCTGGAAGCCGGCGATTGCGAACTCGTGGAGCAGTTCCAGCGTGAACTCCTGCCCTATTTCGTGACGCGGGACGTGAAGGAACATATGTCCTGTACGCCGCATCAGGTTTCGCCATTTGGCATCGACCTAGCGTTTGACGTGTTGGCCGCTGAGCCGAAGCCGGCAGCGACTGCGCCTGCTAAGCCGTAACGGTTAACTCTCGTCCGGTGGCGGTCCTGACTGCTGGCTGAAGGGGCCTGGGACCGTCACCAATGGGGCGGGTTGATCCAGGCGGTAAGCTGTCAGCTCCCGCCCCCAGACACAACCGGTGTCGAGGCCCACGACGCCATGGCCTTCATATAGGCCAAGTGTCGACCAATGCCCAAAGATGATGCGGGTCCGGCGACTGCGTCGGCCGGGGACGGCAAACCACGGCAGCGTATTCGCTGGCGCGAGTCTGGGATGTAACTTGAACTTGAAGATGGCTTTGCCGGCCGCGTCCACCATCCGTAGTCGCGTCAGGCAGTTCACGATGAAACGAAGGCGCTCGGTCCGTGTCAGTCGAGGCGTCCATCGATCCGGCTCATTGCCATACATCTGCGTATAAAAACCGCGCCCGTCCGTGGCCATTGCCATGGAGACTTCCTCCGCATATGTACGGGCTTCCTCGATGCTCCACTCAGCCGGCAGTCCGGCGTGTATGAGGGTGGTGCGCAATTGTGGGTCGTGGTGCAGCAAGGGCCGCTGTGCCAACCAGGTGAGCAGCTCGTCGCGATCCGGTGCATGAAGGATGGCCTGCAACGTATCGCCTGCGCGCAATCCGTGACCGTCGTTGGCGGCCACAGCCAGCAGATGCAGATCGTGATTACCAAGGACGGTGATGACGCGATCGCCGAGTGCGCGCACGAAGCGCAGGGTGCCTAAAGAATCCGGACCACGATTGACGAGGTCCCCGGTCAGCCACAGCGAGTCGCGCTGTTCATCGAAGTGGATGCGCTCGAGTAGATGCTGGAACGAGGTCAGGCAGCCCTGCAGATCGCCGATCGCCCAGACCGCCACGATCAGTGCACCAAACCGGGAACCGCCAGACGAAAGGGTGCGATGGGCGCATTGAAGCGTCGACCCTCGGTATCCACCATGCCGTACGATCCGTGCATGACGCCGACGGGCGTTTCCAGCAGACAGCCGCTCGTATAGCGAAACGCTTCACCTGGCGCCAACGTGGGCTGCTCGCCCACCACCCCGTCACCCTGAACTTCCTGCACTCTGCCATTGGCATCCGTGATGATCCAGTGGCGCGTCAACAATTGCGCCGACCGACGCCCACGATTGCGGATCGTGATGGTATAGGCGTAGGAATAGCGATTCTCGCTCGGGTCCGAATGGTCGGCCACGTACGCCGTTTCGACCGTGATCTCGATGCTGTTATCAATGTCGGTCATGTTGCGGCCTGAGCGGGCGGCGTCGTACGTGCGAGTGCTGCGAATTCGGCCGGCGAGAGCGTTTCTGCGCGTCGTTGAGGATCGATCGCGCAGGCGGAAAATCCATCGGCATCGACCCATTTGCTCAGGGAATTGCGCAAGGTCTTGCGCCGTTGCCCGAACGCCGCCGACACAATGCCGGCAAAGCGTGCGGGGTCGGGGATGGCGAATGGGGCGTGTGCGTGTGGGACGACGCGCACAATGGACGAGTCAACCTTCGGTGGCGGTTTGAAGGCGCCGGGGCCGACATCGAACAACCGAGTCGACTCGCAATATGCTGCCAGCATCACGGTCAGTCGTCCGTAGTCGGACGTGTCCGGCTGCGCAGCCATGCGTAACACCACTTCCTTTTGCAGCATGAAGGTCATGTCCTGAATAACATCCCGCGCTTCGAGCAGATGGAATAGAAGTGGCGTCGAAATGTTGTAAGGCAAATTTCCACAAATGCGCAGGCGGCGGCCGGCCGCCAGTGCGCGGATGTCCATCTCGAGGATGTCACCGGAATGAACGACGAGTGTGCCGGCATCGGCACAAGCAGCCGTGAGGTGTGGAATGACATCGCGATCCAACTCAATGGTTTCGAGTGATCGCGCACGTTCGAGCACAGGTCGGGTCAGTGCGCCTAAGCCCGGACCGATTTCGACAAGGGCCTCGCCCGGCTTGGGTCCGATCGCATCCACGATGCGGGCAATGACGTTGCGGTCATGCAGGAAGTGTTGTCCAAAGCGTTTACGAGCCTGATGACGTGGCCCCGTGGAATACGCCGTCATGTCAGGCACTCGAGTGCAAGATCCAGTGCCGCCCGAAGGCTGCCAGCGTCGGCGCGACCAGTGCCAGCCAGATCCAGCGCGGTCCCGTGGTCGACGGATGTTCGGATGATGGGAAGACCCAAGGTGACGTTCACGCCACGACCGAACCCGGCGAATTTAAGGACGGGTAGTCCTTGGTCGTGGAACATAGCGAGCACCGCGTCACCATCCTTCAAAGCGTTGGGCGTAAACGCGGTATCGGCGGGGAGGGGGCCTCGCGCATCGACGCCAACGTCACGAGCCGCTTGGATAGCCGGCCCGATGATCTCAATCTCCTCACGCCCGAGATGACCGGATTCACCGGCATGGGGATTCAGGCCCAAGACCAAAATGCGGGGTTTGGGTAGATGAAAACGACTCTTCAGTCCGGAGTCGAGGGCTTTCAGCGTCGACACAAGGTCTTGTGCATTAATCGCACTTGGAACAGCCGCCAACGGAATATGGGTGGTCGCGAGTGCTACTCGCAGTGTTCCTGCGACCAGCAACATCACTGGCGTCGCTGCACCCGTTTTCTGTGCCAGATATTCGGTGTGGCCTGAAAAGGTCATGCCGGTATCGGCGATCACGCTCTTTTGCAGTGGCGCCGTCACCATCGCCTGATAGTCGCCACTCAGGCACCCACGAATGGCGGTGTCGAGCATATCAAGGACGTAGCGTGCATTCGCCGAATCCAACTGTCCGGGCACGACGGGGTGCATGACCGTGTGCGGGAGAATCTGCAAAAGGCCGGGTTGGTGGGGAACCGGGCCGTCTGCGCCCACGATGCGAAAATCGAGGGTCAGACCAAGGCAGTCGGCGCGCTCACGTAAGACTTGCGGGTCGCCTGCAAACGCCAAGCGGCATTCACACGACTGCAGCGCCAATGCCAAGCAAATATCCGGGCCTATCCCAGCCGGTTCGCCGGTCGTGACGACGATGGCTGGCAGTGCGCTCACGGCAACCGATCAGCTGCGATAGTCGACGTAGGCCTCATCGCGCAGGCGACGCAGCCACAGTTCGGTTTCTTCATCCAACTTGCTGGCGCGAATCTGTTCATAGGCGCGACGACGACGCTCGTCCGTGCTCATATCCTGCGAGCGGTGGCCGAGCACCTGAATGATGTGCCAGCCGTACTGGGTCCGAATCGGCTGGCTGATTTCGCCATCGGCCAATTTGGCGAGCGCCTGTTCGAACTCCGGTACGAAGGTGCCGCCACCGGTCCAACCGAGATCGCCGCCTTCGCTGCCCGATCCCGGATCTTCCGACACCGCCTTGGCGATGGCGCCAAAGTCGTCGGCACCCCCGGCAATACGATCACGGATCGTCTGCAGGCGGCCGCGAACGGTCTCGTCATCCTGCAGTTCGTTGGTCTTGATGAGGATGTGACGAGCGTGGACCTGATTCACGATCAACGGGTCATTGTCGCTACGCGATTCATTCAGGCGAATGATGTGGAACCCCGAGGGCGTCCGCACCGGCTCAGAGATTTCGCCAGACTGTAGTTTACCGACGACGTCACTCATGAACGTCGGCAACTCGTTGCCCTTGCGCCAGCCGAGCGCACCACGCTCAAGTGCCGTTTGCGCCTGGGAGTACGTCACGGCCAACTGGCCGAAGTCTTCGCCCTTCTGAGCGCGTGCTCGGATGTCCTTGCTGAGTTTCTCCGCCTGCTCGAGTTGGGCTGGCGTCGCGGCTTCCGGCAAGGCAATCAAGATGTGCGAGACGTTATAGGATACTTCCGCATTCTTGTTCGCGGCCTGCTTGGCGAGAAACTGGTCGATCTCGCGTGGGCTGACATAGATACGTGCCAATACATCGCGCTGACGCAGGACCTGCAGGGTCATATCGCGACGCATTTCCTCGCGATATTCGGCGTACACGATGCCTTCTTGCGCGAGGACAACCGGCAGCTGGCTGAATTCAATGTGATTCTGCTGTGCGATTTCGCGTAACTGATTGTTAAGCGCTTCGTCGGGAATACGCAGGCCCACCTTCGCGGCGCGCTGCATTTGTATTTCCTGGACAACCAGTCGCTCGGTCACCTGTTGGCGCAATACCGACGGTGCTGGCAGCGGTGTGCCCTGTTCACGCAGCCGGTGCGTGATGGACATCACCTGTTGGTCGATTTGGCTTTGTGGTACGACACCGTCGTTGACCACGACCGCAACACGGTCAAGCAAGTCGCCACGGGCGCCCAAATCGCGCGATTGCGCGTGGACCACTGGCGACGAGCCAAGGGAGAAAAGCAGGGCAAGAGTCAGTATGCGACGCATATATGGCCTATTCTGGCCCGGCGTAGGCCTGAGCCGCGGAGTATCCCCGAATCGAACGCTCTAGGAAAGCGTCAGCTCGTTCTCCGACCGTTGAAAGTCCGTTGAGTTCAAATTGAATTGAAATGGAGGTGTCGCGGGAACCGGTGCGGGTGGCGACGTAGTGTCGGGCGATTAGGCGGATCCGAAAACAGCAAGATTTGAACTCAAAACCGCCTAAGGACTCGATACCGGCATGGTCGCGCAGGGAGTACACCTCACGCCCGTACATGCGCCAGGTATGGGTAATGGGCCAGGCGAAGGAGCCTTCGACCTGTTCCACCAGGCCCTGACGGTAGCGGTAGCCGAGATTGGCGACTTTGTCGGGCGCTGGCTGATACTGGAGCCGCACCTGGGTGCGGGCTGAGTCACCGGCGTGGGGGTTCCACTGCTCGCCCAGTTGCACATTGAAGTGGCTGAGTGCGGCGATATTGATCTGGCCGATCACGTCTGACGAGGAGCCCGTGGAAGGTAATTCGCCCGGCAGACGTACGCGCGGTGGTGCGAAATAGTAAATCTGGCCCAGTGTGGCGCTCAGCAACTGGCGACCGGAGGCGGCATCCAGCAGGCGTGTCGTCGCACCGACGGCCATCTGGTTCGCGTCGGCGATGCGATCGCCGCCCACGTAGCGTTGGGAACTGAACAGTTGGATCAAGTTGAAGTCCGGTAGACCGGTATCAAACAGGGGTTGATTGGACTGGTCTCGATAGGGGACGTAGCTGTACAGAACCCGCGGTTCAAGCGTCTGGATTCGATTGCCAGCGTAGCGATCGAAAGTCATGCCCGCATCTACTGTCGCCATCGGCGCGACGATGTGGTGCGTGGGGCTGCCATTCGGCGTATCGGACAGTGCATAGCCGATGCTGCGCATGCCGACAGAGGGCAGGAGATAGAGACCGGGCCGGCGCCAAGCGTAGCTGAGGGTCGGGTTTAACCCGTAGCGCAGGCCTTTGGCACCGGTATTGCGCAGAAATTCGACGGTCTCGCCTGCCAGTTCCAGCCCGACACCGTGACCCAGCGACCAGTTCCCGTCGATCAGGATCTGCGGGACCCGTGCATAGGGGCGATCGGCATCTGCGATCGTCTGATCGATGGTTTGAAACTGTTCGACCAACGCGGCGGCTCGCCAGTTCTGATCCCAATAACTGACGCGCGCAATGCGCTTCAGATACTCAACGCTCGTGCCCTCAGGACCCAAACCAAAGTCCTGAAAGTAGTTGCTGTCGCTCGCGGCCGCTAAGTTGGTGTCAAAACGCAGGTTTTGGCTGAAATCGGTCGTGTCCTCGAAACGTAGGTAACTGCGGTCGCGCCGAGCACTGGCATCCGAGGGCACCCAATCTGCCTTGAAGACACCGCGGGAGTTTTGGGTCAGATAGCGGAACTCACCGCCCAACGTGATGCCGCGCTTAAGCATGACCCCGGGCGTGAGCGTCGCGTCGTAGTTGGGCGCCAGATTGAAGTAATAGGGGATCGACAGTTCCAGGCCGTTTCGATTCGACTGCCCGAATGCCGGGAACAGGAATCCGGATTTGCGCGCATCGCCGACTGGGAACGAGACCCATGGCAGGTACAGGAGTGGCACGCCTTTGAACTCAAGGCGGACATTGTGGCCGGTTCCGACCTGGGTGTTTTGGTCGATGTCGATTTGCCGTGCCTCCAATGCCCAGTCTTCGTGACCGGAGGGGCAGGCTGTGTACTCGACTCCGCGCAGACTCAAGCGGCCGTCGGGAGCGAGATCAATCGTTCGCGCAGAGCCGTGTGCGGAGCGGGCCGGGAGAGAAAACCGCGCATTTTCGAATCGCCCCCCGGCGGCAGCGCTCCAGCGAGCCGCCTCTCCGGAAATACCGAGCTCCGGATCGGAATAGTCGACATTGCCTTTGGCGTCGAAGGATTCTTGTCCCGTGTTGTAGTGGGCATCCCGGGCGGTGAGGGTTCGGTCACCTTGATGGATGACCACAGGCCCGGAGAGCGAGGCTTCCCCAGCAGCCTCGACGACAGCACCGGCGGTACTGACATCAATGGGCTGTTGAGCGGCGTCGGTCTGTCGGTGAGGGCTGTCCGCCGCGGTTGCGCGAGGAACCGTGCACTGTGGGCTGTCTGCCCACGCGGCATGGCTCTGCAATGCCCATGCGAGGAGGATCAGACGAGCGGACGGAAATGTCGGGCTGCGGCGCAACGGGTAGCCTGCGTGAATCGCCCGGACTTGGGCGCTGTGGGCGGTGAGGTCGCAGTATAATCGGTGGCACATGCTTACCGACACCCAATCCCCATCCGATCCACGCTTCGTCGACTTGCGTCGGTGGTTGCAGGACGAATTGCGTCTCTCCATCCAATCGCTGGTGCCCGCCTCGGCTGATGCCAGTTTTCGGCGGTATTTCCGCGTCCATTTGGAAGATCGCACGCTGATCGCGATGGATGCGCCGCCAGATCGCGAGGACTCGGCACCCTTCGTGTCCGTGGCGCGAGCCTTGGCGGCGATCGGTGTGCCGGTGCCACAGATCTTGGAAGTGGACCTCGCGCGTGGGTTCTTGCTGTTGTCGGATTTAGGCTCCACCCATCTGCTCGCAACGCTCAAGGCCGGCGCGGACCCTGAGGTGAGCTATGGGCCAGCTGCGGCAGCCTTGCTCACGATGCAGAGCGCAGGTGGCGCGGCGACGGAGACCTTGCCCGCCTACGATGAAGCGCTCTTGGTGCGCGAAATGAATCTCTTCCCGGATTGGTTCCTCGATCGGCATCTGCAAAGTCCGCCCGATGACGCCACCCGGGACTTGTTGGATCGCGTCGCGCAGCGGCTCGTTGTCAGCGCACAGGAACAGCCGCAGGTCTTCGTGCATCGCGACTACCACTCCCGCAATCTGATGGTGACCGCCGATGGCGGAGTGGGTGTGATCGACTTTCAGGATGCCGTGTGCGGTCCGGTGACCTACGATCTCGTCTCCCTCTATAAAGACTGCTACGTCGCGTGGCCCAAAGCTCAGGTCACGCAATGGGTGGAGTTGCATCGGCAGCGTTTGGCAGCGTCGGGCATGGTAGTCGGTGATGCGCGGCAATTTCTGCGGTGGTTCGACTGGATGGGCTTGCAGCGCCACCTGAAGGTGCTCGGAATCTTTGCGCGGCTGTGGTATCGCGACGGCAAGGCGGGCTATCTGGCGGATCTGCCACTTGTCTTGCGCTACGTTCTAGACGTGACTGCGGAATACCCCGAGCTTGCGGAACTCGACGCGTTTTTGCGCGGGCAGGTTCTACCGCGTTTTGCCGAGGCTCAAGTTCGCGCGGGCGTCCCGTGATTCCACGTCGCGCCCTGCTGCTCGCGGCGGGGAAAGGGGAACGCATGCGTCCCCTTACGCTGTCGACCCCAAAGCCGTTGCTGTTGGTCGGTGGCAAGCCGCTGATTGTGTGGCATCTGGAGCGCTTGGTTGCGGCCGGCATCACCGAGGTGGCGATCAACACATCCTGGTTGGCGGAACGCTTGCATGCGGCGTTAGGGGATGGCGCTGCGTTCGGCGTGCGAATTCACTGGTGTGACGAAGGGTTGGAGCCGCTCGAGACCGCAGGCGGTATCCGCAATGCGCTCAGTTTCTTCGGCAGCGAACCGTTCTTGGTCGTGAATGCCGATGTCTGGACGACCTTGGCATTGCCGCACGCGCCGTCTCCGGGCCGTCTTGCCCATCTCCTGCTGGTTCCGAACCCGCCGCAGCATCCGCGCGGGGACTTCGGCCTAGAGTGCGGGGAATTGCGCCTCACGGCACCTCAGCGCTACACCTTCAGTGGTATCGGCGCGTACCATCCCGCACTGTTCGCGGCGCTTGCGCCGGGACGGCGTGCATTGCGGCCCGTACTGGACCGAGCTGCCATGGCCGGGCGGATCACGGCACAGATCGGCGAGGGCGCTTGGGTGGATGTCGGAACGCCGGAACGCCTAGCGGATCTCGCGGCGACGTTGGCGTAGACTGTCGACTCGCCATTCTCCAGAGGTCCCTGCATTGTCCGAATTTAAGGGCATTCCCGTTGTAACCGCCAAGAGCGGTGAGAAGTACGTGACTCCGCAGGGGTTCACGGCGATTCGTGACGGCATCAAAGCGGCGGCTGCCGATCCGGAACCGTTGGTCGTTGGGCGTAAGCCGTCCTGGCTGCGCGCCAAGATGCCCTCCGGTGAACGCTTTGACGCGGTCCGCGGCATCGTTCGCGAACATCGCTTGTCCACCGTCTGCGAGGAAGCGAAGTGCCCCAACATCGGTGAGTGCTGGAACGTGGGCACGGCGACTGTGATGCTGATGGGGGCCGTGTGTACCCGTGCGTGCCGGTTCTGTTCGGTCGATACGGGCAATCCCCGCGGCTGGCTCGACGCCGAGGAGCCGGCGAATGTTGCGCGCACGGTTGAGTTGATGGGATTGCGTTACGTCGTTTTGACCTCCGTCAATCGCGACGACTTGGATGACGGGGGCGCTGCGCACTTCGCAGCCTGTGTTCGTGCGATCAAGGCGGTGAGCCCAAACACGGCTGTCGAAGCCCTGACGCCCGATTTCCAGGGCAACTTCGCCGACGTCAGAACGGTCGTCGACAGTGGGCTTGAGGTCTTCGCTCAGAATGTGGAGACCGTGCGTCGCCTGACCCATCCGGTGCGTGATCCACGGGCCGGCTACGAGCGCACGCTGTCGGTGTTGGCCGAGGCGAAGCGGCATCGCGCCTCCGTGTTGGTGAAGTCGAGCCTCATGTTGGGCTTGGGCGAGACGGACGCCGAGATCGAGGAATGCCTGCGGGACTTGCGCAACGCCTCGGTGGATATCGTGACCCTCGGCCAATATCTGCGACCAACGGCCAATCATCTGCCGGTTGACCGTTTCATCACGCCTGACGAGTTCCGTCGCTTGCGCGAAGTGGCGCTCGAGATGGGTTTTCTCGAGTGCGTCGCCGGCCCTCTCGTCCGTTCGAGTTATCGCGCTGAGCGCGCACTTGAACGCAACAATGCCGGGCTCGAGTGATCCCGTTCGCACGATGGCTGGGCCGCGTCGACTACGAGCCGACATGGCGGTTGATGCAGCAGTTCACCGATGAGCGGGGCGCGCACACGCCTGACGAATTGTGGTTCCTTGAACATCCACCGGTGTACACCTTAGGTATGGCTGGCCGAGACGAACATGTCCTGGCTGCGGGCAACATACCGGTGGTGCGCATTGACCGCGGCGGTCAGGTGACCTATCACGGACCGGGCCAGTTGGTCGTTTATCCGCTCATTGATGTCAGGCGTCTGGGGCTGGGTGTGCGTGGTCTCGTGACGGCGCTTGAAACGGCAATTGTCGACTGTGTTGCGGAGTGGGGGGTGTCTGCCTATCCGCGCCCCGAAGCCCCGGGTGTGTATGTCGAAGGTCGCAAACTCGCGAGTATCGGCTTACGCATTCGTCGTGGCGCGAGTTATCACGGTCTTGCCCTCAACGTCGCGATGGATCTCGAACCCTTTCGGCGGATTGATCCGTGTGGCTATGTGGGCTTGGAAGTGACAGACATGGCCCACTTGGGTTACGACCCGACGCCTGCTGAAGTTGGGCGCCGACTCTTACCTCATTTGACCCGGACACTCGGATTACCCGCGCCTCCCGTCTGGCACGACGAACCGCCTCAGAGCGCGTAGAGCACGAGACCCGTCGCGTGTAGGGCGCTGTAAACGCGCCTGAGTTGGTCGTGATCCTGTACGTGCACCGTGATGGTGATGGATGCGAATCGCTCGTCTTTGCTCAGGCGGACGCTGACCGCGTCGTCGGCAATGGGGCCGCCCTGCGTGGCCGCCGCTGCGACCATGAGCGCTCGAAATTCAGGGGTGTGTCGCCCCATGACCTTGATGGGCAGATCACACGGGAATTCGATTAAGGATTCTTCCGTCATGCCGTCACGCTTCCTGGTCTATCGGTAAAGAAGCGACCGTCGACCGATACGCTTCAAACGCCTCATTCAGCCGCGTCCAAACGGGTCCAGGTCGACCGGTGCCGACCGGCAATCCATCGATGTGGCAGACAGGCAAAACGCCACGCGTCGCGAAGCCCAACATGACCTCGTCGGCACTGCGCAAGGCAGATTCAGTGACCGCATGTAATTGGATCGCGATCCCTAAATCAGCCGCCAGTTTTAAGGCGAGCGCGCGGGTAGTGCTCGGCAAAATTTCCAGTCCTTCCTGCGGCGCGTGAATAGTTCCTTCACGCACGATGAGCACTGCGCTGGACGAGCCCTCACGCAGAAAGCCATCTGCCAGCAGAATCGCTTCGGTTGCGCCAGCACGGGCGGCGATTCCTTTCGCGAGGATATTGGGGAGCAGAGACGTACTCTTGATGTCGCAGCGCTTCCATCGTTCATCCGCCACGGTGACCGCCGCGACGCCCGTTTCGCGCACGTGATTCTCGAGCAGCGACAAGGGCGAAGCCATCAAGAAGATCGTCGGTTGCAAGGTAGGGTCCGGCGCATGATTACGCCCGAACTCCGCACCGCGTGACACCTGGATGTAAACGAACTGCTGCCCTCCTTCATTGCGCTGCACGAGTTCCTGCAGCAACGACGCCCAGGCCGTGCGAGTCATCGGTGGATCCATGCCAATCGCGGCGAGGCTGCGTTCGAGGCGCCCGATATGGGCGTTAAAGAGGAATGGGCGACCGCCATACACCGGCAGGACTTCGTAGACAGAATCTGCGAAGAGGAAACCACGATCCAGTGGGGAAATCCGCGCTTCACTGAGAGGCAGGAACGCGCCGTTCAGCCACGCGATGGGGAGTGGTGTTGCCATCAGTTAAACCAGAGTCGAACCGTATCGATCGCACGGCGGAACATGTTTCCCGTCGGAACGGCGTCACTGGGATAGACCGGCACATCACTGATGACCGTGTCGCCCAATAAGACCTTCAAGCGACCGATGGGCGCGTTGGCGGCGAGTGGTGCGATGAGACGCGGATTGATGGTGAGGCTTGAACGCACACCCGCCAGTTCGCCCCGTGCAGCGGTGGCATACAAATCATTACGTACGACCACGGCGACCGGTTCGCCGACCTTGAAAACGTGCGCCGTAGTGAGCGTCTTACCAGCGGCGTAGAGCTTCTTGGTTTCGTAGACGTTGAAGCCATAACCGAGCAGGGCCGCACTCGCGTCCTCGCGCGCCTTGGGGCTGGCGGTGCCCATCACAACCGACACGAGACGCATGCCATCACGCAAGGCCGAGGCGGCAAGGCAATAGCCAGCCGCGTCGGTGTGCCCAGTCTTGATCCCGTCGACGGTCGGGTCACGTTCAAGCAGACCGTTACGGTTTTGCTGAGTGATATTGTTGTAGGTGAAGGAGCGCTGTGAGTACCACTTGTAGTACTGCGGGAACTCTCGAATCAACGCAGCACTTAATGTCGCAATGTCACGTGCGGTCGTGTAATGCTGCGGATCAGGCAGTCCGGGCGCGTTCATCCAGTGCGATCCGGTGAGTCCAATGCGCTGCGCATACTGATTCATAAGGGCCGCAAATGTGGCTTCCGATCCGGCGACGGCTTCGGCGAGGGCGATCGTGGCGTCATTGCCAGACTGGACGATCATGCCTTGGATCAGCGTGTCGACCCGTACGCGAGTGCCGACATTGAGAAATGTACGCGAGCCCTCGGCTTTCCATGCGTGCTCGGAAATCGGCACCTCCTGATCGAGACGGAGTTTGCCGTCCTGCAGCGCGTGGAAAACAACATACGCTGTCATCAGTTTGGTGAGACTGGCCGGCTCGAGTCGCTCGGTGTCGTTTTGGCCCGCCACAATGCGGCCACTGTAGGCATCCACTACCACGTAGCCCTTGGCGGGCACAGACGGCGGGGGAGGGACCGGCGTTGCAGCAGTTGCGATTTGCGAAAGCGCCAACGAGGCGGCGAGGAGGAGCGGCAAAACAGTGGGCTTCATCATGAAACGGCTATGACCTGGTCCATCGGGAGTAGGCCAACATTCTAAGGCCGCTATCAGTTTGGGGCGAGTACGACCTTCCCGACGCCAAGCTGATGGAGCCGATCGACCAAGGAATCGTAGGCCTCTACAGACTGAATCGGCCCGATGCGGACTCTGTACATCGGGGTCGCATTCCGCAGGTCACTTTGGATGTTCACCGCATCGATACCGGTTCCGCTGAGAAGGTCGCGTAGCCGGCGCGCGTTCTCTAAAACACCAAAGGCACCGACCTGGGCGTAGAGGCCAGCGCTGCTGGCCAGACCGTCTTGCACAATGGCACCCGTCGGGTCTTCGGCTTGAATCTCGACCAGGGTTGTACCCTCGCGGACCATATCGAGCTTCAACGCGGCGGCGTAGGACAAGTCTATGATTCTATTGGCTTTAAACGGGCCGCGGTCGTTGATGCGTACAACGATGGTGCGACCATTCTTGAGGTTAGTCACGCGCACATACGCCGGTAGCGGCAGCGTCTTGTGTGCCGCCGTCATCGAGTACATGTCGTATGGCTCACCCGTGGAGGTAGCGATGCCATGGAAGTCTGGGCCGTACCATGAGGCGACGCCGCGCTCGATGAATCCATTCGCGGAACTCAAGACTTTGTAGCGCTGCCCGTAAACTTCATAAAACGCCGGGTTACCGAGCAGAGCGCGCGGCTCCATTCGGGGAATCGCGTCCGGCAGTGCGAGCAGTTCCGCATCACTGGGCCGCGCACGAGGGCCATTCAGCGTGCTCGGCGGCGTTGCCGTTGGGCTCGGCCAGATCGTGGGTTCAGGCGCTGTGCCTATTGGCAGCGTGGCTCGGTGTGGCTGCCGCGTCGGCGTGACGGTGCAGGCAGCAATCCCCACGGCCATGACCACTAGCCAACGCCACTGCGACATCACGGATTTGGCACCGATTGCTGCAGCGCTTCGGCCAGTTGGGCGACTGCCAGCGCGTACATTGGGCTGTGGTTGTAGCGGGTGATGACGTAAAAATTATGAAACCCGACGACGTAGGCGGGTGCATCGGCATTGCGTAAGGCTATCAAGAGCCCCTTGTCACTCTCCGGCAGCGTTGGTGGGAACATCACACCCTTGCGGAGGAGGTCGCCCAACGTGGTCTGCGCGTCCAACTTGTTACCGGGTAGGTCCTGGACGTCGGGATCTTCCAGTCCGGCGTCGACATAGACGGGCTCGCCTTTACGCCAGCCGTGCGCAACAAAGTAATGTGCGACGCTTTCAGCGATGTCCGGCCAGTCGGTCCACAGATCAATTTTCCCGTCGTGATCGCCATCCTTCGCGAAGGACCGATAACTGCGTGGCATGAACTGCGGTGCGCCCATCGCGCCCGCGTAGGAGCCCGTGGCTTTGAGGGGGTCAACGCCCACTTCGCGTGACATGACGAGAAACTGCTCAAGCTCGCCACGGAAAAACGCGGCACGGGGTGGGTAATCAAACCCAAGTGTGGCGAGCGCATCAAGTACGCGGAATTTGCCGGTTTTGCGTCCATAAGACGTTTCGACACCGACTATGGCGGCGATGATTTCGATCGGCACGCCCGTTCGGGCGGAGACCTCGTTGAGCATGGTGCCATGTTCGGCGAGAAATTCCTGACCTTGCTTAATGCGTTCAGCGGTCAGAAAGATTTTTCGATATTCATGCCATTGCAGAACGTGCTCAGCCGGTTTCTTCATCGTATCGATGATGGACGATTTGCTCTCAGCGGCCGCGAGCATCTTCTCAACCCATGCACGATCCAAATGGTCGCGCTTGACGACATCTTCCACGAAGTCATGGACATCTTGCCGTGACAAATCAAGGCTATGCGCGGGTAACGATGCGCTGCCCAGCAAGAGGAATAAGACGGAATTCCAGATCGTTCGACGCATTAACTTCCCACCAGACGCCGATGACCGTTGAGGGACATCAGGATGCCGAAACTTGCCAGCAGCGTCACCATGGCGGTGCCGCCATAGCTCACCAACGGTAAGGGGACGCCGACCACTGGAAGGATCCCGCTGACCATGCCGGTATTGACGAAGGCATAGACAAAGAACGTGAGTGCAAACGATCCGCAGACGAGTCTCGCGTACGTGGTTTGCGCACTAGCCGACACGAACAAGGATCGACCGATGACAGCAAGATACAGCAGGATGAGTAAGCTTTGTCCGAGTAATCCCAACTCTTCGCCGATCACTGCGAAGATGAAGTCTGTCGACCGCTCCGGGAGGAATTCCAGTTGTGCCTGGCTGCCATGCATCCATCCCTTGCCGAACATTCCGCCGGAACCGATAGCGATTTGCGACTGAATGCTGTGGTAACCGGCACCGAGCGGATCCTGCGCGGGATCAAGAAACATCAACACGCGCTGCTTCTGGTAGTCGTGCATGAAATGCCAAGCAACCGGAACGATCGCCCCGAAAGCGGCGAGACCTAGCGTGATGACCAAGTTAGATAGACCCGCCAAGAACAGGACCAAAATCCCGGCCGAAGCGACCAGGAGAGCCGTGCCCAAGTCCGGTTGTTTGGCAATCAAGGCGGAGGGTACAGCGATGATCGCCAAAATGATCCCAATATCCCGAATTGACGGGGGTAGCGGCCGGCTATGTAGGTACCAAGCGCACATCATCGGAACCGCTAGCTTCATGATCTCGGACGGCTGGAAACGGAAGACCTTAAGGTCCAGCCATCGTTGAGCGCCATTGCTTGTGCTCCCGTGTATCGCGACCAACAGCAGTAAGACGAGTCCGACGCCGTATAGGATGGGGGACGCGCGCCGCAGCCAGGCTGGGGGTACTTGCGCCAACGCGACCATAGCAGCCAACGCTAAACCGAGACGGCCGACCTGACTGACCCACTGTCCGAAGTTCTCGCCGGTTGCGCTATAGAGAATGAAAAGGCCGTAGAGAATGACGGCGGTAAGAAGCGAGAGCAAAGGACCATCCATGTGCAAGCGGCGCACAAGACTGGCGTTCGCTGACATGCGCTTGCGTCGGACTGGCTGGATTTCCGGCGTGATGTTCATCGTCAATGCACCTCGTCCAAATCTTCCAAGGTGGCGCCGGGAGGTGGTGCGACAGGTTTGGGCGCTTGATCAAACTTACCCAGCAAGTAAGCATCAAAAATTCGTCGGGCGATTGGTGCAGCAGCCGACCCGCCATGGCCGCCATTTTCGACGAGAACGGCGATCGCGATTTTGGGGTCTTCCGCCGGTGCGAACGCAATAAACAACGCATGGTCGCGCAAGCGCTCGGCCAGCGACGCTGCGTTATATTTTTGGTTCTGCCCCAAGCTGAAGACCTGCGCGGTTCCCGTTTTGGCAGCCACGCGATACGGTACGCCGCCGAACGAACTCGATGCCGTACCGCCAGGTCGCGCCACCATCTCCATGCCCTCGATGACGGTATCCCACAGGCTTAAGTCCCGGAGTTGAATGAGGGGTTCCTCGATCGGCGGCAGTTTGTGGATTTCCTGAGTGGTAGCGTCGCGAACGGAAGTCACTAAGCGCGGCCGGAAATTGTGGCCGCGCGCTGCCACGATCGCGGCGGCATGCGCTAATTGCAGCGGCGTGGCCGTCAGATAGCCCTGACCAATGCCCACGATGACGGTTTCACCCGGGTACCACTGCTGCTTGTAGGTGGCCATTTTCCAGGCCGCCGACGGCAGGATCCCTGCCTTTTCGCCGCCCACGTCGATGCCACTCAAACGTCCAAAGCCCAAGCCATCCATGGCTTCGTGGACCCGATCAATCCCAAGGATTTCGGCAAGCCCATAAAAGTAGATATCGCAGGACGTGGCGATCGCATGTTTCATGTCGACCGGCCCATGACCGCTTCGTTTCCAGTCATGGTAGACGTGACTTGATCCGGGCAGTGAAAACGCACCGTTGCAGTTGCGCGAGGCGCTCGGATCAACCACGCCGTACTCTAGGCCAGCCAGTGCCATCATGGGCTTTACCGTTGAACCCGGGGGATAGGTTCCGCGCAGGGCTCGATTGAAGAGTGGCCGATCAATGTCATCGCGCAAGGCCGCATATTCGATGCTGGAAATCCCTCGCGTGAACTTGTTGGGGTCGTAAGTAGGTACCGACGCGAGCGTCAGCACATTGCCTGTTTTCGGATCAATGGCCACCACGGCGCCACGGCGTCCAGCCAAGCCCTCTTCGGCAATGTGCTGCAATCGCATGTCGACGCCCAGAAACAGATCGTTGCCGGCGGTTGGCTTGCGGGTTTCGAGATGCACCGGCGTGCCACCCAGTTTTTCGACACGACGCCCTTGGGCATTGACGAGCACTTGTCGGTAGCCCGAAAGGCCATGCAACTCCTGTTCGTAGGCGCTCTCCAGTCCGATTTTGCCGATGAGGGCGGAGCCTGAGTACTGGTCTCGGTCGATACGCTTGAGGTCATCTTCAGAAATGGTCGCCACGTAACCCAAGGCATGTACGGCTTGAGCGCCAAACGGATACCAACGCGCGAGGCGCGTGCGAATTTCGACGCCAGGGAATTCATGCTGACGGACCGAGAACACCGCGATGTCATTCTCGGATAACGACAGCCGCAGTGGTACTGCTTGGAATCGGCGCCCCGTGCGGATGAGGCGGGTAAGTCCCGGCACGGTGTCGTGATCGATCAAGTGTAAATCGGCTAGGCGAGCGAGCGTCGCCGGAACATCAGGCACTTGTTCCGGGATCAACTCAAGCTGGTAGGCCGGCGTATTTTCCGCAACCACGGTGCCTTGGCTGTCGTAGATCAGACCGCGGTCTGGCGGTAACGGTTCAAGTCGAACGCGATTGCCCTGTGAGAGTTCAGCGAAATAGGAATGCTTGATGACCTGTAAGAAAAACAGGCGGGAGATGACGATCAACAACAGTACGGCAGCTGCGGTGGCAGCAAACAGAATGCGTCCGCCGAACAAGCGCTGTTCGCCGTTGTGATCCTTGATCCGTGAGCTCCCGAACATGGCCTCAGTGGCGCTGTACGAAGCGGGCGAACACTCCGCTGATCAGCGGCCAGCACAGGGCGCCGCCGAGACCTGCGATTAGTCGCGACCAGTCATTTACAGGATGCCCACTCACACCATCAATCCAGAACATGAGGAACTGATACAGCCACAAGAGGATGAGGACGACGACCGTTTGTTGTAGAAGTGGGAACATCCGCATTCGCAGATGGAAGTGATGCACGAGAAAACCGATCAGCACGAAGCCAAGGGCATGCTGACCGAGGAGCATTCCGGAGAAGGCATCCAGCATCAGGCCCCAGAAAAACGCGTAACCAAGTCCGGTACTACGAGGGCTCATCAGCGCAAACCAGATCACTACGAGCAACAGTAGGTCTGGGCGCAGTAAGCCCAGTACATGCGGCAGCGGAATGGCGCCGAGCAACAGCGCGAGCAAGGCCCCGAGATAAGCGGGCAGTCGGTGGGTGGCGTAGGTGTCGTTCATGGTGACTTACCCTTCGCCGTCTGTCGTGACGGCTCCGGGGTAGGCGCTGGGCTTGCGGGCGCTGCTCGGTACCAGACGATCATGACTTCTCGATCGCGATCCAAACTCGCAACAGGCGCGGCGCGCACCTGGACGAGCGGCTGACTCGGGTCGCGGCGCACGTCGGTGATGGTCGCTACGGGTAGGTCAGCGGGATACACGCCGCCCAGTCCGGAGGTCACGAGCTTGTCGCCGACCTGGACGTCCGTGTTGCGGGGCAAATATGGCAGGGCCAGACGCGACGGATCGCCAGTGCCGACCGCGATCGTGCGCAAGCCGTTCCGTTCAATTTGAACGGGAATAGCGTGATTTGAGTCAGACAGGAGGATGATTTCGGCGGTCGTGGCATTGATGCGGGTGGTTTGCCCAACCACACCATGCGCATCGAGGACCGGTTGCGCGCTGAGTAGTCCGTCAGCCGATCCACGATCGACGAGTACGCGCTGTCGAATTGAATCTAGATCAACGTTCAAAACTCGCGCTGTCAGCGTACGGAGCGCCTCCCGCGGTGTGACGTCTAGCAGATGCTGCAGGCGCTCATTCTCGAGCTCCAACGCCCGCAGACGTGCCAGTGCGACTGCATCTTGCTGGACTTGCGTCTTGAGGCCGGCGACTTCAGCGCGCAAAGAATCCCGCGTGGTCAGTGATGACGACACCGCATCGTGAATTGCGAAGGGGGCTTCCACAATCCGATGTAGCGGCGCTACGACATGCGCCAAGCCGCCACGCAACCAACCCACACCATCGCGCCGCGCATCAAGAACCATGATCGCGAGCGAGATGCCGATCAGGACGATCGCACGCCACGCGAGTGACGAGACTCGTCTGGGTGCAAAGCGGGCACCGCGTTCTCTCAGTGCCACCAAAGCAGGTGCTCCCCGTCGGTTTTTATTGGAGCCCGAAGGATCCCGGATGCTCCTCGGACAGTTCGAGGATGCGTCCGCCGCCGCGTGCCACGCACGTCAGTGGATCTTCTGCGATCAGAACGGGCAGACCCGTCTCTTCCATCAACAACTTGTCGATATCCTTGAGCAACGCACCGCCGCCGGTCAGGACGATACCGCGCTCGGCGACGTCTGAGCCTAATTCGGGCGGAGTCTGCTCGAGCGCCTGCTTGACGGCGCTGACGATGCCTTGGAGCGGCTCTTGCAGCGCTTCAAGGATTTCGTTGGAGTTCAGCGTGAAGCTGCGAGGCACGCCTTCGGACAAGTTGCGTCCCTTGACCGACATCTCCCGAACCGTCTGGCCCGGATAGGCTGACCCGATTTCCATTTTGATCCGCTCGGCCGTTTGCTCGCCGATCAGGATGCCGTAGTTGCGACGCACGTAATTGACGATAGCGTCATCGAAGCGATCGCCGCCGATGCGAGCAGAGGCGGCGTAGACAATGCCATTCAGCGAAATCACAGCCACTTCCGATGTGCCGCCACCGATGTCGAGCACCATGGATCCGCGCGGCTCGTGTACCGGAAGTCCTGCGCCAACGGCCGCGGCCATCGGTTCATCGATGAGATATACACTGCGCGCGCCCGCGCCTTCTGCAGATTCCTTGATGGCTCGACGTTCCACCTGGGTGGAGCCGTAAGGCACGCAGATCAGCACACGAGGGCTCGGCCGCATGAAGCGATTGCCGTGCACCTTGTTGATGAAGTACTGCAGCATTCGTTCCGTGTAGGTGAAGTCTGCGATCACGCCGTCCTTCATCGGCCGCACTGCGGTGATGTGGCCAGGCGTGCGGCCGAGCATATTCTTTGCTTCAGCGCCAACCGCGACGATGGTCTTGCCACCACGGGAGGGTTCATCGCGGATCGCGACGACAGAGGGTTCGTTCAGGACCATGCCCTTGCCACGCACGTAAATCAGCGTATTGGCAGTGCCAAGGTCGATGGAAACGTCATTCGAAAAGTAGCCGCGTAGGCTCTTAAACATGGCAACTCGATCGGTTGAATGCGGGTGAGGGGGTGACCGGCCACGCCCGAGGCGGGTCGGTCCAAGGAAGATCCCTAATCTATCAAAGAATTGGGACTTTCCACAAGGCGACGTGTATGATTGATAAGGCTTTTTCACTGCTTCTAGTACCCAATCATGAGCCTTACCCGTTCCCAGGTCGAGAGCATCGCGCATCTGGCCCGACTCGACATCTCCGAAGCTGAGCTACCCGTCTACGCCGACAGTCTTTCGAAGATCCTGTCGTTCGTCGAACAGTTGTCTGCTGCAGACACAAGCTCGGTCGAACCCATGGCGCACCCGCTCGATGGGGAGTCACAGCGCTTACGCGCTGATGAAGTGTCCGAAACGGATCGTCACGAGAAATATCAGGCCAACGCGCCGTCTGTGACCGATGCCCTTTATCTTGTGCCGAGGGTGATTGAGTGAGTCTGCATACCTTATCCGTTGCCGAGTTGTCGGCAAGTCTGGGCCGTCGTGAGTTTTCCTCGGTCGAGCTGACCCAGCATTTCTTGGACCGGATTTCCTCGTCGAATCCGGCGCTGAACGCCTACATCACCATTACCGCCGAGCGCGCGTTGGCGGACGCTCGCGCAGCCGATCAGGCAATTGCAGCGGGTACCGCCGGCGCCTTAACCGGAATTCCGGTCGCGCAGAAGGATATTTTCTGCACCGACGGCATCCGGACGACCTGCGGCTCACGGATGCTGGACAACTTTATCTCGCCCTACGACGCCACCGTCGTTGAGCGGTTGGCTGCCGCCGGTACCGTGCTACTGGGTAAGACCAACATGGATGAGTTCGCCATGGGGTCGTCGAACGAGACGAGCTGGTACGGACCGGTCCGCAACCCGTGGGATTTGGCCAAAGTGCCCG
The DNA here is from genome assembly GCA_947455595.1 of Gammaproteobacteria bacterium. GTDB lineage: Bacteria > Pseudomonadota > Gammaproteobacteria > Steroidobacterales > Steroidobacteraceae > CAIKZZ01. Next base: position 116,080 of record CANGOP010000006.1, read on the forward strand.
GTGGGTCGTCGGGTGGTAGCGCAGCCGTGGTTGCGGCTCGCCTCGCGCCGGTCGCGACGGGCACCGATACCGGTGGCTCGATTCGTCAGCCAGCCGCTCTGGTCGGCATTTCAGGCATCAAGCCGACCTATGGTCGGGTTTCTCGCTACGGCATGATTGCGTTCGCCTCCAGTTTGGACCAAGCCGGAATCATGGCGCCCTCTGCCGAGGACTGCGCCTTGTTCTTGCAGGCGATCGCCGGGTTCGATCCGCGTGATTCCACCTCGGTTGATCGTCCGGTTCCGCGGTATTCCGCGGAATTAAACAGTCCGATCAAGGGCTTGCGAATCGGTATCCTCAAAGAGTTTTTCGAACGTGGCTTGGACGGTCCGACAGGCGTACTCGTCAACGCTGTGCTCGATCAGTACCGCGCCTTGGGCGCTGAACTCGTGGAAGTCAGCTGCCCGAATCTGCCATTGTCGGTACCGACCTATTACGTCGTCGCGCCGGCCGAATGCTCCTCCAACCTTTCGCGATTTGATGGTGTTCGGTTTGGACATCGCTGCGAGAATCCGCGCGATCTGATGGATCTCTACAAGCGCTCCCGTGGCGAGGGTTTCGGTAGTGAGGTCAAGCGGCGCATCATGACCGGCGCCTACGTGCTGTCGGCTGGCTATTACGATGCTTATTACCTCAAGGCACAAAAGGTCCGCAGCCTGATAACTGCAGACTTCAAGGCCGCCTTCTCCCAAGTGGATCTGTTGATCGGGCCGACCTCACCGTCGCCGGCCTTCGATCTCGGCGCCAAGGTAGACGATCCGATCACGATGTATCTCAATGATATCTATACGATCGGCGCAAACTTAGCGGGTCTCCCAGCAATGTCGATTCCCTGTGGGTTCGATGGTCATCTTCCTGTGGGCGTACAGCTGATCGGTCCTCACTTTGGCGAGAGTCGATTACTGTCTGCCGCGCACGCTTACCAGAGCGTGACCGACTTCCACCGCCGGATACCGGCGGCCTACGTCTGAGGAGCTGATATGAACGAACAGTCCGCACATGCCGGCTGGGAGGTCGTAATCGGCCTCGAGATCCACGCCCAGCTCGCGACACGATCGAAGATTTTCTCCGGTTCGGCCACGGCCTACGGCGCGGCGCCGAACAGCCAGGCTAATCTCGTTGATCTTGGCTATCCCGGCGTACTCCCGGTCCTCAATCGAGAGGCCGTGCGTATGGCAGTGAAATTCGGTCTGGCCACCGGGTCGAAGGTGGCCCGTCGCTCCGTGTTCGCGCGCAAGAATTATTTTTATCCCGACCTGCCAAAGGGCTATCAGATCAGTCAGTACGAACTGCCGATCGTGGCAACGGGCACGTTGGATATTTTGCTGGACGATGGGTCGATCAAAACGATCGGCATCACGCGCGCACATCTTGAAGAGGATGCGGGCAAGTCCACCCACGAAGGTTTGGGCGCGGCAAGCGGCATCGATTTGAATCGTGCCGGCACGCCGTTGCTCGAAATCGTTTCCGAGCCTGATTTGCGAGGCGCGAAAGAAGCGGTCGCATACCTGAAGAAGATCCACACTTTGGTTCGGTACTTGGAAATCTGCGACGGCAACATGCAGGAAGGCAGCTTCCGCTGCGATGCGAACGTGTCGGTCAGACGCGTCGGCGCCGAGAAGTTCGGTACCCGCTGCGAGATCAAGAACGTCAATTCGTTCCGGTACGTCGAAAAGGCTATTAATTACGAAGTGGCCCGTCAGATTGACGTGCTCGAAGGCGGCGGGACGATCGTTCAGGAAACGCGTCTTTACGACGCGGCGAAAGACGAGACGCGATCCATGCGGTCGAAGGAAGAAGCGAACGATTACCGCTACTTCCCGGATCCCGATCTTCTCCCTGTCGAGCTGGATGAGAGCTTCATTGAGGCGGTCCGTCAGACGCTGCCGGAGCTTCCGGACGAGAAGGCCGATCGTTTCTGTGCCGACTACGGGTTGTCTCGATACGATGCGTTAGTGCTGACCGCCAGTCGCGACCTGGCCGACTACTACGAAGCGGTTGTGAGTGGTAGCGGCGGCGCCTCGGCCGCCAAACTTGCCGCGAACTGGGTCATGGGCGACTTCTCAGGCGCGCTGAACCGCGACAATGCGGATGTGGCGACGGCTCGAGTGAGCTCTGCAGCGCTGGCCGGGCTGCTGGCACGCATTCAGGACGACACCATTTCCGGCAAGATTGCCAAGGAAGTCTTCGAGGCGATGTGGGCGGAAGGCCTGAGTGCCGATGCGGTGATTGAAGCAAAGGGTCTCAAACAAATTACCGACACGGGCGCCATCGAAGCGGCAATTGACGAGGTCATGGCCGCAAACCCCAAGCAGCTTGAGGAGTATCGCTCTGGCAAGGATCGCCTCTTTGGCTTCTTCGTGGGACAAACCATGAAGGCAACCCAAGGTAAGGCGAATCCCGCGCAATTGAACGATCTGCTGAAGCGTAAGTTGGCGCCGTAAGGAATTTTGCGTGGATGGCGGCGATACGCTGAAGCGATTCTTATTCGAGCGTTTTCCGGTTCGAGGCCACTTCGTGCGCCTCGATGCGTCATGGCGCGCCATGATCGAGCACCACCAGTACCCGGAGGTGATTCGGCAGGCATTGGGTGAGACCGCTGCCGCGGCGTTGCTCTTGGCCGCCACCGTCAAAGTCGACGGTCGCCTGACCTTGCAGTTGCAGGGTCCTGGTCCCATGCATTTGTTGGTGGTGCAGGCCCATCCGGGCTTTTCACTTCGAGGCGTCGCCCGTTGGAAGGGTGATTTGCCAGCGTCCGGCGCTACCTTGCGTGAGCTTGCTGGCGAGGGTCAAATCGTCGCCACCTTTGAAAACGACGACCGCACATCTCGCTATCAGGGTGTGGTGCCCGTGGAGGCGGACCGACTCGCAGATAGCTTCGAACACTATTTCGAACGATCTGAACAGCTGCCGACTCGCTTGTGGCTTGTCGCGACGCAGACGTGTGCGGCGGGACTCCTGCTGCAGCGCTTGCCGACCGGCGCCAGCGCCTCCAGCGAGGCATCAGAGATGGAAGTGGCCGAGGCGGATGAAGATTGGAATCGGATCCAACTGTTGGCCGGAACGCTCACTGCGGATGAGCTGGCCACCTTGCCGGCTGATGAGCTGTTGCGACGACTTTTTCATGAAGAAGACGTGCGGGTGTTTGATCCTGCACCGGTCTCGTTCCGCTGCGCCTGCTCGCGCGAGCGGGTGGACGGCATCCTACGCTCGCTTGGCGAAGCGGAGTCTCGCGATGTGCTCGATGAACAGGGTGTCGTTGAAGTGAAGTGCGAGTTTTGTAATCGCGCCTGGCGATACGACGCAGTGGATATTGGCGCGCTGTTTAGCGGGGCGACTGATGCCGGTTCGACGCGGGCCCTGCAGTAGACGACTTCGCCGGGGCGTCGGCTTCGAACTTGCGTAGGTAACTGGTGCCGCCGAGAGCGGCTTCCTGCGCCAAAATGGTACCGATTCGGCGTTGGATGTAAGCGCTCGGGCGCTCCGCTTTCAAATGCTTCGGGCTCGGCAGAACGGCGGCCAGCAGTGCGCCTTCCGTCGGCGTGATTTGTGCCGGAGCATGTCGGAAGTAATGTGGCGCAGCGGCGCCGACCCCGTAGATTCCAGGCCCAAATTCAGCAAAGTTGAGATAGATTTCGAGGATCCGCTGCTTCGGCCAGAGGGTTTCGATTAAAAGGGTGAGATAAGCCTCAATACCCTTGCGGATGAAACTTTGCCCCGGCCACAGATATAGATTTTTGGCGACCTGTTGGGAGATTGTGCTGGCGCCACGTACTCGCCGGCCGCTTTCCCTTTCTTCGATCGCCTGGTCGATTTGATCCAAGTCAAATCCGTAGTGGATCGGAAATTTCTGGTCTTCCGATGCGATGACTGCAATCTTGGCGTTCGCAGAAATTTGCTCGTACGGCACCCACGCCTGATGAGCGCGCCAACGAAAGTCTCCCTGTGACCAGGCCGTGAAATAAGCGTGAACGATGAACGCGCTGGTCAGCGGCGGGATAAATCGCATCAACAAGACTGACAGGACGGTGAGCGCAAAAAAGCCTCCCACCGTCCAGGCAGCAATCTTCTTGAGGCGCCGCCACACGGCGCGCGAGCCGTTAGCCTTCGACGACCGTTACCGACTCGAGGACCACAGGTTCGAGCGGAACGTCATCGTGATGGCCTTTGCTGCCGGTCTTCACAGCGGCAATCTTATCGACTACATCCATGCCCTTCATGACGTGCGCAAACACGGCATAACCGGGGTTACCCGGGCCTGGGTCGAGGAATGCGTTGTCCTTCAGATTGACGAAGAACTGCGACGTTGCACTGTGGGGGTCCTGCGTGCGCGCCATTGAAAGGCTGCCACGACGATTCTTGAGACCGTTGGCGGCCTCATTCTTAATCGGCGCGCGAGTCTTCTTCTGGTTCATATCAGCGGTCATGCCGCCGCCTTGGATCACAAATCCAGGGATGACACGGTGAAACACCGTTCCATCGAAATGACCCGAGGTCACGTATTCCAAGAAGTTCTTAGTGGTGATGGGAGCATCGTCGCCATGAAGTTCGACGAAGAAGTCACCAAGCGAGGTCTGAAACTTGAGCACTGCGGTCCTCCGGGCGGTAACGGTCCGCCGTGGGCGAATTCTAGTCGCCGAGACCCCCTCCCGTCGCGCGTTCCAGCGCTGCAAGGTCGCGAAAGGTCTCTATACGACCGAATCCGGCCTGTCGGAGTGCCGCGCGGACCGCCGGGCCCTGATCATAGCCATGCTCCAACAAAACCTGACCGCGGGGCATCAGATGCTGTGGCGCCTGCGCGGCAAGCGTTTGCAGATCCGCAAGACCATGGTTCGCGGCGACCAGCGCCTCGACGGGTTCATGGCGTAGTGCCGGTCCTGCAAGGTGGGGGTCATCCGGCGCCACGTAGGGCGGATTGGCTAGGATGAGGTCATATCGCGCCGTTCCCACGGGATCGAACCACGAACCCGCCAATAGGCGGGCAGAAACGCCGAGGCGGGAGCGGTTGGCCTCTGCGATCGCTAATGCCGCCTGGCTACGATCCACCAGGTCAACGTCCGCGTCCGGACGCTCCAACGCGATGGACAGGCCGATGGCGCCACTGCCGGTACCTAAATCGAGGACTCGGGGCCTTTCGAGTCCGGACAGCCACTGTATCGCGGTTTCTACGAGTAACTCCGTGTCCGGTCGCGGTACCAGTACCCCGGGGCCGACGCTGAATCGACTCTTCCAGAAATCGCGATAGCCCAACAGATAAGCCACGGGCTCCCCGTCACAGCGCCGGGTCACCAGTCTCTCGAAGGCATCCAAACGATCTGCCGAGAGTGCGGTGTCATCGCGGGCATGTAATTGGGCGCGCGTCCATTCCAGCACATGGGCGAGCAAGAGTTCCGCATCTAACCGAGCGGAGTCGGAAAGAGCCGCGATTCTTACCGACGCCTGCTGAAGAATGGTTTGAATCATTCCAACTCGGCGAGCTGCTCGGCCTCGTACTCGCGGGCTAGCGGAATCAAGATTTCGTCAAGAGTACCGCCGACGATGGCCTCAAGGCGGTACAGGGTTAATTCGATCCGGTGATCGGTGAGGCGACCCTGAGGGAAATTGTAGGTGCGAATGCGTTCGGAGCGATCGCCTCTACCAACCTGTAATTTTCGTGCCGATGCCTGCTGGTTCGCCTGCTTCTCGCGTTCCGACGCGAGAAGGCGCGCCTTTAACAACGACATGGCACGCGAGCGATTCTTGTGTTGCGAACGCTCTTCTTGGCATTCCACGACCACGCCCGTTGGTAAGTGCGTGATCCGCACGGCTGAATCGGTTTTATTGACGTGTTGTCCACCAGCGCCACTGGCGCGATAGGTGTCAATTTTCAGATCTGAGTCTGCGATCGGAATATCTTCAACTTCTGCCAGTTCCGGCAGAATCGCAACCGTGCAGGTCGATGTGTGAATCCGACCCTGTGCTTCGGTGGCGGGCACGCGTTGCACGCGATGCGTTCCAGATTCGAATTTGAGCTTCGAATAGACGCCTTGGCCGACGATTCGGGAAATGACCTCCCGGTATCCGCCGTGTTCTCCTCGGCTGTCCGAGAGGATTTCAACGCGCCAGCCTTGGTTGTCTGCGTATCGGCTGTACATTCGAAACAGATCGCCCGCGAATATAGCCGCTTCATCGCCACCTGCACCTGCACGAATTTCGAGATAGATATTGCCTTCGTCGTGGACGTCTTTGGGAATCAAGAGGCGCTGTAAGGCTTCCTCCGCAGAGACGATTTGCCCAGCAATGGCCCGTTGTTCTTCCTCGGCCATGGAGCGGATATCGGGATCCGCATCGCTCGCCATTTCCTCCGCCTGCTTCTGGCTTTGCTGCAGGTTGAGAAAATCACGGAAGCCGAGCGCAACGGGTTCTATGCGGGAATATTCCATCGACAATTCGCGAAATCGGTCGCTCCGCCCTTGCAGACTAGGGTCTGACAAGAGGCGACCAACTTCCTCGTAGCGATCGGCCAATCGCTCAAGGCGTCTGCGGATCGAGTCTCTCATTCTTCGTCCGCGTCCAGATGGAAGAGTCGGCGTGCGGCATGCACGAGTGCGTCGTCACCGGCGGAGCCGGCCTCTCGAAGCGCATGCGTTGGCGCATGGACGAGTCGATGGGTCAGTGTGTCCGCGAGAAAAGCCATCGCATCAGCGGGCGAGCGGCCTGAGGCCAATAGCTTCATGGCCTGTTCCAGCGTCTCGGCGCGCACTTTCTCAGCGGTTGTGCGTAATTCTCGAATCGTGGGGATGACCTGCTGCCCGCGTAATGCGGACATGAACCGACCTACTTCCTCGTCAATCAGTAGCCGCGCTTCACGCGCCTCGTCTTCTCGTGCCTTGAGGTTTTGGTTGACGAAATTTTGTAGATCGTCGATCGAGTAGAGGTAGACGTCTTCGAATGCGCCGACGCCAGCTTCGATATCGCGGGGCACCGCAATGTCGACCATGAACATAGGCTTGCGACGGCGTGCGTCGAGAGCGGCGGCGACGTCGGCGGTCAAAATTACTGGTTGCGGACTTGCGGTCGAGCTGATGACGATATCGGCTTCGGCGAGATGATTCGGGAGCGCATCCAGTGTGATGGCTGAGGCGTTAAATTCAGCCGCTAAAGCTTGCGCACGATCTAGACTTCGATTCGCAATGATCATGCGCTTGAGTCCCTGCGAGTGCAGGTGGCGTGCGGCCAGCGCGATGGTGTCCCCGGCGCCGACCAAGAGCGCCGTATGCGACTGGAAACCCGCAAAAATTTGCCGTGCAAGACTGACCGCCGCATAAGCGACGGATACCGCATTGGCGCCAATACGCGTTTCAGTTCGAACACGCTTGGCGACTGAGAATGTTGCTTGGAAGAGCCGATTCAGCATCGGCCCTGCCGTGCCATGCTCCTGAGCCGCGCGATACGCATCCTTCAGTTGCCCCAAGATTTGCGGCTCACCGAGGACCATCGAATCGAGTCCCGAAGCTACCGCGAAAGCATGCTCAACAGCGCGCTCATCGCGATGCAGGTATATGCACCCCTCTAATTCCTGCGGCAGACCGTGGTATTCGGCTAACCATCGGCCCAAGTCTGCCGCGTCATCGGCGACGCAATACAACTCGGTGCGGTTGCAGGTCGATACAATGACGTTTTCGCGCGCGCCATCCGTGGCGAGCGACTGCAAAGCATGCGGCAGGTTGCGGGTGTCGAAGACCACCTTCTCTCGAACCTCAACGGGGGCCGAGCGATGATTGATCCCGACGACGACGAGTGGCATTGGGTGGCCTGAGAACGGTCGGATTTGCCAGGCGATTGTCCTGTACCTCGCCTATGTAGGGCAAGCGTTCGCAGCACGCCTTTGTGCCCGTATAGTGCACGTATGTTAAATGTACAGTACGCACAATCCTCTTGGCGTCGCCGTATAGGCTGCGGCCTGATGGCAGCGGTGTTGTTCACCGTCTCGATCTCTGCCGCTGAGAGGCCGGCTTCTCCCGCGGACGTAGCCATTGAGCGGGGCGAATATGCGCGCGCGGCGGCGCTCCAATGGGAGCGTGTGCGTGACTCTGCAGATCCACATGAGCTCGAATCAGCCGCCCGTTTGGCTTATGACTGGTCGCAATATGCAGTTTTGACCTCCATTTGCGAGGATTGGCTGAAGCGCGAGCCAAAGAGTGAGACGGCGCATCGATTTTTGGCGGTGGCGGCTTTGGAGCTCGATCACCGTTCGGTTGCGGAGCGCGAGCTTGAGTGGTTGCTGGTGACGGCCTATCCGACGCCGAACCAGGGATTTGAGTCGCTCGGCCGCAGCCTTTCTGAATTGCGCAATCGGGCGGGTGTCGCTTTTGTGATGCGCAAACTCGCGGCACGGCATCCCGAGTCCGGCGAAGCGCAGTTACAGGCTGCGAGCTTGTTACTCGCAGCAGGTGATGCCGCGGGTGCGCAAGCGGCTGCGCAGCGAGCGAAAGAGTTGGGTCGCCGGCGCCAAGGACGTGCGTTCGAGGCAAGGGCCCGTGTATTGGCTGGCGATTGTGAGCAGGGGCTTGCGCTTGCCGCGCCGCTTGGGACAGATATACGCGATCTCGATCGACTGACGGAGGCCTGGTTGATGATGTTGTGCGAGCGCGGTGCCGAAGCGGAATCAATCCTCCGCGACTTAGCGCAGCGCACCGACCAGCGCGCCGCCGCCTTGGAGGCCTTGGCCTCGCACGAGTTGGAGACTCATCGGAATGAGTCTGCCGGCCGGCATTACGCTGAATTGGGCAAGGCGGGTGAGTCGGCAGCCGCCCAGTTCGGGCTGGCCGCGCTGGCCGAGCGGATGGGGGATTCTGGGCGGGCAGCGGCGATGTATTCGGCGATCACCTCGGGTCGGCGTGCCGTAGAGGCACAATTGCGTGCTTATCGATTACACGTGGCCAGTGATGGTGCTGATTTGGCCGATCGTGTGTTCGACGAGTTTGTTTACGCCAATCCGGATCTGCGTCGGGATCTGACCGTCGGCCGCATGTTGGCCATGGCGGAGAACGGTCGCGGCGAAGAGGCGATCGCGTTAGCGGTTCGTGTTGAAAAAGCCTACCCGGATGCGGAGGAGATCACGCGGGCGAAAGCTGAGGTGATGGTGCGCTTGGGGCGAGTCGTTGACGCAATGGGTGCCTTGGAGCGGCTGTTATCGCGCCGCCCGGACGATCCCGCCGCACAAAATGCGCTCGGTTACACTTTGGCTGATGCCGGCCGGGATCTGCGCCGTGCCGACCGCTTGTTACAGGCCGCGTGTGCTCAGGCGCCGGACAATGCGGCCTATTTGGACAGTCTGGGATGGTTGCGTTTTCGACAGCGCGATGTGTTGGCTGCACGCGAAAAGTTGACGCGCGCGTACCGCCTGCAACCTGATGCGGAAATTGCCGGACATTTGGCCGAGGTGTTGGCCACGTCCGCTGACGCGTCGGAGGCTGAGCGCTTTATCGCCGTGGCGTTGGATCGTTTCCCGTCAAATGAGCGCCTCTTGCGTCTGCAGCAAGCGTATTCGAAGGGCGCACCATGACCTTAAGGTGCGCCGTTGCCGTGTGCGTGTTGGGACTAGCGGGCTGCGTCGCGACCCCGCAGCGGCTAGCCGACGTGCCGCCGCTACTGAGCGTCAGTGAGACCTCGGCGCTGCAGAACTGGGATCTGTGGACGGCGACGGGCCGTCTCGCTGTCAAATCAGCCCAAGATGGCTTTAATGCGCATTTTGAGTGGCGTCAGACCGGGGTGGATAGCGAGTTGCTGGTCGAAGGGCCTTTCGGTGCAGGCCGGTCCGTTGTGCGGATCAGTCCTGACCATATCCGGGTAGAGGCGGGGACGAGTCCGCCAACGGACTTTTTGGCGCCGTTTACGGGCGTTGAGGCCACGCTCACGGAACGCTTGGGTTTTGCTGTCCCGTTGCGTGCTCTGAGTTACTGGCTGAGGGGTGTGCCGGATCCCAATCTGGGTGTCGACAGCGGTGCGCCCGGAGCTTTCGTCCAAACTCAATGGCAAGTGCTGGTCGACGAGCGCGCTGCCGCGGCGGTCGACGTGGTCGGATTGCCGCGCAAGCTCACCCTGACACAGGGAAACGCCCGGATTCGGGTCATCGTCGATCACTGGACGGGGCGCCGCCCATGAGTTCATCGCTGGAGTCGTGGCCGGCACCGGCCAAACTGAACCTCTTCTTGCACGTGACCGGTCGGCGCTCCGACGGTTATCACGAGCTCGAAACCCTATTTCAGCTAGTCGATATCTGCGACGAAATTAATATTAATATCAGCGAAAATGGAGAGATCATCCGAGAAGAGGGTGCGCCGGGGGTGTCGGCGGAGGCCGATCTAGTCGTCCGAGCCGCCCGTCTGCTGCAGTCGACGGCTGGTCGGCCGGATCTCGGAGCTCGACTGCGGGTGCAGAAACGCATCCCGATGGGAGCCGGGCTGGGTGGCGGCAGTTCGGACGCCGCCACCACGCTGATCGCTCTCAACTGCCTGTGGGGGCTGAATTACTCGACCGACCAGCTGGCCCATCTGGGTGGACGCTTGGGTGCCGATGTGCCCGTTTTCGTGCGCGGGAACAATGCGGTCGCCCGCGGGATTGGGGACAAATTGGAGCCGGTTACGCTTCCGAGTCACTGCTTTGCGGTGATCTATCCCGGTGTTGCGGTCTCAACGGCGGATGTTTTCCAGGCTCCTGAATTGACAAGAAATTCCCCGTCAATCACAATTCCCGGCTTTCCATTGCCGGGTGCCTCCGGCGCTTTCTTGATAGGGCACAACGATCTTGAGCCCGTCGTGACTGCGCGATATCCAGCCGTGCGCGATGCGCTCGGCTGGTTAGGAGCTCGCGGCATCGCTCGGATGACAGGTTCTGGCGCGTGCGTATTCGCGGTCTTTGAAAGCCGCGAAGAGGCGAGCGCTGCGTTGGTCGGAATGCCGAAGTCTTGGCAGGGTTATGTGGCGCAAGGGTTGTCCCAATCGCCGGTTCATGCCCGCCTCGCGAAGCAAATCGAGCCGTAATAGAGCCTAGGGTCTCAGTGTTGGAAGATGAGGTTTCGTTGGGGCGTCGCCAAGCGGTAAGGCAGTGGATTTTGATTCCACCATACGAAGGTTCGAATCCTTCCGCCCCAGCCAATTTTTCGGTGTTCTAGGCGTTTGTGGAGACTCAAGCCGTGTCCGATTCACAGATGGCAGTGTTCACCGGGAATGCGAATCCCGTGCTGGCTCAAGATATCGCGCGGGAACTCAAGGTTCCGCTGGGTCGGGCTCACGTGGGTCGCTTCAGCGACGGCGAAGTGACGGTCGAGATCATGGAGAACGTTCGCGGGCGCGACGTTTTCATCGTGCAGTCCACGTGCCCGCCCGCTAATGACAACTTGATGGAGCTGCTGGTGATGGTCGATGCCTTGCGCCGTGCGAGCGCGGCGCGCATCACCGCCGTGGTCCCCTATTTTGGTTACGCGCGTCAGGATCGACGCCCACGCGCAACCCGTGTCGCCATCACGGCCAAGGTCGCAGCCAACCTGCTGACAACGGTGGGTGTTGATCGGGTGCTCACGGTGGATCTGCACGCCGATCAGATTCAAGGCTTTTTCGATATTCCCGTCGACAACGTCTATGCCTCGCCCGTGCTTTTGGGGGACGTTTGGAAGCAGCCCTTCGCAGACACGATCGTCGTCTCCCCGGATGTGGGTGGTGTCGTGCGTGCTCGCGCTCTCGCGAAGCGTTTGAATGACGTGGACATGGCGATCATCGATAAGCGCCGTCCACGGGCCAATGAGTCGCAGGTGATGAACATCATCGGTGACGTCCGTGGCAAGACCTGCATTCTGGTGGACGATATGGTCGACACGGCCGGCACGCTGTGCCAAGCCGCGCAGGCACTCAAGGATCGCGGTGGTGAGCACGTAGTCGCTTACATTACGCATCCGGTGTTGTCGGGTGCGGCCGTTGAGCGCATTTCGAAGTCGGTTTTGGACGAGTTGGTGGTGACCGACACAATTCCGCTCAGTCCTGCGGCCTCTGCCTGCCGCAAGATCCGGCAAGTATCGGTTGCCGGATTGCTGGCTGAGACGATGCGTCGTATTCGCGACGAAGAGTCGGTCAGTTCCTTGTATATCGATTAAGGCTTCGCGTCTTGGCACGGTGCCATGACGCATTTGGAACCGCTGTGGACTTGGTCGCGGGCCATAGCGGGGATTCTGTAAGGAGAAGACGATGAAGACCTCTTTTGAATTGATCGCGGAGTTCCGCGAAGACCAGGGGAAGGGTGCGAGCCGCCGCCTGCGTCACGCGGGACGTGTTCCGGCGATCCTGTATGGCGGTGCTCGTGACCCCCGTGCGCTGTCGATGGAGCACAACAAGGTGTCGTTGGCGCTGGACAATGAGCGCTTCTACTCGACGATCATCACGTTGAAGGTCGGCGAAGTAACGCAGCAGGCGATTCTGCGTGACGTGCAGCGTCACCCGTGGAAGAACCAGATCGTCCACGTTGACTTCCAGCGCGTGTTCGAAGACGAGAAGATCCGCTTGCCGGTTCCGCTTCACTTCATCGGCGAAGCTGCTTCGCCGGGCGTGAAGACCGAAGGCGGCATGATGTCGCATCTCAAGAACGAAGTCGTTGTTGAGTGCCTCCCGAAGGATCTCCCTGAGTTCCTGACGGTGGACACCTCGGCTCTGCACGTCAATCAGTCCTTGCATCTGTCGGACATCGCGTTCCCTGAGGGCGTGGTGGCTGTCGACACCCTCACGGGTCGCAATCCGGTCGTTGTTGCCGTTCACGCGCAGCGCGCGGAAGAAGTGGCGGCACCGGCGGCGGACGCTGCGGATGCCAAGAAGGCTGACGCGAAGAAGCCGGCAGCGAAGAAGTAATTTTCTTTCGCTCCCGCCGAGTTCGTCCGCGACCCTAGGGTCGCGGACGAATGTTCGTCTCGGGTCGTGATCGCATGGCTGGAACGCCCATCAGGTTGATTGTCGGTCTGGGGAATCCTGGGCCTGAGCACGCAGATACCCGGCATAACGCAGGCTTCTGGTGTGTCGATGCACTTGCTCGGCGTGCCGGAGGCGCTCTTCGGCCGCACGCCCGTTACCAAGGGGAAGTGGGTCGTATTCAACTGGCGGGTCAGGAAGTCTGGCTGCTGAAGCCAACGACCTACATGAATCGCAGTGGTGTATCGGTGCGGGCACTGGTGGACTATCTGCGTATTCCGATGGAACAGATTCTGGTCGCGCATGACGAGTTGGATCTGGCTTGCGGTGCGCTGCGTATCAAGCAGGGCGGTGGTGCCGGCGGCCATAACGGCTTGAAGGACATCATCGCGCACGGGGGCGAAGCCTTCTGGCGCATGCGGATCGGCATTGGTCATCCGGGCAGCCGTGACCAGGTCGTTGATTTTGTGCTGCGCCGAGCGTCTGCGGCGGAGCAAAGGCTACTCGACGATGCCGTCGATTTGGCCGCGGCATCGATTGAGCGAATGCTGATCGACGGAGCCGAAAAGGTGATGAACGGCCTGCACCGTCGCGTGACGGAAGGCTAGGGGGAATTGTGGCGATCAAGTGTGGCATTGTTGGACTGCCGAACGTCGGCAAGTCCACTCTTTTCAACGCGCTGACGCGCGCCCAGATTCCGGCCGAGAACTACCCGTTCTGCACCATCGACCCGAACGTGGGCGTGGTCCCGGTTCCGGATCCGCGATTGGACGCGCTGGCCGCCATTGCGAAGTCCGAGCGCATTCTCCCAACCACCGTGGAGTTTGTGGATATTGCGGGCATCGTGAAGGGCGCTGCCGCCGGTGAGGGCTTGGGGAATAAGTTCCTTGCCCATATCCGTGAAGTCGACGCGATTACGCACGTCGTCCGCTGCTTCGAGGATGGCGATGTCATCCACGTCGCCGGCAAAGTGAGCCCGTTGGCAGATATCGAAACGATCAATACCGAATTGGCGTTGGCCGATCTGGAAACGATTGAAAAAGGCATTCAGCGCGCTGAGAAGGCCGCCAAGGCACAGGATAAGGATGCCATTCGAGCCCGTGATCTGTTCAAGCGGGTCCGGGATGCGCTCAACGAAGGCATTCCGGCGCGTGCGGTCGGTCTGGACGATCAGGAACGCCTGATCTGCCGCGAACTGCAGCTAATGACCATGAAGCCCGTCCTTTATGTCGCCAACGTCAGCGAAAGTGGTTTTGCCGACAATCCACTGTTGGCTGCTGTTGAGGAGCTCGCGAAACGCGAATCCGCGCAAGTGGTCGCCGTCTGTGCGGCCATTGAGGCCGAAATTGCTCAGCTGGAAGACGCTGACCGAAAAGATTTTTTAGCGGAACTCGGACTCGACGAGCCCGGTCTCAACCGCGTGATTCGCGCCGGCTATGCGCTACTGGGGCTGCAGACCTACTTTACGGTCGGCCCGAAAGAGGCGCGTGCATGGACGATTCGCAAAGGTTGTACCGCGCCTCAAGCCGCCGGCGTGATTCACACGGACTTCGAACGTGGGTTCATTCGGGCGGAAGTCATTGCTTACGACGATTACATCGCCGGTAAGGGTGAAGCCGGGGCTCGCGAAGCTGGAAAAATGCGCCTTGAGGGCAAGGAATACATCGTCCGCGAGGGTGATGTGATGCATTTTAGGTTCAACGTCTGATCTTGGGGGCGCTATGCTCTGGACTGCACCCGATCGGTCAAGGTCGAAGCGAGGAATTTCGGTGAAACTATTCGGTTCGATCCGCCTATCGGTGGTGTTCCTCGGTCTCGTGCTCGCAGCCTGTGGCGGCGGTAGCAAGAGCAATACCAGTACGACCGGAACGACCGGTGTGGGCGTCGGTATTGGCGTCGTCCTGGCGTCTGCCACGGGCGCTACGACGATTCAGCAGGGTACGACTCTGCAGATCAATGCGTCGGTGACCAATGACTCCGCCAACAAGGGCGTGACGTGGTCCGTCGTTGGCGATGGCACGATCGCGAGCAGCGACACGACCAAGGCGGTCATCCAAGCGCCGAGTGGAATTATTGGCTCAACTTTCGTGACGCTGACCGCGACCTCGATCGCCGATACCACCAAGACGTCATCGGTGACGGTTACCATTAACGGAACGCCAACGATCTTGGCGCCTGTACTCTTTCCGGCCAATGAGAGCGTTCCCTACACGGCTTATCTGACTGTCGCTGGCGGTTTGGGTCCTTTCACGTGGACGGTGACCACTGGCACCCTGCCAGCAGGTTTAAAGCTCGATGGCAGTACGACGGCCACGACGGCCATTATCGGCACGCCAACCGCGACCGGCAGTTCGACGGTGACCGTGACTGTGACGGATGCAAACAAGGTACTGGCCACCAAGACGATCACGTTAGTCGTGAATCCCAAGACTGCCTGTTTGCTGCTCGGTCGCTACGCGTATTCCATCAGTGGCTTCAAGAACAATGCCGTCGCTGTCCGTGCGGGCTCGTTCTCGGTGGATACCAATGGCGTGGTCACCGGTGTGGTGGACGAACTCGACTCCCGGGGTGGCAAGCAGGCCGTTGTGCCCACCAACGGTGTCTGTAAGACCTACACGCAGAACCGTGGCGTGATCTATTGGAGCGGTGGCGAGAACTTCGACTTCGTCATGCAGAGCAACCTGCAAGATGGCCACATCCAAGAAAACGACGGTACCGGCTTTGCAGGTGCGGGCCAGTTGTTGGCACAGACGCCGGCTGCGTTCCCCCTGACAGCGCGCGTGGGTGACTATGTGTTCGCGGGTGCAGGCGATGATGGCAAGGGCCGACGCTATGCCTTGGCCGGTCGTTACACGCTCGGCTCGAATGGTGCCCTGAGTGCCGGCATGGGCGATGACGACGCTGCGGCGCCGGTGACGGGAGCGGTGTTGACGGGTAACTTCACGGATGCCGATGCCAACGGGCGCGGTACCGGTACGCTGGTGTTGGGTAGCCACTCCCTTTCCATCGCCTACTACGTGATCAATGCGTCCCACGCGCTGTTCGTGAGTTCGGGAACTTCAGGAACCGATCTGCGCGTGATCGGCGAGATTCGCCCGCAGACCGGCGCGCCTAACCTAGACGCTACGGCGTTGGCTAACCCCGCTGTACTCAGTCTGATTGGGTCGTCTCCGTCGGCCACGAAGCCTGTGACGGCAGCGTCCACGGTGGCCGTCGGCCGCCTCTCCGGCGCGGTTCCAGGCTCGGGTACGGTCAACGTCAACCTAGACGTCACGGATCGCACCACGACGCTCGTCAATTCGTCCTATACGGCCCAGCCCTATACGGTTGCTGGCAATGGTCGTGGAACGCTGACGCTAGGAACAGGTTCGGCGGTCCGTAACTTCGTGCTCTACGCCGACGGCCTAGGTGGTGCGGTGGTGCTTGAGCCGGTCAGTGTTGCCAATAACTTCGGTTTCCTCGAGCCCCAAGTGGGTGTGCCGTTTACCTCTTTCCCGTCGTCTTATTACGTGGGTGGAACGGTGTACGCGCCTGCGAGTTCGCCGATCTCCACGTTGCCGCAGCTCACCCTGTCGGCCGGTACCGTCGGCGGTAATCTTTCGGGTAGCTTTGCTGTCGATCCCGCGACCGGTCGCCTAATTGGTACTGTCAGCCGAAATCTGTTGGGCGGTACCGGATTGGTGATGTACGTCGTCTCCCCGGAGAAACTGGTCATCATCGGCGACGGATACAATTCGATTAACTCTCAATTGGCGTGGATGTATCGCTTCTGATGACAGAATCGGGGCCTTTCCGCTTGACGGACGGGCCCTACATCCACACAATTCGGCCCCTTCCGGAGGTGCAGACCGCACCCCCGCGTGGCTAGGTAGCTCAGCCGGTTAGAGCACGGGATTCATAACCCCGGGGTCGCGGGTTCGATTCCCGCCCTAGCCACCATCCTTTTGGTGCTCGCAAGTCGACACGGGACACAGAGGTCCTCGGCGTGCTGTTCAGGCTCCCCGCTCGGGGAGCCTGGCTTCCGTGTTCGTGGGCAGCCTTAGGTCTTTCGAACCAAAAGTCGCAAGCGGTCGCCTTTCTCGCCCTGCACAAGCTCGATCGCTTCCGTGTAGCCACGCACCAGCACGAGGGCGAGATCATCGTCTGCCCCGCCGGCCTCTAAGACATTACCGGTCGGACCATCGCTCTCGAAGACAATCTCGATCTGTCCGGTCTTCTCGGAATAGCCGACGATGACCTCGAGTTTCCGCTCGGATAACAGCGGGCGGTACATTTGCAGAACTTCTTCAGAAACCAACAACACATTCCCGCAGGTCTTGCTGGAAATAGCGTGCTTCTCACAGAACGTCTGGATCTGACCATTCATCGCGTAGAGGTCGAAATCCGGCGATACGATCGAATAGCGGCTGGTCTTTACTCGATTGATAAACGCTCGGGTCCGATCTTTCTGGGGGTTCCCAAAGATCTGCGCCGGAGTGCCTTCTTCATAGATCCCGCCCTGATCCATGTAGAACACTCGGCTGGCGACGTCCCGAGCGAAGTCCATCTCGTGCGTCACGATCGCCATGGTCATGCCATCTTTCGCCAAGCGCCGAATCACGCTGAGCACTTCGCTGACCATCGTCGGATCGAGCGCTGAGGTGGGTTCGTCGAACAGGATCACTTCCGGTTCCATAGCCAAGCAACGAGCAATCGCGACACGTTGCTTCTGTCCCCCCGACAACTCGTGGGGAAAGTGCCCGGATTTTTCGCCAAGCCCGACTAGGCGTAGCAATTCCATACCTCTGGCCGCCGCTGCCTCTTGCGTCACGCCGCGAACACGCACCGGCGCCAACGTGAGGTTCTCGAGCACCGTGAGGTGTGAAAACAGATTGAACGACTGGAACACCATGTTCATTTTCTGACGGATCTTCGGCACATCCGTCTTCGGGTCGAGAATGTCCTGACCGTCAATCAGGATTGAACCTCCGGTTGGGCGATCTAGGAGATTCAGGCAACGCAGGAAGGTGCTCTTACCGGTTCCCGATGGGCCGATGATGGCGACCACTTCGCCCTGCTTGATTTCGGTGGAGATGTCGCGAAGGACCGTCAAGTCCCCGTAGCGCTTTGACAGATGTTCGACCTTAATCATTGGGCATCTCCCTGACGACGTCGCGCAACCGGATCTGTTCGACGTTCCAGATACTCCAGAACTTGTATCAGTAAGGCCGCAATCAGGAAGTAGAGAACGGCCACCATCACTAGCGGGAAGAAGGCGTCGAAAGTGCGACTACGGATGATGTCTCCGGCCTTCGTCAGGTCATGCACCGCGATATAACCCACGATCGAGGTCATCTTCACCAAGGAGATGAACTCCCCTTTATAGACTGGAAGTATGCGCACCACGGTCTGCGGGAGTAACACGTGAATAAAGGTTTGGACTGTCGTCAGGCCCATCGCAATGCCGGCTTCACGCTGACCATTGTCGATACTCATCATGCCCGAGCGGAAAATCTCCGCAAAATAGGCGGCAAAGTTCATACCGAATGCAATGACGGCAACTAAGGTTGGGCTGATGTTCACAGAGCCAAAGACGACGTAGAAGATCAGCATTAACAACACCAGTACGGGTGTGCCTCGAAGGATCGAGATATAGACCTTCGCTGGCACATTGAGCCAGGCCCGGCTCGACATGCGCATGAAACAGACAACGCCGCCGAGGGCGGTACCGAAAAGCGTCGCTAAAATTGAGATCAAGATCGTGGTCTGTAGACCATCCCAGATCATCAGGTAGCGTTTTTCGAGCAGGATGTTCGATTCAAAACTGTTTTTGAGGCGTGACAGAAAAGACGGTGTCGGAGGTTCAGTCGCACTAGACGAGCCGACGGCATCGGGCGACGTATTGCCTAGTCGGGTCTTCAAGGCAAAAATTTTATTCCCGGCTTCAAAGTAGGGATCCGAAAAATTGATGGCTTTCTGGCGTTCTTCCGTAATGAAGATGTCACTGGCGATCATGTCGACCTTGCCCGTCGTCAAGGCCGCGATCAATGCGCCGAAATCCATCACGACGAACTTGGGTTTCTTGCCAATCGAGGCGGCGAAGCGGCTCATGAGTTCGACATCAGCACCCGCAAGCTGATTGTCCTGATACGCCACCCAGGGCAGCCCTAAATTGGCGGTCCCGATGATCAGTTCGCCGGTCGTCGGGATCTGCGGCATCGCGGGAAGGGTGGTGCGTTCGCCCAACAGCCAAGGTTGCATCACCTGGGTGTATTCGCCGGTCTTGCGTAAGTTAGCGAGATACTCATTGAACTGTGTGCGCAACGCCGTCTCGTCTTTACGAAACCCTGCGCCGACTCTGAAGGTGAACAGTGACTCATCGAGGGCGCCTATCGAAGGCTCGTTCTTGAGGATTTCTCGCAAAGTGTCATCGTCATTAATGGACGCGTCCGCCTTATCGTACTTAACGGCCGCGAGCACATCGCTTGCGTTCTGGTACTGCAAGATCGTGGCGTCGGGGAAGTTTTTGGTGGCATAGGCTTCATAGGCGCTGCCGAGTAGCACCGCGATGCGGCGACCGTGCAGATCCTTTGACGACCGGATTTTCCCGTCAGATGAATCGGTGGCGGCCCCGGCTATATGGGTCTTGCGCGCCACAAAGCGATTACCCATTTCGTAGATCGGGTCAGAAAAGTCGATCATTTTGCGGCGCTCTTCGGTGTCGTAGAGCGCGGTAATCATGTCCACTTTGCCGGAAGCTGCGGCCGCGACCATGCCGCTCACTTCGAGCAATTGGATCTTTGGTGTCTTGCCGATATCGGCCGCAAAGCGATTGATGATTTCGAACAATAGACCAGAGGGTTCGTTGTCTTTGATCATCGCAAATGGGAGACCAATCAGGGCAACGCCAACGGTCAGGGTGCCGTTTCGGCCGTGGGTGGCGATCTTGGGCATGGTCTCTTCGCCGCGGACCATCCAACGATCGACCATCTCGGCGTAAGTGCCGTTGCTGCGAATTTTTTTCAGGAACTGATTGAACTGATGACGGGTTTCCGGATGGCCTTTGCCAAACCCGGAGGCGAGCGGTGAGTTAAAGACAGACTCACCGAGTACGCCAATGGTGTCGTTCTTGCTGAGTAGATCCTTGAGCGTACCTTCATCTTTTAACGTGGCGTCCGCTTTGCCGGACGTGACCGCCACGACGAGATCCGGGATGGTGTCGTATTGCAGAATGGTCGAGTCCGGAAAGTGCTTGCTCACCCACGCTTCCTGCGCCGAGCCAACGGCCACAGCGATCCGTTTGCCGTGTAGGTCGTCGGGTGAGCGCAAAAGACCGTTGGACGGGGCGCCCGAAGGCTCTGCTGACAGAGCAGAGGTGGCGAGTAAGCAAAGCGCAGCAAGTGCGCGAATGACAGGCTTCATACCGAATGCGTCCCCTTATGATCGCGTCGCCCGCAGCCATCGTGAAAGGATCGTGTGCTCGCGCAGAAAAGGCATGCCCTGCGGTGAGCCCCACGGTCTGTCGATGGCCGTCCGGAACACCGACATTCTACTGCGGTATCCCCCAATGGCGCTTGACTCATCAGGTTCGCCTCATGGGGTTCCACGGACGGCCGGTTGAGGCTACCCGTCGCCTACCCGGGGGGCATTGGTCGCATCCGCGTGTACACTGAAAGCCCGACCGCCGACAGCGAGACGCTCTCCCACCGTTCAGTCAGGACCGTGGTTGTCGTTACGATGTCTGGGTCAGCCACCGTTGGTGATGGACTTGTTCCGTGTCTGAGCGACCTGCCGATCCCGTCATCCCTGCCGATCCCACGTCGACCGTTGAGGTTTTGCGGTGGGATGGCGGCTATGGTGCACCGGTCAGCGACCAGGTGGCCGAGGAATGGCCGGTTGCCTTCCGGTATCAGGGCGTCCCCCATGTCGTGATGCTGGCATCGCCACGCGACCTAGAGGAACTCGCCGTCGGCTTTACGCTGACGGAAGCGATTGTGGGTCACCCGTCGGAGATCCGAGCGGTCTCGGCGGTATGTGCCGAGGGTGCCCTTGAAGTGCAGCTCACGATAGCGCCGGAGCGCTTTTCCAAGCTTCTTGAGCGGCAGCGCAACCTGACCGGGCGCACGGGTTGTGGCATGTGCGGCGCCGAAACCGTCGACGATGCCATACGCACCCCACCGGCGCTGGCTGGTGGACGGTCATTGACGGCGCTGGATGTACAGCACGCCATTCAGAGCCTTGCGGCCGGGCAACCCTTGAACTCGCAAACGGGCAGCATTCACGCGGCTGGGTGGGCGTTGCCGGGGATCGGCGTCGTGTTAGTCAGAGAAGATGTTGGCCGTCACAATGCGCTCGATAAGCTCATCGGTGCGTTAGTGCGCCGTGGGGAAGACCTGACGAAGGGCTTCGTGGTGATTTCCAGCCGTGCCAGCTACGAACTCGTACAAAAGGTCGCGACGGTGGGTATCACCACGCTCGTGGCCGTCTCGGCGCCCACGGGCTTTGCGATCCGTTCTGCCGAGCGTTTTGGCGTCACCTTGGTCGGCTTTGCTCGTCCGGGGCGACATGTGATTTACGCTCATCCCGAGCGTTTCGCCGATCGCTCCTCGGAGGTTTCATCATGAAGATTCGGATTCACGATGACTCGTTGCGCTGTCGACTGGGACGCCGTGAGCTCGGCGAGTTGGTGGCAACCGGGTTTCTGGTGTCGACGACGCGCTTTCCGACCGGCCGGTTACGGTTCGGCCTCTCGTTGGATCCAGATCTGGAGACGGCGTTGGTCGACTGTGCGGACGGTCTCGTGGGCATCGGTTTGCCGCTCGAGGCGTTTACACGTTGGGCGCGCGGTTCCGAGGAGTCTTATGGATTCTCAGCATCGCTTGGCGATGGCACGCTCGATATTCTCATCGAGAAAGACTTTCCGTGTGATTCGCGGCCTGATTGCCCGGCGAGCGACGATCTTTTCGGGCCTGAATCGCTCAATCTCGAATAGCGCAACCGATGACCCGGACGCACGCCTGTGCGCCCGGGTCGGAACCTCGTTCTAGGCCCCGGCGCGCGCGTTCTTCGGGAAGCGCACCCACACCTTGCGTTCAAAGTCGAACAGCTTGCACTCGCGAACCGTCCGCCAGTAGGTACGCATCGACAGTTCGATCTCCGGGATCTCCGGCACTAGCTTCGCCAACGCTGTCTGTGCAGCCTTCAGGCGGTACAGCGGGATCTTGGCATCCAGATGGTGCGCCGCATGTTCCATGATGTTGTGCAGCAGGAAGTTCCACCACGGACGAATGCGGTAACGCACGGTGCCGTGCAGGATGCCTTGTTCCTTGAGCCAGGAGCTCTTGTCGGCGTACCAGACGAAGTCCGGGTGCGTGTGGTGCAGGTACACCACGAAGCCGACGGTCCAATTCCAGACGAGAAAGGGGATCACGAAGCCCAGCACGAGGGACAACGCGAGCGACCCCTTCGTGAACATGACCAAGCCACCGATCCACGCAGCCGCAAAAACGGTCACGAGCGTCGAATCCCAGAAGAACTCCGAACGGTCGCCCGGCGAATTCTTGCCGCGCGGGTAGTAGAGACGGCGCCACCAGATTTCGACCAGGTAATAGGGCAAGGGACCCGCGGCGCTTCGATAGAGCCGCTCCAGTAGGCGCCGAGCCGGCGACATATTGGCCCACTCCGTTGGATCCTTCGGCTCCCAGACAAAGTCGCGGCCCTTGAGGCTGTTAAAACCGTGATGGACTACGTTATGACCGACGCGCCAGAGGCTATAGGGCGTCAGGGAGGGCAGGAACGCGATGCGTCCCAACACTTTGTTCAGCGTGTCGTGGTCTGTCAGGCTGCCATGGCAGGCGTCATGCCCAATAATGAACAGGCGCACGATCGCGAGCGTGGCGAGCACCATACCCAACAATTGCCAACCAATGCTTTGGCTAGCAACCAACCACTCGGCCAAACCGAACAGTGCAATGTCGGCCATGAGCAGAGCAACAGCAATGGCGGTTGAGCGGCGATAGTAGGCAGATAGCACTTCCCGCAGGCGAGGAATGCTATAGGTCTTTGAGCTCACAGTATTTTCGGTCACGATCTGAGGCGCGGCAGACATTGAAGCGGTGTTCCTAGACGATTCAAACCGGTACATTATGAAGGCTATGGCGCTCGGCGGATAGCACTGCTTGCCGAGGGGTCTTTTCGGTACAGGAGAACTGAATTTGTACAGGTTGTACTACATCCCCGGGGCTGCCAGTTTTGCAGTTCACTGGTTACTGATCGACATGGGTGTACCGCACGAGGTGGTGCGGATCGACAGTGAGCGCCGCGAGCACAAGACCGCTGAATATCTGCGCCTGAACCCCAACGGGATGGTGCCGCTGCTGCTCATCGATGGTCAGCCGATGTACGAGGCCGCAGCGCTCGGGATGCTGCTGGGTGAGCGCCATGCCGAGCACCGTCTGGCACCCGGTGCCTTTGAGCCGGCGCGGATCGCGTATCTGCAATGGACCCTACATTTGGCTAATACGGTACAGCCGGCCTTCCGCCGTTGGTTTTACCCTACTGAAGCGGCGGGTGAGACGCAGGTTGAGACTGTCCAACATCACGCGCGCCTCGATCTAGAGGCGGCGTTTGAACGTCTCGATGCTCATCTTGCCGCCCATGGGCCTTACCTGTGCGGTACGTGGGGGCCGACAACAGCCGATTTTCACGCGGTGATGCTGGCGCGCTGGTCCCGTAACCTGCCGAAGACAGCGTTGCAATGGCCGGCGATCGCGAGATTGGTGCAATTGATGACCGCCCGCCCGAGCTTTGCGCAGGTCTGTGCGATTGAGGAGTTGTCGGGTTGGCCGTGATGGCGTTTCATTTGGACACGCCACGGCTACTGCTCCGTCCACCCGTTCGGGAGGATTTCGAGGGCTGGGTCCTGATGGCGGCAGACCCGGTGACCATGGCAACCCTCGGCGGCGTCCAGCCCCGGTCGGTAGCGTGGCGAGCCTTTGTGCAGATGGCCGGTTCCTGGTCACTCTACGGTTTTGGCATGTTCTCGGTGATTGAGCGCGCCACCGGTCGGTGGATTGGTCGCGTCGGACCCTGGCGACCGGATGGGTGGCCGGGCAACGAAGTGGGCTGGGGTCTGATTTCCGACAGGCATGGGCTGGGCTATGCGACGGAGGCGGCGACCGCGGCGATCGACTGGGTGGTGGACGTTTTGCAATGGCCAGAGTTCATCCATTGCATTGACCCGAGCAATGAGCGCTCCGTGGCGCTCGCACGGCGGCTGGGATCCACTTGCCTGCGACAGGCAGACTTGCCTGCACCTCACGTTCAGCAAGTCGACATTTATGGCCAGTCAGCCGCTGACTGGCGCCGCCGTCGGCCCTAGCGCTTGTTGCCTAAGTAGAAACGCATAACGAGGCGCTGAACGAGGCGCCCGTACGGGGGGCGGAAGAGCCCCACTGGGAAAAAACGGTGTCGGCGAAAGATTGCACGCGCGTGCGACAATTCCCGAAAGCCCTCAACGCCGTGGTAACCACCGATTCCCGACTGCCCCACGCCGCCGAAGGGTAGGTCGTGATTGAAGACGTGCCAACCCCAGTCATTGATCGTGACGCCGCCCGAATGGGTGTGATCCAACAAAGTTCGTAAGTGAGTATCCGCAAAACCAAACGGATACATCGCCAATGGGCGTGGACCGGCATTGATCCAGGCGATCGCATCGTCCAGCGTGCGATAGCCGACGATCGGGAGCACAGGACCGAAAATCTCCTCGTGAAGTACCCGCATTGACCGGTCGACCTGCGTCAGGATGGCGAGCGGCCGACGGCGACCCTGAGCGCTCCCGCCGGCGTAGCGGATCACAGCCCCGCGCTGGGTGGCATCGTCGAGTAGCGACTCGAGTCGTGCATTCTGTCGATCGTTAATGATCTGGGTGTAATTGGGATCATTTCCGACCTGTGGATACAACGACTCCGCCGCTGTCTGGACCGCCTGCGCGAACGTCTCGAGGTGCTCCTCCGGCACCAATGCATAGTCTGGCGATACGCAAATCTGACCGGCATTAAATAGCTTGCCGTGCGCGATGGCCTGCGCCGCAGACGCTAGCGAATGGGCATCGGCAACGATGGCGGGCGATTTGCCACCGAGTTCCAATGTCACAGGTGTCAGGTTGGCGGCAGCACTGGCCATGACATCGGGTGCAATCGACGGCGCCCCAGTAAAGATCAGGTGATCGAAGGGCAGCGCGGTGAAGGCGCGAGCCGCTTCGACCCCGCCGCCGATGACCGGCACTTCACCTACGCCGAACGCATCGTCGAGCAGTGCTTGTAATGCGGCGTTCGTGTGCGGCGCGTACTCCGAGCCCTTGATCATCGCTCGATTCCCCGCAGCAATCGCAGCGATCAAAGGACCCAGCGCCAGATAAACCGGGAAGTTCCACGGCGAGACGATGCCGACAACCCCCTTGGGTTGATATTCAACCCAAGCGCGGTTGGTCAGAAACAACAACTCTGTGTGGCGCCTGGATGGGCTCATCCACGAGGCCAGATGGCGCTTGGCGTGACGCGCTGCGAATACCGGCCCGAGGACATCGGCCAGCAAGGATTCAAACGGGGCGCGTCCGCCGAAGTCGGCTGAAATGGCTTCGGTAACCGAGTCCTGATGACGGCGCAGGGCATCAATGAGTTGTTGTAACCGAGCGCGCCGAAGCGATGCGCTCGGTCGAGGCTCGGCAGAGAATGCGACTCTCTGCCGGGCCAATAGGGCCGCGAGGTTGGTGTGCAGATCACCTTCCTGCGCGGACGGGAGCATGTCTTAAGCTCCCCGCGTCTTGCCGCGGCGCAGAACAACGTACAGGAGAAGCGCTACGATGATCGAGACGGTGCTCGCCCAGAATTCTGCCTTGTGCTCCGGCGTGATGGCCATCGCCACCAGCACCAACACCATGCCGGCAATCGCGACGTAGCTGAGCCAGGGGAACAGCCACATCGGCAGCGACGGCGGCGGGCCGCCGGCCGCCTCCCGGCGCCGACGCGTGACGATCTGCGATACCGCCGTGGCCAGATAAATGACCACAATCAAAGCGCCGGACGCGTTGGTCAGAAACGCGTAGACATCGGGGAGCAGCAAGTTGGCGACGACACCGATGAAGCCTGCCGCGCTCGCCAGTAGCACCGAGCGGGCGGGTACTTGACGCGCGTTGGTCTTGACCAACGCGCGTGGGGCGTCGCCTTGTTCCGCCAACACAAACAGCACGCGGGACGCCACATAGAAGGCGGAGTTTAGGCACGACAGCACTGCCGTCAGGATGATGCCTTTCATGATCGTGCCAGCGTAGGGAATATGCAGCGTGTCGAGCGCAGCAGCGAACGGCGAAATGCCCGATTTCACTTCGGTCCACGGCAGCACGCTGCAGATCACGAAGATGGAGCCGACGTAAAAAATCAGAATGCGGCCAATGATCGTGGAGGTCATGCGCGCGACGGCGCGCGCCGGTTCTTCAGATTCCGCTGCTGCAATGGTGACCACTTCAGCGCCCATCATCGAGAAGATGACTGTGGTGACGGCAGCAAGTACTGCGAAAGCACCCTTCGGCGCAAAACCACCGTGCGAGTAAAGGTTCGAGAAGGTCATGCCCTCGGCAGAATGGAAACCGAAAGCGTGCGACAAGCCCAGCGTGATGAAGGAGATGATGGCCGCAACCTTGATGGAGGCAAACCAAAATTCGAATTCACCGTAGGCGCGCGCCGACATCAAGTTGACGCAGGTCATGAGCGCCATCAGCCCTAAACCGATCGCCATGTTCGGTATCGGTAGCCACTCTTGCAGGATGTTGGCGCCTGCGATGGCTTCCACTGGAATCACGACGACCCAGAAATACCAGTACAGCCAGCCGACAGAAAATCCAGCCCAGTGACCGAGTCCGGCCCGTGAGAACTCCGTGAAAGAACGGATATTGGGCATGTCCACGGCCATCTCGCCGAGCATGCGCATGATCAGCAGAACGAGGAGTCCGGTCAGCGCATAGCTGATCAGAATCGCTGGGCCTGCTGCCGAGATCGCAACACTGCTGCCGACGAATAGGCCGGCGCCAATGATGCCGCCGATCGTGATCATGGTGACATGACGGGACTTGAGCGATTTGCTCAGCGTATTCGTCGATCCGGACGGTTCAGAAACGGGATGGGTCATGTTGTAAGTGCTCCAGGCGCTTCAGGGCGCGTCCCGCAGGGTACACAATGCGACGGCCTGCGTGCACTCGGTCGTAGAATGGCGGCTCGGGGTGCCCCCCCCACCTGTCAGGAGTCTGACCGCCGTGCTCGAGCCTATCGACCCCAGTTTTGCGGATATTTTGTCTGCCGCCTCGCGTATCGCCCCCTACATACGCCAGACCCCTGTGCTCAGCGACGACGGACGTTTCCCCGGTCTCGTTTTTAAATGTGAAAACCTGCAGGCTGTCGGTGCCTTTAAGGCTCGCGGTGCCTGTAATGCCGTATTTTCAT
This sequence comes from Gammaproteobacteria bacterium, assembly GCA_947455595.1. Taxonomy (GTDB): domain Bacteria; phylum Pseudomonadota; class Gammaproteobacteria; order Steroidobacterales; family Steroidobacteraceae; genus CAIKZZ01. The sequence goes on from CANGOP010000006.1 coordinate 143,525, forward strand.
TGAGCGATGCTGCCGCGCGAGGGGGTGTTGTGACGCACTCCTCGGGTAATCATGCCGCTGCCTTGGCCCGCGCTGCCCGCCTGCGCGGCATACCCGCTCACATTGTGATGCCACGCGGAGCGCCGGCAATCAAACGTGCGGCGGTGGAGGAGTGGGGCGGGCACGTCACCGTCTGTGAGCCGACGCTTGCCTCTCGAGAGGAAACCGCCGCAGCACTGTGTTCCCAGACCGGGGGTGTGTTGGTACATCCTTATGACGACCCTGCGGTGATCGCGGGACAGGGTTCGGCGTTGTTGGAAATGGCGTCGACGATGGAGCCGCCGGACGTCGTCCTGGTACCAGTCGGTGGCGGAGGCCTTTTGGCCGGAACCAGCCTGGCCGCACACCATCGCTGGCCAGGGGTTCGCGTGGTGGGTGTTGAACCTTCGGGAGCCGATGATGCGGCTCGGTCGTGGTCCAGTGGCGTGCTGCAGCCACAGCTGGCTCCGAATACGATTGCCGATGGGTTGCGGGGCGCTTTATCAGCTCGAACGCTGCGGATGGCGCAGGCCTATGTTGATGACATTGTGACGGTGAGCGAAGGCGCAATCGTGTCGGCTATGCGCCTCATCTTTGATCGCCTCAAAATGGTGGTCGAACCCTCCGGCGCCGTGCCACTAGCGGCAGTCCTCGAAGGCCGCGTGACGGGCGCGCGAATGGCATTAATCCTCACCGGTGGAAATGTCGATCTGGGGCAACTGCCGTGGACTAGGTAGGGCCCACAACGCCGCTGTGGAAAGCGCCTAATCCACTGCGCTCTCACTGGCGTACTCTGAGACCGACTCACAAGGAGGATGGTGTCATGAGCAGCGTTGCAGATCACATCATGGTGGCGCTTGCGGATCCGACTGCGCGTCCGGGGCCCTTGTTGGCGCGAGCTGGCGAAATCGCCAGTCGATCCGGTGCCCGCGTCACTGTCTTCCACAGTCTTTACAGCCCGTTTCTGACGGGGCAGCAGTATTACTCCGAAGAGGAGTTGCAGCACGCCATTGCAACAATGGTTGACGCCAGCAAGGCGGAGCTTGAGGGCTTAGCGAAACCGTTGCGGGCGATGGGCATCAATGTGCATGTGCGTGTTCGGTGGGATTACCCGCCGCACGAAAGTATCGTTCGCGAAGTGTTGCGCGAGAAAATCGGTCTGCTGCTGGTCGGTACGCATCGGCATAGCAGGGTCGCCCGATTGGTGCTCACTAACACGGATTGGCAATTGATTCGCGCGTGTCCTTGTCCGGTACTGCTCGTAAAAGGGACTCAACCTTACGATAACGCGCCCGTATTAGTATCGGTAGATCCGATGCACGCCAACGCGAAACCGGAAGCCTTGGATGTGCGATTGCTTGACGCTGGCCGCGATTTTGCGAAGTTATTCGCTTCCCCTGTCCATGCTGCGCACTTTCATTCGTTCGGTTTTCCCATGATGGCCGGGTTTATGGTGGAGCCCGTGCCGGTTCCTCCGCAGGTGAATGAGGAATACATCAATGAAGTCAAAGATGCGTTCGCGTCTCTCGTGAAGCCTTTGTCGTTGCCTCGAGCGCAGCAACATCTGCGGCCGGGGTATCCCGTTGAGGAGCTGCCTCTGTTGGCCGGTGAAATTGGCGCAGGTGTCGTTGTGATGGGTGCTGTATCGCGCAGCGCCGTCAAGCGCTTGTTCATCGGCAATACGGCGGAGAGTGTGATCGATGCGGTGCCGTGCGATGTGTTAGTGATCAAGCCTGCCGATTTTCGTACTGATGTGCCAAAACGAGCTTATGCACGGCCGTTGGTCGTGCCGGCATTCTGATAGCAGCCGTTAGTGGAGCGGCTCATCCAGTTCTAAGAGCGGTTCTTCAAAGTCGCTATCGTCTTGGATGGTGTCTGCGCGCTCGCCAATCTCGCGGGGCAGGCTGGGTTCCCAACCCTCGCCTGCGAGCGCGTATTCTCGCTCTGCTGGATCAAGGGGGTCGCTGGGGCCCATTGGATCCTCGGGTGCCGTCGCAATATCGAGAGAGAGCTCAAACCAGGCTTCTTGGTCGACTTCGTCCAGATCGCCGTCGGAATCCTGTACCTCGACGCTCCCGGTGTGGTCGTCCAAGGCAACCACCTGAAACAGGCGACCACCGATCCGATCGCGATACCAACTGCCGACCTCAGGTATCAGACGCGTCGTCATGACGTTCTCCCAGTTGTGCTTCCACTTAAGCCGTATCGCCATCCTAGGCTCGATTGGCGCCCGTTCCCTCAGGGATTTTGCGGATGCGACGCCCCGGTCAGGTGCATCTGAGTGCCGTCGTGCGCTATCTAGGTGCGCGGCCAACGAAACAAAAGCTCATACAAAACAATAGTTTAATTATTTTTGACGCGCGAGAGGCGGTCGGCACGATCCCTGCATTGCTCTGCTGAGTTTTCTCATCATCATGGCGACAAGAGGGCTGAACGATGGCTAAGCGTATGGCGTTGGCGGGATTGGGTGCGGTAACGCTGTTAGCGAGTGGGCTCGCATGGGCAGAAGGAGACACGAATACCGACGCACCGCCGGCGGTGGTGGTGAGTGGCTACCTCGATATGTCCTACGCCAAGCTCTCCGGAGCCGGCGTATTTACCAGCGGAACGGCTGATCGAGTCTTCGACGTGAAGTCCGACGGCTTTTCGCTGCAGCAGGCCGCCGTTACGTTCGCTTACCAACCCAAAGCAGGATGGGGTGGCGTCGTTAACCTCACCGCTGGAAACGATGCGAATTTGATCGCCTCGTATGGCGCCATCACGGGCGGCCACAATAAGTTCGATGTCACCCAAGCGTTTCTCCAATATGCGACCGAGTCATTGACTGTGATGGCCGGCAAATTTGTCACGCTGTCGGGTGCTGAAGTGATCAATTCACCCACGAATCCGAACTTCTCACGATCCATCTTGTTCGGCTATGCCATTCCTTTCACACACACCGGTTTACGCGCCGCCTATGCCGCGTCCGATACGCTGAGCCTCACCTTGGGGCTCAATAACGGTTGGGACGCGTTAAAGGCAGCCAACTCTGGCAAAACGGTCGAGGTTGGCGGTACCTATACTCCGTCCAAGTCCTTTGTCCTCGCGGCATCTGGCTACTTCGGTAAGCAGCGCATTGCGGGCCTTGTCGGTAGCGGTCCCGAAGGTTCGCGCTCCATGATCGATATTGTGGCGACATGGAATGTCACCGATGCCCTCAGTTTGGTCCTTAACTACGATTGGGCTAAGCAGGCGGATGTGACGGATGGATTGGCGACTCCCTACGACGCCAAATGGAGTGGTCTCGCGGGTTACGCCAACTATATGATCAATGATCGATGGAAAGTGTCGCTGCGCGCCGAATATATGGACGACACCGATGGCTATCGGACGGGCGTCGCCCAGAAATGGAAGGAAGTAACGGCGACCATTGCCTATCTCCCGACCAAGTCTTGGGAAATTCGTTTGGAGGGCCGTGCGGATACGTCCAATGTGGACGCTTTCGTGACCAATCTTGAGACGGCTGCGATTGCATCGAGCCAGAACTCGATCGCTGTCCAAAGCCTTTTTAAATTCTAGGTCTGCGGTCCCGCGGCGGTGTCGCTCCGGCGCCGCCGCCGCCACCGAGGAGCGAAGATTCCCAGAGCCGTTTGTGCGGCGAGCAGGGTCCCCGCGACGAACGGTTCGACCATGAGCATATCTGAGGGCTTCCCGGACACGTTGTCGGTTAGGATTATGCGATCATCCAGGGCCATTGCCCGCCCATAGACGGATCCGCGCCTCAGGCGGCGTCGATCAGAAGGGCGTTCGGAGCGGACCCTTGTCTCCAGTGAATGCCGGTATCGGCCTTGATCGTGACCTTGTCTGTATCGACCTTGAGACGACCGGTGGCCACCCGTCACGGAACCGGATCATCGAGATTGGTCTGATTGAGATTGATCGCGATGGCGAGGAGCGTACGTGGAGCACGCTCGTGAATCCCGGCGTGCGAATCCCGTCTCAAATTGAAGCATTTACCGGCATTTCGAACGAGATGGTGGTCGATGCCCCACCATTTGAAGATGTTCACAATGAACTTTTACGTCGGTTACACGGCCGATTATTCGTCGCTCATAACGCCCGATTCGACTATGGCTTCGTCCGTGCGGAATTACTGCGTCTGGGGATTCGCTTCGTGGCGCCGGTCCTGTGTACCGTCAAGTTATCGCGCCGCATTCACCCAGAGCATCCTCGACATAACTTGGATTCCGTGATGGCGAGACATGGCCTTTCCTGTAACGCTCGCCATCGGGCTCTCGGTGACGCCACCGTACTGCGAGATTTGTTGGACATCTGGAAACGGTCGGTCGATGGGGCTGAATTGAATGCGCATATCGACGCGCTCTTGACGGAAACGTCGCTACCGCCCCAGCTTGATGCCGACCTTGCTGATGAGATGCCCGAAGGACCAGGTGTCTATCGATTCTATGGGGCTGATGATGTGCTTCTTTACGTCGGTAAGAGTAAGCATATCCGCAAGCGCGTTCTCGAACACTTTGCAGCCTCGCATCGCTCGGTGACCGAAGCCAAGTTGGCGCAGCAAGTGCGACGAGTCGATTGGACGGAGACCGCCGGTGAATTGGGTGCCTTGTTGGCGGAGGCGCGTAGCGTTAAAACTCTCAGACCCTTAAGTAATCGAAAACTCCGATCCACCCAGGCCGTCACGCTATTTTTCGTTCCCTCTGCGGATGGCGCTGAGCGTCTCGAGTCGATGGATATCAGCGACGTACAGAGCACCGACCGACAGGACTATTTCGGTCTTTATAAAGATTCGAAAACCGCTTTACATGCGGCAGCCGAGATCTGCCGTGCGCACCGACTCTGTCCAAAAGTGTTGGGCTTGGAGGCAGGTCGGGGTTCTGGCAGCGATGACGGGTCGTGTTTCGCCTACCAACTGAGCCGGTGCAAGGGCGCGTGCGTCGGCAAGGAGCTGGCTGCCCTGCACAATGCCCGAGCACGGTTGGCTTTTGCAGCCAACCGCATTGCGTCCTGGCCGTTTCGAGGGCGCGTCGCAGTTGTTGAGAGTGACTGGCGGGGATGCCAGGACTGGCACGTGATTGAGCAATGGCGATATCTCGGGACAGCCCGTGAAGAGTCCGACGCTCGAGAGCTCAGTCTGGGTAACGAACATCCCTTTGATGCCGACATCTATCGCATACTGCGTCGTTTATTTAGCGATCCGGGACAAGCCCGCATCGTGGAGCTGTTCTGATGCCTGATTTCGTGATGACTGCCCCTCGGGGAGCTGCAGATCTGCTGACCGCCGAACTGGCGACGTTTGGTGCGCTGGACTTACGCGAGCGACCGTCGGGCGCGACTTGTTCGGGGCCCTTGGAAGTAGCCTACCGTGCCTGTCTGTGGTCGCGTGTGGCGAGCCGAGTGCTGATGACGCTCACAGTGGCTGATGCGCCGACACCGGAAGCGCTTTACGCCGCCGCACGGACAATTGATTGGAGTCAGCACATAGGGCCAACTGCGACCATTGCAGTGGATTTTGATAGCACGCGGTCGGCGGTCACGCACACGCGGTTTGGCGCGTTGAAGGTCAAAGATGCCATTGTGGATCAATTGCGGGAATTGCGGGGGGATCGACCGAATGTCGATACCGCGAGGCCCGACGTCAGGATCAGTGTACGTCTCGTAGCAGACCGAGCCACGTTTGCGATCGACTTGTCGGGCGACAGCCTGCATCGGCGGGACTGGCGGGGTGCAGGTGTAGCGGCTCCTCTCAAGGAAAACTTGGCGGCGACTTTGTTGCTACGGGCGGGGTGGGCTGACATTGCGGCGGCGGGAGGCGCTTTCGTTGATCCGATGTGCGGGTCTGGCACCTTGCCGATTGAAGCTGCGTTGATCGCAACCGATACCGCGCCCGGACTCACGCGTCGATATTTTGGTTTTTTGGGATGGGGGCAGCACGACGCTGCGCTTTGGGAGCGTTTGCTGGTAGAGGCTCGGGCGCGCAGCACGCGCGATCGGTTCGATGCGGGTCGAATTTTCGGTAGTGATCTCGATGCGCGGGCCGTTCAAGCGGCTCGAGAAGGTGCAGAGCTGGCGGGCGTCACTCGAATCGTCACTTTCTCTCAGATGCCGTTGTCACGGGTCACGCAGCCGGCAGAGCAAGGCCTCTTGTTGGTCAATCCCCCCTACGGTGAGCGTTTGGGTGAGGAAGAGGGCTTGCGGGATTTGTATCGCGAGCTCGGGTTGGTGCTCCGGGAACGCTTTGATGGATGGCAGGCCGCAGTTTTCACCGGCAACCCCGGGCTTGGACGTGAAATAGGCCTCGACGCTAAGCGCCGTCATCATCTCTACAACGGCCCGATTGAGGCCCACCTGTTGCGGTTTGATGTCTCGGCGGCGAGTCGCCCGCGGGAGCATCGACCGGGGCATTTGCCGCCGGTTGATCCTGCGCGTCGGGAGAGCTCCGGGGCACAGATGTTTGCCAACCGCCTGCGTAAAAACCTCGACAACCTCGGAAAATGGGCGCGCCGCGAAGGCGTCACCTGTTATCGGGTTTACGACGCCGATATGCCCGAGTATTCATTTGCGATTGACCTCTACAGCTCGGCCGCAGAGGGGGCGCAGCGCTACGCGTATGTCCAAGAATATGCCGCCCCCCCGTCGGTTGCTGAAGAGCGCGTGAGAAATCGTCGCGCTGAGGCAGTTTCCGTTCTGCCGGAAGTCTTAGGTCTTCCCGAAGACCGGATTTGGTTCAGAACGCGGCGTAAGCGCAAAGGGCTTGATCAGTATACGAAGCTCGCGAGCGAGCAAGAGTTTCATGAGGTTTCGGAAGGAGGCTTGAAGTTCCTCGTGAACTTCGATGACTATCTTGATACCGGAATTTTTTTAGATCACCGCTCAACACGTGGAAAAGTACGGGATTTGGCGGCTGGACGTCGATTCTTGAATCTCTTTGCCTACACGGGAAGCGCCACCGTCTATGCGGCGGCTGGTGGCGCTACGTCGACAACCACAGTCGATATGTCGCGAACCTATCTGGAGTGGGCCCAGCAAAATCTCGACCTCAACGGCTTTACAGGACGGGAGCATGTGCTGATTCAAGCCGATGTGCTGGAGTGGGTTCGCACGGCGCCGTCGGGTGGTTGGGATCTGATCTTCCTTGATCCCCCCACATTCTCCAATTCGAAGCGTATGGCGGAAACTCTGGATGTTCAGCGCGATCACGTTTCCTTGCTGACGTCGACGTTGCGCTTGGTCGCGCCGGGCGGCGTATTGATTTTCTCGACGAATTTCACCCGTTTCGCTTTGGACGAGGCGGTGATGGCGCTAGCGGATGTTGAAGACATCTCCCGAGCCACCGTGCCGAAGGACTTCGAGCGCAACCCAAAAATTCATCGTTGCTTCTTGATGCGACCGAAGCTGCCAGCGTAGCGGATGCAATTTAACTAATTGTTTTTGTTAATTAAATTAGCAATTCAGAGAACCGCCGGTAATGTGCGCGAGGGCCTCGCGATGCGGTTATCGCGATTGCCTAGCCCCACCGGTGAGAGGTCAAAAACGACGCTTTTCGCAGGACGAAACGGGGTGCCGTGTGGTTAAATAAAGACCATTGGCGTCGTCAGGTAACCGACACGTCCGCTGAAGATCATCACCATGTCCGTGCGTAAACCGATCATAGGCGTCCCTGCCGACCGGCGACTGCTCGGCAGTCACTGGTTTCATTGTGTCGGCGAAAAGTACCTCGCTGCGGTACGCGACTCGGCCGACGCCATTCCCATCATCGTGCCTTCGTTCGGTACTCATGAGGACCGACTCTCTATTCTTGAGCGCTGTGATGGGGTGTTATTAACGGGTAGCCCTTCAAACGTAGAGCCGCATCGGTATGAGGGCCCCGCGAGTGAGCCAGGCACCTGGCATGATCCGCACCGCGATGAGACGACACTCTCGCTTATCCCAGAAATCGTCGCTTTCGGAATGCCTCTATTGGCTATTTGTAGGGGATTTCAGGAACTGAACGTGGCTTACGGCGGGACGCTCCACCAGCGTGTTCAAGAAGTCGGCCCATATGCAGATCATCGTGAAAATGCCGAAGCGGAATTAGATGCCCAGTACGCGCCTGCACACGACGTGCTACTGGTTGAGGATGGGTATCTCGCCGGCCTGCATGGCTCAAATCGGATACAGGTCAATTCACTGCATTCACAAGGCATCAATCGCCTCGGCGATGGGCTGACGATTGAAGGGTGCGCACCGGATGGCCTGATTGAAGCCGTTCGTGTAACGCACGCTCGAAACTTTGCGGTGGCGGTGCAGTGGCATCCGGAGTGGAAGTCCACCCAGAATGAATTTTCAAAGGTCCTGTTTGACGCTTTCGGAAGCGCAGCCAGGGCCTACTCGCAGACCCGCAGGGGTGCGAATAACGCCACAGGTGCATTATGACGACGAGTCCCGTAAGACAATTTCTGAAAGATCATGGTATCCAGGAAGTCGAGGCGATCATTCCTGACCTCGCCGGTGTGGCCCGCGGTAAGGTTGTCCCTTCTGAAAAATACATAGAAGAAGAGGGCATGCGTCTGCCCGAGTCGATCTTCCTGCAGACGGTGACCGGCGAATATCCCGATGACGACAGTTCCATCAGCCCCTCGGAAATTGACATCGTTCTGAAGGCCGACCCAAAGACGATCAGGGTCGTGCCGTGGGCCGCGGAGCCGACGGCGCAGGTCATTCACGATTGCTTTTACGGCGATGGCCGGCCGGTGACGATGGCGCCGCGGTACGTACTGCGTCGGGTATTGGATCTCTACGCGAGTCATGGTTGGGATCCTGTGATCGCCCCGGAGCTTGAGTTTTATCTGGTTGAACCGAACATCGACTCCGATTACCCGCTGAAGCCACCCGTGGGCCGCTCGGGCCGCCCTGAAATTGGGCGGCAGAGTTATTCGATTGCTGCGGTCAATGAATTCGATCCGCTCTTCGACGATGTCTATGCTTACTGTGAAGCACAGGAATTGCAGATCGATACGCTGATTCATGAAGCGGGCGCTGCGCAAATGGAAATCAATCTGTTGCATGGCGATGCCATGGCGCTGGCGGATCAGGCCTTCATGTTCAAGCGAACCGCTCGAGAGGCGGCTTTGCGGCACAAGATGTACGCCACCTTTATGGCGAAGCCCCATGCCAAGGAGCCGGGAAGTGCGATGCATCTCCACCAAAGCGTGGTCGATGCCAAGACCCGGCAGAACATCTTCAGTAACGCGGATGGGTCCCCTTCGAATCTCTTCTTCGCCCACATCGCGGGTTTGCAGCGTTACCTACCAGCCGCCATGTCGCTATTGGCGCCGAATGTGAATAGCTACCGACGGACGACGCCGAACAGTATGGCGCCCATCAACGTCCACTGGGGGTATGACAATCGCACCGCGGGGCTGCGCGTGCCGATGTCGAGTCCGGTGGCGCGTCGAGTCGAGAATCGGGTCGGCGGCGCCGATGCGAATCCGTACCTCGCGATGGCAGCTTCGTTGGCCTGCGGCTATCTCGGAATGGTTGAGGGTTTGAAGCCGACCGAACCCATCAGTGGCAGTGCCTATCTGTTGCCGTTTCAGTTGCCGCGGACGTTGGCTGAGGCCCTGCGCCTCTTGAGAGAGTGCCGGCCTTTGGTGGATGTCTTCGGCGAGCGCTTTGTGGGCGCCTATGCGGCTGTGAAAGATTGTGAGCATGATGCGTTCCTGCAGGTGATCTCTGCATGGGAGCGTGAACATTTGCTGCTGAACGTCTGACGGACCGAGCCTTGTACGGCCGCCATTTTTTGGGAGTTGCCCTCGCCCTAGTCGTGGGTCTATCTGCCTGTGGGCGGCACGATGATGGGTCAACAGTGCCGCGCATCGGTAATCGAAAGAAGGTGCGCGTCGTCAACGTCTACAACTGGACGGATTACATTGCTCCTGAAGCGCTGGCCCTGTTCGAGAGCGAAACCGGGATCAAAGTTAACTACGACGTATTTGATAGCAACGAGGTCCTAGAGACCAAATTGCTGACTGGTCATACGGGCTACGATGTGGTGGTCCCGACCGACTATTTTCTTGAGCGCCAAGCCAAAGCGGGCGTGCTGTTGCCGCTCAATCGAGAGTGGCTGCCGAATATCAAGAACCTAGATCCCACGATCCTCAAGCAGTTAGAAGTTTTGGACCCGGGGAATCGATTCGGAATCCCCTACACGAGTGTGGTCACGGGAATTGGCTACAACGTCGAGAAGGTGAAGGCGGCGCTCGGCGACGTTCCGATTGATAGCTGGGCGGTGCTGTTTGACCCGAAAAACGCAGCGAAACTGAAGGCGTGCGGTATCACGCTGTTGGACCAAGAGGCTGAGGTCATCTTTTCGGCCAAGATCTGGCTAAGGCTTGATACGGCATCCGAGAACTTGGACGACTTGGTCAGGACGGAGGCGATGCTTAACGCCATCCGGCCTTTCATTCGCTACTTCCATAGTTCGCAATACATCAACGACTTGGCAAACGGCGAAACTTGTCTCGCGCTGAGTTGGAGCGGCGACATCCTACAGGCGCGAGACCGGGCGCGCGAGGCAGGCCACGGGGTTCAAATCGCGTTCTCCGTGCCCAAAGAGGGGGCGCTTCGATCGTTCGACATGCTGGCTATCCCCGCGGATGCCCCACATCCGGAAGATGCGCATCGGTTTATCAATTTTCTTCTCAGGGCCGACGTGGCCGCGCGCTTTACCGAGTTTCGGAAGTACCCAACCGGGAACCTCGCGGCTGATGCGCGTGTTCCCGCTGAACTGCGGGCAGATCCCATCATTTATCCGTCCAGCGACGTGGTTGCTAGGTTCTTACCCCATCGAGCCGAGTCGCTTGCGTACGCCCGTTATGCCAATCGAGCCTGGACGCGCGTGCGGACCGGCCTGTGAGGATCCCTTAGATGACGCAGCAGATGACCGAGACGAAACCCTCTCATTCCGAAATGCCTTACGTTCGGATTGACCACGTCACGAAGCGCTTCGGCTCATTTGAAGCCGTCAATCAGGTATCGCTGGATATCGAGAAGGGCGAGATCTTCTGTTTGCTGGGAGGATCTGGTTGCGGCAAGACCACTCTCTTGCGGATGCTGGCGGGCTTCGAGGAGCCCACAGAGGGTGCTATTTACATCGACGGTGTCGATGTGACGTCCGTTCCTCCGTATGAGCGACCGGTAAACATGATGTTCCAGTCGTACGCGCTCTTTCCACATATGACGGTCGCACAAAACGTTGCCTTTGGTTTGCGGCAGGACGGCGTTTCCAAGTCTGATGCGCTCCTCAAAGTCCGAGAGATGTTGGCGATGGTTCAGCTGGAGGGATACGAGTCACGAAAGCCGCATCAATTATCCGGTGGGCAGCGTCAGCGAGTAGCGCTCGCGCGCGCATTGGTGAAGCGACCGAAATTGCTGCTACTTGACGAGCCGCTCGGTGCCTTAGATAAAAAACTGCGTGAACGGACCCAATTTGAGCTCGTTAATCTCCAGGAGAAGCTCGGTGTCACTTTTGTCATCGTGACGCACGATCAGGAAGAAGCCATGACGCTGGCATCCCGACTTGGCGTCATGCAATCGGGGAAGATTCTGCAGGTGGGCTCACCCACGGATATCTATGAGTTTCCCAATTCTCGCTACGTGGCCGACTTCATCGGCTCCGTTAATTTGTTTGATGGTCAGTTGACGGTAGACGAGCCCGACCATTGCCTAATTCATTGCGAGGCGTTGGGTCTTGAGGTGCATATTGACCATGGCGTGAGTTCCGCCCCCGATGCATTAGTAACCGTAGCGCTGCGTCCGGAAAAAATCCGTTTAAGTCGCGAGCAACCCGCCCAAGTTGAGAATTGCGTGCAAGGTTGGGTGACGGGTGTGGCGTATTTGGGGGACTCCACACGGTTTCTGATCCAGTTAGACAATGGCACTCAAGTACAAGTCACGCGACCTAATATCGACCGGCACGATGAGCATCTGGCTGCTGACGAGAGGGTCTGGGCCTTTTGGGAAGGTAATTCGCCGGTGGTGGTGGCCCGTTGATGTGGAACGCAATCCAAGCCATTCGGCGTCGCCTGACCACCCAAGTGGGTCGCAAGGCGGTCATCGGCATTCCCTACGGGTGGCTGCTGATCTTTTTTCTAGTGCCGTTCCTCATCGTTCTGAAGATTTCCTTTTCTAATGTTGTGTTGGCCATGCCGCCGGTTGAGCCGATTCTGACGTGGGGCCGCGATCAGGTCTTACAGATTCGGGTGAACCTTTCGAATTACACTTTTGTTTTTGGGGATCGACTCTACGTCGCAGCATTCGTGAATTCTTTGCGCGTAGCGGCGGTGTCAACCCTGCTAGCGTTGCTGATCGGTTATCCGATGGCGTATGGGATTGCTCGGGCACAAGGCGCGTGGCGGAACATACTATTCTTGCTGGTATCGCTGCCGTTTTTTACATCCTTCCTTCTACGTGTTTATGCCTGGATTGGGCTCCTAGGTCGGGGCGGTCCCGTCAACGCGATCCTCATGCATTTGGGTCTCATTCAAGAACCGATACAACTGCTGCAGACGGACTTTGCGGTCTATTTGGGCATGGTGTATTCGTATCTGCCCTTCATGGTGTTGCCTCTTTATTCCGCCATTGAGAAGCTGGACCTCACGCTTTTGGAGGCAGCTGCTGATTTGGGCTGTAGGCCATCTAAGGCTTTTTTCGCAGTTACTTTGCCACTCACGCGGGAAGGTATTCTGGCGGGATGTCTGCTCGTCTTTATTCCGGCAGTCGGTGAGTACGTTATTCCGGCGCTTCTGGGCGGTCCCGATACACTGATGATCGGCCGCGTGGTGTGGGATGAGTTTTTTGCCAATCGTGATTGGCCGGTGGCTAGTGCATTGGCGATTGTTCTGCTTTTGATTCTGTCGGTCTTCGTACTGTTGCTTCAAAAAGTTCAGGCGGGTGAAGAGGAGCCCTCGTGAGAACCGGGCAATCACGCTTTGTGCGGTTCATGCTGGTCGCGGGTTTCGCGTTTCTGTATCTCCCGATTATTTCCATGATTATTTATTCCTTCAACGCGTCCCGCCTCGTTACGGTTTGGGATGCCGCCCACTCGCCAACGCTCGCTTGGTATGTCGAACTGTTCTCGAACGACGAGATTTTGGAGGCGGCCCAGCTCAGTTTTCGGGTAGCGGCCATTAGCGCGACCGGCGCGGTGATGTTGGCGACCCTCGCAGCATTTGCGCTGGTGCGGTATCGACGGTTTCGCGCGCGAGCCTTGTTCGGTCTGCTCGTCACAGCGCCGATGGTGCTACCAGAGGTGATCACGGGGCTGTCGCTCCTGCTTCTGTTCGTGGCATTGACGCAATGGATCGGCTGGCCGGCTGGACGAGGGGCCACCACCATTACGATCGCCCATGTGACTTTTTGCCTCGCGTATGCCGTGGTGGTGATTCAGGCGCGACTCGCGACGGTCGACCGGTCTCTGGAAGAGGCGGCCATGGACCTTGGGGCCCGTCCTTGGAAGGTGTTTTGGGTCATTACCTTGCCGCTGATACTCCCGGCGATCGCTTCCGCCTGGATGCTGTCATTTATCCTCAGCTGGGACGATATCGTCATCACGAGCTTTGTTTCGGGACCGGGGTCGACCACTCTGCCGCAGTTGGTCTTCTCCAAGGTCCGACTGGGTGTGAGCCCCGACATCAATGCGCTGGCAACACTGCTAGTTGGCGTTGTATCGGTCTGTGTCGCGATAGCCGGTACGGTTATGATGCGGACAGAACGTCGCCGTGCGCGGGACGCACAGATTGCCATGGGAGCGCATTAGGGCATGGAACTGATTCTAGGCATTGATTTGGGTGGGTCCTCCATCAAAGCGGGGGCTGTCGACCCGTCGACCGGGCACCTTGTCGGTGAGCTCGATTCCGTGCCGACGCCGCCGGGAGCGACCGTTGAAGCGACCCAGGCTGCCCTAGCTGAGCTGATCAGTCGCTTTCCACAGTGTACGGGTCCCGTCGGGCTCGCCTTCCCATCGGTTGTTGTGCGGGGCATCACGTACAGTGCCGCCAATATCGATAAGGGCTGGATTGGCTGTGATGCGGCGGCGGTACTCCGGGCGGCGGCTGGCGGGCGACCGAGTTTCGTCGTCAATGACGCGGATGCGGCCGGTGTTGCTGAGATGCAGATTGGCGCGGGTCGAAGTGAGAAGGGGGTGGTCATGATGATCACCTTCGGTACTGGAATCGGGACGGCCCTTTTTAATGAAGGCCTGCTATGGCCAAACACGGAATTGGGCCATCTGGAGATCGACGGCATTGAAGCCGAACACTACGCCAGTGCCCGTGTACGCACCGTTGAACAACTCGATTGGCCGGCATGGTGCGAGCGCGTCAACAAGGTGCTTGACCGTTATCACGCGCTGCTCTGGCCGGACGTCTTCATCATCGGCGGCGGCGTCAGTGAGCGCTTCGAGGAATATGCCTCACTACTGCATTCCAAAGCGCGGATCGTGCCGGCCGGGCTGCGGCAGGCGGCAGGCGTCGTGGGTGCCGCTCTGTACGCGCGTGAGAACGCGGCGCGCTGACAGATGGTTGCTCCTGTACCGGTAAGCCGACTGCCGAAGGTCGGCACGACCATCTTCACGGTGATGTCACGCCTCGCCGGGGAGTTGGGGGCCATTAATACCGGACAGGGCGTACCCGACTTTGATCCACCGGAGCGTTTGTGTGATTTGGTGGTCCAGCATGTGCGGGGTGGCCGCAATCAATACGCACCGATGGCCGGAGTTGCCGAGTTACGTGCCGCCATTGCCGAAAAATTGCAGCGTCTATATCGACGCTCGGTCGATGCGCAGGCGGAGATCACGGTCACCGCCGGCGGTACGGAAGCCCTCTGCTCGTCGATTCAGGCGCTGGTCAGTCCGGCCGATGAAGTTATCCTGTTTGATCCGGCATACGACAGTTATGAGCCGGTAGTCGAGTTGTGTGGCGGTATATGCCGTCGCCTACCGCTGACGCGACCTGATTTTGGCATCGACTGGGATCTGCTTGCCGCCACGCTGAATCATCGGACCCGCCTTGTCGTCTTGAATACGCCGCATAACCCCAGCGGCGCACTGCTGACCCGAGGAGATTTGGACCGGTTGGCCGAATTGCTGCGGCCCACGGCAGCGTTTGTGCTGTCGGATGAAGTCTATGAACACATGGTCTTTGATGGCCGGGTCTTTGAGAGTGTCAACGGGCATCCCGAATTGGCTGAGCGTGCCGTGGTGGTGTCATCGTTTGGCAAGACCTATCACGCCACCGGCTGGAAAATTGGCTATTGCGTCGCGCCGGCGGCCCTGTCGACTGAAATTCGCAAGGTCCACCAATTCAACACCTTCGCCGTCGCAACACCCCTACAGCATGCGATTGCTGATTTCATGCGGGAGTGTCCAGAGTGGGAACTCCAATTGCCAGCGTTTTATCAAGCCAAGCGTGATCTTTTGTTGCGGTTGCTGTCGTCCACCCGGTTGATCTTTCAGCCTACGGAATCGACCTACTTTCAGTTGGTGGATTACTCTGCCGTGTCCAGTCTGTCGGATGCCGATTTCTCAATGTGGTTGTTGCGCGAAGTGGGTGTCGCGACCATCCCGGTTTCGCCCTTTTGTCGGTCGTATGCCGCTGAACAACGTGTTGTCCGTCTGTGCTTCGCAAAGCAAGATGACACCTTGCGCGCGGCGGCTGCGCGCCTCGCGTCGCTCTAACGCGCGCTTTTACTCTTTAGGTCAGGAATGCACATGAAGCCCAGTACCTTTACGAATCATCCCCCTGAAATTCGATTGCCGGAGGGTAACCAGCCACTCGTTGCGCCGATCTACCAGTCGGTGAAGTTCGAGTTCCCAACGCTGGCCGAGACCGAGGAATCGTGGGACGGTGTATTGGGCTTTAATTACAGCCGTACGGCCAATCCCACGATCGCAGCCTTGGAAGCGACCCTTGCCGGTTTGCAGGGGCGTCAGGAGTGTGTGGCGGTGGCCTCTGGGATGGGCGCGGTTTCCACCGCGATGCTGGCGATGCTGTCAGCGGGCGATCATCTGCTGTCGTTCGCTGAGAGTTATGGTCCAACGCGTCGGATGATCACGAAAGTTCTTGGCCGCTATGGCGTGCGCTCGACCTTTGTCTCGATTGATGATCATGCTGCGATCGAGCGTGTGCTGTCGGAGGAAGCCACCGCAATGGTGTGGTTTGAGTCGCCCACCAACCCCATCCTCAAGATTGCGGATATTGCGCGCATCACGGACTTGGCCCATCGGCACGGAGCGGTGGCGGTCCTCGATAACACTTTTGCGGGTCTTGAGTCGCACGGTGATCTACCGGTTGATCTCTTCGTACACAGTCTGACCAAGTACGCATCGGGTCATGGTGACGTGATGGGCGGCGCCATCATTGGCGACGAACAACACATCCGGCGCGTTCGCAGTCACGCGAATACGCTGGGTCCGACGTTGGATCCGCATGCGGCCTATCTGATCCAGCGGGGCCTGAAGACGTATCACGTGAGACGCCGTGCGGCGTGTGAATCCGCCCAAAAGGTCGCGGAATTCCTGCTCTCACACCCGAAGATTGCCAAAGTCCGCTATCCCGGGTTGCCTTCCGATCCTGGTCACGCGTTGGCCAGTCGGCAGATGCGCGACTTCGGTACCGTGTTGTGCATTGACCTCAAGGGAACGGGGGCCGGCGCCGGGCGATTCGCAGAGTCCCTGCGCTTGTTCAGTATGGCCGCCAGTCTGGGTTCGACCGAGTCGTTGGTGGTGCCGCCTTCATTGCAGCAACCGAAGGATCTCACTGGGGATCTGCGTCTCGTGGCCGGCGTCACGGAGACGACGACGCGGCTTTCGATCGGCCTTGAGGACATTGAGGATCTCATTGCCGATCTAGATCAGGCGCTTGTTCACGTAGACGCCTGATTGCACGTATCCCAGCCTACATGATGGGTCTGGCTCGCGTGTCACGTAACGTTCACGCCACTGTCATTTACTCGTAGACACGCGGGCTCAACCTCCTCACCGTCAGAAAGGGTCGGGAGATTGCTGGCATGTCAGCACAACCAGCCGGTTGGTTTGATCGGGTTGATGCATTCGAATACCGCTTCTGCGTGCGTTTGAATATCGCGTGCGAGCGAGCATTGGTATTGCATCTGTTCCGTGCCGTCAGCCGTCTCGGTGATGGCGTGTTCTGGTATGCGCTGATGGCGTTCCTCGCGCTGGCTTGGGGCCCGATGGGCCGTCTGACGGCTCTTGAGATGTTGCTCGCTGGCGGAGTGGGTCTTGCGCTCTATAAGGCCTTAAAGCACCGGCTTGTCAGAGAGCGGCCCTATATCACGCACGCGGCCATTCGCGCGGGCACCCGCGCATTGGACCGCTATAGCTTCCCATCGGGACATACGCTGCACGCGGTGTCGTTCACGGTGGTGGCTGTCGCGCACTTCCCGGTATTGGCGCCAGTCTTGGTCCCGTTCGCCCTCTTGGTGGCGGCATCCCGAGTCATTCTGGGGCTGCACTACCCGACCGACGTGCTCGCAGGCGCGACGATCGGTGCCTTGCTCGCCGCCGGGGCCCTGGCGCTCGGCTGAGAGCTTAGCGCCTTTCCGGGTCCCTATCCGGGGACCTAACGATTCAGCAGTTCGAATTCAAGCGCGGGCTCGTCACCCGAGCGAGAGTACTCATGACGGCGGCGCATCTCGGCGAGTGCTGCGTCGCGTTCATGGGCCGTGCCATACCAATGCTCTCGCCCCCAGTCCTTGCCGACGAGCAGGCGGAACGGGTCTCCTGGTCGTGTCGTGACGCGGATGCCGAACGGGCGCTCGGCTGGCAGGGCTTGGTTCAGGTTGTGGGCGTTCGCAATGCTCATCAGCAGACTCCTCGCGAGAGACGGCACGGTATCTGAAGCGAGCCTCGCCGGGAAGAGGGAACGCCCGAACTCGCGGTGATTGTCACCCGTCGCCGCGACCGGCAGGATAGGCCCCCTGATCGGTCCGTTTCGGACCCCCGCTATTGCTGAGGTGTCTCATGGCGCTCTTTTCCAATCGAAAGTCGACTCTGCCGACGCCTGACGAGGCTTTGCCCGGGCACGATGAGCCGTTACACGTGTCGCCGCGGCACTTTGTGAATGGCGTGAAAATCTTACCGCCATTCCCTGAGGGACTGGAGACGGTGTGCCTCGGCTTGGGGTGCTTTTGGGGTGCCGAGAGAGTGTTTTGGAAATTGGACGGTGTGTATTCAACCGCAGTCGGTTATGCCGGCGGCTACACCAAAAATGCCACCTATAAAGAGGTCTGCACTGGTCTCACGGGTCACTCGGAGGTGGTGCTGGTGGTATTTGACCCGTCGAGAATTACCTTCACCCATATCCTGAAAGTATTCTGGGAGTCTCACGATCCCACGCAAGGCATGCGCCAGGGCAACGACGTCGGTACTCAGTATCGCTCCGTCCTCTACACGACGACCGAAGCGCAATTAAAGACGGCTCAGGATACGGCGACTCATTACGGTGAAGCATTGCGCGCCGCAGGACACGGCGCCATTACCACGGAGATTCGCAGGGCCCCAGCGTTTTATTACGCAGAGGATTACCACCAACAGTACCTGGCAAAGAATCCGAACGGGTACTGCGGCATTGGAGGGTGTGGAGTTTCCTTCAGACTCGCAGAGTTGCCGGTGGGGGAGAAGGCGTAGTCGCGGCTGTCTCTTGGTTTCCATCAGGAAACCAAGGGGTTGCCAATTTAATACGCGATTTTCTGCAGGAATACGTCATGCTTTTCCGGCGTTGAGGTCTACCGGAAGTCTACCGCTGATCTGACCCTAGGAAAGTCCGCGATGAAGTCCGTGATCGACGGTCGAGCCTGCGCAGCCCGATGACTTCAAGGCGTTCTCAAACGGGTCAAGTTGACATTTGTACCCCAATGTATAAACCTGTTGATACATTGGAGAGCAAACATGGCAAAGACTGCAACATTGACCGTTCAGCAGTGGGGCAACAGCCTTGCTGTTCGAATTCCCGCGGCGGTGGCGCGGTCCGCTCGATTTAGCGTCGGGCAGCCTGTCGAGGTGTCCGCTCAGGAGTCGCATGTTCTGGTCAAGCGGCTTGGTGAGCCCAAGCTGACGCTCGCGCAGAAGCTGGCGGCTTTCGATCCGGCGGTCCACGGTGGCGAGGCCATGGGCAGCCGTCCGGTTGGCAACGAGATCCTCTAGTGGCCGTCCGGAAGTCATGGTGTCCTGACCGGCGAGACATGATTTGGATTGACTGCAATCCCCAGGCTGGCCGGGAAATGAAGGACATCCACCCGCTGGTTGTTCTGTCCCCGCGCGAATTCAATGAACGAACAGGGATAGTGATTGGTTTGCCGATGACCACGGCTTCCTACAATGAAACCAATCCGTTCGCGGTGAAGTTCACTGGACCGAAAGGCGTCGCTAGCTACATCCTCGGCCATCAACCGAAGTCGTTCGATTGGCGTGCCAGAAATGCAAAGCCCCATTCGCTGAGGAAAGTCCCTGAAGAATCTTATGCTCGCGCCTGCGAGACGTTAAATCAGATTATTGAGATCGGGACCTAGCGCGACCTCGGCTGGTCTTGCGGCATTGCTGCATAAACCTTCTCGGCGCATCGTTCGGGCCAGCAATTGAAATGCGACAAGTGAGCGGATTGCGCCGAATATTAGCTATCTGGGCGCCGCTCTGCGTGGCGTCCGCATGCGCCTCATCCGTCGCTCCTCTCGTGATACCAAAGCCCGGCGAGGTCGTCTCTATAGACGCGATGATTTCGAATTCCTACGACGTTGACTCAAAAAGCAATCGCGGTGCCGTGCATGTCGAAGATCAAGCGAAGATCAGCGACATCCTTGGCAGGATTAGGGATCTGAACAGTGGCATGACGGTTCCGAACGGCACCTTTCCGACGCCGACCCATGCGATTGTCGTTGATGTCAGGGTCAATATTAACTTGGTCGTTTTCATTGGGTTGGAATGGATCGGGGGTCGAAACACTGTCCCCGGTAAGCTTGCCGTAAATCGCGCCAGACACATCAGTGAAGCCGAGCGCGCGAGCATTCTGAAATTGGTAGGAATCGACGACTACCGGTTTAAGTAAACGGCCGAACCACGCAACCGTCGCCCGAAAGTCGACCGGTTGAGTATCAGCGACGATATAACTCTCAGGATTTAACGGCGATCCCGACTTACGCGCCGACTATCACCAGCAATACCTCGCGAAGAATCCCAATGGGTACTGCGGGATTGGAGGCTGCGGGGTTCCCTTCAAACTCGCGGAGTTACCGGTTGGTGAGAAGGCATAGTCATCGCTACGCCCTGGATTCCAACAGGAAATCCGCTGGTTAGCGGCGTTCTCCGCCGAGACCCCGCGTGGTTCCGCGGGAAAATCCGCGTCGTGGCCGGTGCTGACGTCTACCGGAATTCTACCGTCGACCGTCTGTCAAGAAAGTCCGCCGCGAAGGTCGTGAGCAATAATTGCAGTAGCTACGGAACGTAGCTACAATGCGTCATGTTCGCCTGGGACGAAAGGAAGCGACTCGCGAATCTGCGTAAGCACGGCATCGATTTCCGCGACGCACCAAAGGTCTTTCGCGGCTTCACGCTCACCGCAGAGGACGAACGGGAATCCTACGGTGAGCGCCGCTTCTTGACGCTGGGGCTACTTGAGGATCAAGTCGTTTCGGTCGCGCATACGGAGCAAGGCGAGGACATCCGCATCATCTCAATTCGCAAGGCCACGAAACATGAAGCGCGCTTCTACTTCTCGCAAATCACAGACTGACCTCCGCCGGGTTAGGCGAACTACTGACGCGACCATGGTGCGAGACGGCGATGCACCGGAGTGGACACCGGAGATGTTCGCTCGAGCCGTGGTTCGGAAGGGCTTGAAACCGGTCCCGAAGAAGGCACTGCTTTCGCTCCGCATCGACTCGGACGTCATCGATTGGTTTAAGTCGCAGGGTTCTGGGTATCAATCGCGGATGAATGCTCTGCTGCGGGCATATATGGAAGCGAACAGGTGACACGCCAGGATCGAATATGCCGTCCTTCGCAAGCAGGTTACTCAGGTGAGCAGCCATGCCCTCTTGGTGAGGAACGGCATGAATCTTGATAAGTCTCGTCGTGTAATTGGCGGCGATTGGTGCAAAGGACTCGCACCTGGTGGACCCTACTTTACCGTCTCTTACCAAGAGGGCCGAGTGAATCTGCCGCAAGTGGAAACTCTCGTGTACCTCGGGTCAACACGACTCGACGACGAATTCGGCCAGCCGAAGAACCACTTCATGTTTCTGCTCGCAAGCTCCTATCAGGTACATGGCGATT
Organism: Gammaproteobacteria bacterium; assembly: GCA_947455595.1. Classification (GTDB taxonomy): domain Bacteria; phylum Pseudomonadota; class Gammaproteobacteria; order Steroidobacterales; family Steroidobacteraceae; genus CAIKZZ01. The sequence goes on from CANGOP010000006.1 coordinate 164,868, forward strand.
GGTCGGAGCTGCCCGAGAAACGACGCGAGGAGCTTGCGACTAATGCCGAGGTCATGTTCTACGATGAAGACAGTGTAGGAAGCATCGCTGACATCGACGGGTTGCTTGTGCTCTTGACCGGCCTCCGCGAACGCATGCGGCGCGGCTTGGGCTGGGACCATGCGCTGCCGGAACAATAGTGCGGCGCACGTTTGGTGATGCCATTGCGTAAAGGTCGCGTCGGGCCGTGACGCGCTAGCCGATGCCGGTGTCGTACTGGCGGCGACTAAGTGCGGGCTGCGTCGGTCTACCGCAGGAACGATTTCAAAGTCGACTGAAAGTCGACCGGTCGAGGTCCACCGATTGCGTAACCTTGCGGATTCTGTGGAAAGTCCAGCCTCCGCGCCGTCTACCACCAGCAGTACCTCGCCAAGAATCCGGGCGGGTACTGCGGCATCGGCGGGTGTGGAGTTCCCTTCAAACTCGCGGAGTTACAGGTGGGCGAGAAGGCGTAGTCGTGGGGGTGACCCTGTTTCCTTCGGGGAGACAAGGGGTTACCAAACGTATGCGCGCTTTCTGCAGGAAAACGCGATGTTTCTCCCGCGCTGAGGTCTACTGGAAGTCTACCGGTGATTTGGACCCAGGAAAGTCCGCGGGGAAGGACTTGCTACGGCGTGCCTTGGCGCGGCCGAAAGAACCGCATCACCTTGCCAAATTCGGCACCGTCATCGCCAAAAATCTCAGCGAGTGATCTTCGCGAGGCTCCGATTAGGGCTTGCTTCAGCATGTTCTCCTCGTCCGTCGGCACGACAATTTGGCCGCGCTGGCGAGTTGGACTCAACTGAAACGCAAGCTCCGCGCCGTCGGGTGCGATGATGAACACCCGTAACCCCTTCTCCACTGCCGCACGGATCGCAGTATTGATATGGGGGTCTCTGAAGCCATAACCGATCACCATCAGCCGTGCATTCGGCCGAAGCAGGTACTCATCAAACTTCTGCGAGTACCATCGGAGGATCGGGTTTCGACCGATCTCCTGCGCTTTGGCGCCACCCATTATCAGCACTGGTTTGCCGTCGGGGCTAGACCAGTTCGACGAGCCGTGCAGTTTGAAAATCGGCTGGGCACCGGCATGGAGGCTAAACGCGGCTTCTTCCGGGACCCAAGTCGAACGCGCAAGGCAGTTGTGGTGTAGGGGCTCGGAACTACGGCTTCTTTTTAGCCCCGGCAGATAGGCTCCGGACCATCGCCGCATCCCAAGCAGCATGACATTGTCGTTGCAATAGTGCCTTTCAAGGAAGATGTCCTGGTTCAGCGTGAATATCGCATCGAAGCGCGTCAGAAATAATTGGACCTTCCTCTCTCGGTCTGCGCTGAACTCCCAATCGACCAGCTCGAGAAACGCGCGGTTCATGTCGTCGAACATCCGCGAGATGGCAGTCTGCAGCGCCATCAGCCGTTTGGCATTGTTGGTGGGGTCTCTGAGGTAGGCAGCCTGCAGTTCTTCCAGAGCACCTTCGAACCCAGCTCCGGACTCCTGGTGCCTCCAAAGTAGGCTGCGCAACTGGCCGTCATCAATGACTTCCGGCGAGCCGAGCAGATATTCAAGTGCCTCCGACGCCAGCCAGCCGCCCCAGTTGCGGCTAAATCCGGCACCGATCAATAAGACGTGCGTCATCGAGCAGTCACATCTCGCCGCGCACATGCGGGCAATCGGACGTTAACAGGTCGGTCAAGGGGAATGAGGGGAGTCGGATGCTCCCTTGGCGGCCAAAGTCGAATTGTGCAGTTACGATCAGACAAAACAATTTTTCAAAGTGTGACGCAGTTCCTTCCCAAAGAACGCACGGTCATTAAACTTACGGGACCGATTCTATACCCGAGGAAACCCACCCTATGACCAATTTGCATTCAGATCGAATACAGGCAATTGCCGCCGCGGCCTGCAAGGCGGTCCCCAAAATACCAATCAGGATGTCCAGTCTCAAGGAGGAACGACGCCGGGAGAGGAGAATCCAAGCAGCGGTGGACGCGTTTACGCCCTACGTCCTGAAGTCGTTCAATTCCGGGGAGTCGGCGTGGCTCGATTCGAGAAATATGGATCCGCTCAAAGAGGCGGTGCGAAAGTATTTCTATGGGCTCAAGGGCAAGAAGAACGAAGTCGCGCAGAAGATCAAACAACTTTCAAAGCAAGAGACAGTCGTCGCCGTCGCAAGGGCAGTTCATACCTGCCTTGCGCAGCCAGCCGTCGCTGAGCGACTAACCGCGGTGGCTCGGGAACGTAAGGAAGTAATCGCCGGGAAGACGGTGAACCATTGGGGGGAAAACGCAGATCGCGAGTTGCGCCCAAAGCGCTTGCGCCTGTTCCAACCCCTTCCCCCGCCAAGCTTGACAGCTCGCGTGCCGCGCAGGGCGCGTTAGCCGGACTCTCGTCTCCTTAGAGCAAACGACTCCGCACAGCGGCACCCGCCCGTTATAGCGTCTGCCTGACCCGCTCAGGGTCACCCCACTGAATTCCGTAGAGCACGACCGCAATCCGCTTTGCCGCGGAGGGGTTCGCGCGTCTCGAAGATTCACACACAGTTTCGTGGTGAATACACAGCAAGGAGAAATCTATGTTCTTTGAATGTAATGACATGCTAACGCACGACCGCAGGTTCTACCAAGCAGACAGCCAGGAGGAGCTAAATCGGCTTCTAGATGAAGTAGACCGGATCGCAAGGCAGTTGGATCTCAACGAGATACCAATCGAGCCGCGTCAATCGCCAAGACGATGGTTAGAAGGACAGGCAGGCGCTTATGAACGTGCATATCAGAGTGTGACGCGGACAAACTGACCTGTAGCAGCTTCTACAGAAACGCGAGCCCGGCTGACGACCGGGCTTTTAATTTGCGCTCGGCAATTTCGCCCTGCGCCTACTAGAGGAGATTTATATGGAGGAAGACATTAAGGGGATTTACGCAATTCTTGCAGCATGCGAGACGAGCCTCGCAATGGTCAGAGGAATGGGTCTGCTAACCGATGAGGGGATGGTGCGGCTGCGAGAGATTATAAGGAACTTACGTGAGATCGAATCACGATATCCGAACATAAAAGAGAGGAGGAACGAGCGATGAGTAACGGAAACTTCAAGACCCCAAAAACCCTACCGCATCAACCGCAATCTATTTGTGCGGTCAGTGGAAAGGTAAACGCGAACTGACCGTCAGCAGCTTCTGACGACAGCGATAGGCCGGCCTGACAAGCCGGCTTTTTCATTTTCTAAACGAAGGAGATCTTATATGAGAGACGAACAATGGCTACTAATCGCGGCCAATCACGGATCAACATCATCACCACTGGAAATGTATTGCACTTCTGAAGTTGCCGGCCTGTTCTTGATGAAGGACGTCGAAAGTATTGACGGAGTTCATATATGGAACGTTATTGAGCAAGAGCTCGGAGCAAAGATTGACAAGTGGACAATCCGCCCAACGTGGCACGTTGTGCATGTCCTACCTATAGGCCACGAACCACCGGATGACTGGGAGAACACAATCTGCGGATGTCCTTGTGGTGATGATATTTGCCGTGTTGAGAGATTCAAACAACGTGTCAAAGAGGCAGGGGGTGGCAATGAATGCCGATCAGCTCTTTAAGCAGCAACGCCAATCTAGTCCATACGGAGATGCCCGCGAAAGCGGGCTTTCCATTTCCGGAGATCGGATGTGCAGAGGTGACCCAGGTGAATAGCGTTGCCGGTACTACGACCGTCCAGTGGCATGGGCGAACATATTGAGGACCTTTACGTACAGGAGGTGCTGAACGACTACGATCCGACGATAGAGCATTGTGGGCTGCTGCCGGTTCCGTGGACACCAACTTAAGCTAATTGGCCCTGATTTTCAAAATCTGCAGGGCTGATATATCCCAAAGTCGA